>CAZLTC010000075.1:0-11400 GCA_964562405.1 uncultured bacterium | reverse complement strand
AGGGCTCGCGGGCGGGAGTGGCCGTCGCGACCGACGGGAACCCGTTCCTCGGGGCCGTCGACCCGTACACGGCCGGCGCGGCGGCGGTCGCCGAGTCAATCAGGAACGTCGCGGCCGTCGGCGCGGTGCCGATAGCCCTCACGGACTGCTTGAACTTCGGGAGCCCGGAGGTGCCGGAGGTCTTCCACGACTTCGTACAGGCGGTGAAGGGTATAGGCGACGCGGCGAGAGGCATCGGCATGAAGAACTCGGGAGAACCGGTCCCCGTGGTCTCGGGCAACGTGTCGTTCTACAACCAGTCGTCCACGGGAAGAGCCGTGCTTCCCACTCCGGTCGTGTGCTGCGTCGGCTACCTGGAGGACGCCGGCCGGGCGGTGACGATGGGGCTCAAGGGCGCCGGCAACGCGCTCTACCTGGTGGGCAGGAGACACGGCGAGCTGGGCGCGTCCGAGTTCGCAAGGACGGTGCTGGGCGTCACGGGAGACGACGTTCCGCGCGTGCGGTTCGACGAGGAGCGAGCGGCGTGCGCCGCCGTTACCGACCTCGCGGAGCGGGCGCTGGTGGAGGCGTGCCACGACATCTCTGAGGGCGGTCTGGTGGTCGCGGTCGCCGAGATGATGCTTGGGTCGGCGCCGGATGAGACGCCGGGCGTTCGGCTGACGCACCAGGCCTCCGACGGGGCCGTGGGAGCCGGCCAGGCCTGCCGTTTTCTCTTCTGCGAGAATGGGGGCTACGTGCTCGAGGTGCGCCCCGAGAACGAGGATGCCGTGCTGGCCGTCCTCGAGAGGCGGGCGGTCTGGAGCGCGCGCATCGGCGAGACCACCGAGGCCGACGGGCTCGCGATCGAGGGACTCGAGTGCGGACCCGTGAGCGTTGGGTGGGCGGAGCTTGCGTCGGCATGGCGAAGCGGCGCCTCGAGGAAGATGGAGTGACGGCACACATGCGGCCGTAGCCGCAGGGTGCGGGAGAGGTCGATGGGCAGCGTACCGCGGATAGCGGTTCTCAGGTTTCCCGGCGTCAACTGCGAGCAGGAGACGCGGCGCGCGCTCCTGGCGGCCGGCGCGGCGTGCGACGTCTTCAGGTGGAACCGGCCCGCGGCGGGGCTCGAGGCATACGACGGCTTCGTGCTGCCCGGTGGCTTCTCGTACCAGGACCGCGTTCGCGCGGGAGCCATAGCTGCGAAGGATCGCATCGTCGAGCGCATCTGCGAGGAGGCCGAGGCCGGGAAGCCGGTCCTCGGGATCTGCAACGGCGCCCAGGTCCTGCTCGAGGCGGGACTCGTACCGGGCATCGAGCGGGGTCGTGTGGAGATGGGGCTCGCGACGAACGTGATGCCTGACCGGGACGGGTACCATACCTTCTGGACGCACCTGCGCGTCGCTGCGCCCTTCACTGCTGCGACGGCGGCGCTGGAAACGGGTGACGTGGTGCCGATACCGGTGGCTCACGCCGAGGGACGGTTCGTGACCGGGAACGAAGATCTGGTGGAGAGTCTCTTCGAGAGGGGACAGGTTGTAATGACGTACGTGCGGCCGGACGGGAGCCCCGGGGACGGCTTCCCCACGAACCCGAACGGGTCGGTCAGGGACATCGCGGCGGTGTCCAACCAGCGCGGCAACGTGGTGGCGATGATGCCGCACCCGGAACGCTCGGCGTGGCTCATGCAGGTCCCGCAGAACCTCGCTGGGGAGTGGGGCAGGAGACGACGCGCGGCCGTGGGCTCGGGTGAGCTGCGCGGCGCCGGCCCGGGCGCGTCGGTCATGGCGTCGTTCGTCCGATACTGCACGGAGATGGCATCGCGCTCGGGAGGCGGTCGTTGACCCGCGACACGGTGGTTCTCACGGTCTCGCTCAAGATACCCGACAACGAGGCGCGCTCGGCGCTGGAGGCTGTCCGTGTGAAGATGGGCTTCGCGGATCAGGTCGTGGACCTCTCGCGCGCGGAGGTGTGGGAACTCGAGGTCGAACCGACCGCGGTCGTCGCGCCTGACGGGGCGGCCGCCTTCGACGAGAACTCGTCCACCGCGCTCGCGGAGCTCGAGCGCATCGTCGAGACCACCAACCTGTTCGCGAACCCGAACAAGCACCGATTCGAGCTGGCCGCGGGACGAGCTACGGACCTGTCGCTTGCCGACGACGAGATAGCCATCCTTGTGTCCGACAGAGAAACTGCTCGCGGCGACTCGATGGCGGCGGCGGTGCGGCGCCTCGGCGCGGGATCCGTGAGCAGCGCCAGGCGGTGGGTGCTGTGGAGGATAAGGCTCTCGAAACCTCTTACCCTGGAGGAACCAGGCGTGGTCGAGCTCATCAGAAGGATAGGTGTAGCGGACGCGCGCGACGCGGGCCTTCTGTGTAATCCGCATATACAGCAGGCGGTGGCCGTCCTGCCGTGGGGCGCCGAAGAGAGTCTCGTAGGGTAGCGGCGTGATGTGGTCGTGTCCCGGCCGCCAGGCAGCTTCGGAACCTTCCTCACAGGGCGAAAAACGCTTGGCCCAGCCGTCAGCGCATGCTAGATTGGTTAAGGTTTGGGCTGTTCGAGCCCGAAACGCCAGCCGACACCACATTCAGGGGGTTACTGCAGTGCCCAAGGTCGACGTCGATGTCGAGCGGTGCAAGGGATGTGGCTACTGCATCGAGGCGTGCCCGCGGAAGATCCTGAGGTTCGCGGAGGACTTCAACAGCATGGGCTACCACCCCGTCGAGTGCTTCGACCAGTCGAAGTGCACGGGCTGCGCCTTCTGCGCAATGATGTGCCCCGACGTTGCAATCACCGTTTTCAAGTAGCGAACAACGCCTTAAGGAGCCACCGATGAGCGATAAGGTCCCGATTGGTGAGAGAGTACTCATCAAAGGCAACGAGGCCATCGGCGAGGCGGCCGTGCAGGCCGGCTGCATGGGCTACTTCGGGTATCCCATCACGCCGCAGAATGAGCTGACGGCCTACATGTCGAGGAGGATGCCGGAGGAGGGCCGCGTCTTCATCCAGAGCGAGAGCGAGATCGCGGCGATCAACATGTGCTTCGGTGCGGCGGTGGTGGGGAAGAGGTGCATGACGTCCTCATCGAGCCCCGGCATCAGCCTCAAGCAGGAAGGCATCTCATACATGGCGAGCGCCGAGCTGCCCGTCTTCTTCGTCAACGTGAATCGCGGTGGGCCCGGTCTCGGCAACATCTCACCCGCGCAGTCGGATTACTTCCAGTCTACGCGCGGCGGAGGGCACGGCGACTACCGCGTGATCGCGTTCGGTCCATCGAACGTGCAGGAGCTGTACGACTACACGATGCTCGGGTTCGACCTCGCGGACAAGTACCGCAACCCGGTGATGATACTCGCCGACGGCATTCTCGGTCAGATGATGGAGCCGGTCGTGCTGCGTGAGTACAAGCCGCTGCCCGATCTTCCGTCGAAGCAGCCGTGGCGGCTCGGCGACCCGTCGACCCCGGACGCGATGCTCATAACCTCGCTCATCCTCGACAAGACCGGCATGGAGGAACGCAACCTTCAGCTGTTCCGTAAGTACGAGGAGGTCGAGAAGAACGAGACGCGCTACGAGGAGTCGATGACCGAGGACGCCGAGATCGTCATGGTCGCCTACGGTACCGCGGCCAGGATCGCGCGTTCGGTGATGGAGCAGGCGAGGGCCGAGGGCATCAAGGCAGGCCTGTTCAGGCCGATCACGATCTGGCCGTATCCGTCGAAGCCGCTCTTCAAGCTTGCCGGCAGGGTCAAGAACATGCTCGTTGTCGAGATGAGCCTGGGCCAGATGTGGGAGGACGTCAGGCTGTCGGTGGAGGGCAGGGCGAAGGTCCACCTCCACGGCCGCACGGCCGGCGGTATCCCCGTCGAGGACGAGATCCTGGCGCAGCTCAGGAAGATCCTGACGCACAAGGGCGAAGGGATCATACGGAACTTCTAGAAGGAGCCACTGATGGAACAGGTCTTCGCGATGCCGAAGGCGATGAAGGACCCGCGGACGCTCTACTGCCCGGGCTGTGGACACGGGATCGCGCATCGCCTGGTCGCCGAGCTTGTGGACGAGTTCGGCATCAGGGAGCGGACCGTCGGGATAGCGCCGGTCGGCTGCTCCGTGTTCGCCGACCTCTACTGGGACTTCGACGTGGTGTCGGCCGCGCACGGACGCGCGCCGGCGGTCGCGACTGGGATGTCGCGGACGAACCCGGACTGCTTCGTGATCAGCTACCAGGGCGACGGTGACCTCGCGGCGATCGGGACGGCCGAGACGATACACGCGGCGAACCGTGGAGAGAACTTCGTGACCATCTTCGTCAACAACGCCATCTACGGGATGACCGGCGGGCAGATGGCTCCCACGACGCTCATAGGCCAGCCGTCGACCACGTGCCAGCTCGGCCGCGACGCGAAGCTCGCCGGCTACCCCATCCGGGTGTGCGAGCTTCTGCAGAGTCTGGGCGGTGTGGCGTACCTGGCGAGGGCGTCGGTTGACAGCCCGAAGCACGTCATCCAGGCGAAGAAGCACATGAAGAAGGCGTTCGAGCTGGCGCTCGACAAGAAGGGGTACACGCTCGTCGAGATCCTCTCGCCATGCCCTACCAACTGGGGCATGCAGCCGGCCGACGCAGTGAAGTGGCTCAGGGAGAACATGCTCGAGTACTACAAGCTCGGCGTCTTCAAGGACATCACGGCCGAGTGCGAGAGCGGAAACTAGGTCAGTCCCCAACGGGCGAGCCGGCCGCCGCGCGCGGGGCCGCCCGGACGATACAGGGAGAGCGCCGATGACACAGAAGATCCGGTGCGCGGGCTTCGGCGGGCAGGGCATCGTCCTGATGGGCCGGCTCCTTGCGCATTCCGGCATGGAAGAGGACAAGTACACGACGTTCTTCCCGCAGTACGGGGCGGCGATGCGGGGCGGCACTGCGAACTGCTCGGTCATCGTGTCGGACCACGAGATAGCATCTCCCGTCGTGGAGGAGCCGGACGTAGTGCTCATCATGAACGGTCCTTCTCTCGACAAGTTCGAGCCGGACGTGAAGCCGGGAGGCTGGATCTTCTACAACACGTCGCTCATCAGCAGGGAAGTCAAGAGAGACGACGTCAACGTGGTGAAGGTGCCGGCCAATGAGATCGCCGAGGAAGTGGGCTCGATGCGCTCTGCGAACATGGTGATGCTGGGTGCCTTCGCGGCGAAGCTCGGGACCGTGAAGATCGAGACCTTGAGCGCGGCGTTGGACAAACAGCTTCACGGCAAGAGCGACAAGGTCATGAAGTTCAACCGCGAGGCGATGAGGCGCGGCGCGGACCTCGTCAAGGGAGCATAGACAGGCTGAAACAGCAAGGCAGGTCCAAGGGCATGACCGAGCTCTACGAGAAGCTCGAGCGCGAAGTCCTGCCGCTGGTCTCGAGGCCGAGTCGCTACACAGGGGGAGAGAGGAACCTTCCGAAGAAGGACCCCGCGGAGGCCGACCTCTCATTCCTTCTCGCGTTCCCGGACGTCTACGAGATCGGAATGTCCCACCTGGGCATCCGGGTTCTCTACGACATTCTGTCCAGAAGACCCGAGATCGCGGTCGAACGCGTGTTCGCGCCGTGGGTCGACATGGAGCAGCTGATGCGGGAGAAGGACGTCCCGCTCTTCTCCGTGGAGACGCGGACGCCAGCGCGTGACTTCGACGCGATCGGCTTCACCCTCCAGTACGAACTCCACTACCCGGAGGTCCTCACGATGCTCGACCTGGCCGGCGTGCCGCTGCGCGCGGCCGACCGGGGCGAGTTGGACCCGTTCGTGATCGGGGGCGGGCCCTGCGCCTTCAATCCGGAGCCCGCGTCGGCCTTCTTCGACATGCTGGCGATAGGGGACGGCGAGACCGTCGTGCTGGACCTGGCCGACCTGCTCATCGACGCGAAGCGCCGGGGCGCGCCACGGGCCGATACGCTGCGCGCGGCGGCGGACATCCCCGGCATCTACGTCCCGTCGCTCTACGAGGCGTCGTTCGAGGACGGCGTCTTCGCGGGAACCACGCCCACGGTCGAGGGCGTCCCGCCCGTCGTGCGGCGCCGGGTCGAGGAGTCGCTTGGGTACCTCTTCCATCCCGCCCGGCCGATAGTCCCCGTGATGGAAACGACGCACGACCGCCTGGCCGTCGAGATCATGAGGGGGTGCACCAGGGGATGCCGCTTCTGTCAGGCCGGCATGGTGACGCGCCCCGTGCGCGAGTGCCCTATGGAGGACGTCGCGCGTCTCGTCCGCGACGGGATAGAGGCGAGCGGGTACGACGAGGTGTCGCTCGTCTCGCTCTCCGCGTCCGACTACGGCGGGCTTGCGGAGCTGGTCGGGCGGCTGAACGAGACGCTCTTTGACAGGAAGGTGAGCGTGTCGCTCCCGTCGCTGCGAGCGGACAGGTTCGGGCTCGAGCTGGCAGACGGCATCGGGCGTGTGCGCAAGGCCGGGCTCACGTTCGCGCCGGAGGCCGGCTCCCAGAGGCTCCGTGACGTGATCAACAAGAACGAGACCGAGGAGAGCATCCTCAAGACGATCGAGACGGCCTTCGCGGCCGGCTGGAGTCGCGTCAAGCTCTACTTCATGATCGGGCTCCCGACGGAGACCGACGACGACCTCGAGGCCATCATCGCGCTCGTCGAAAGCGTCAAGGAGAGAGCAAGGGTGCACAGGAAGGGCGCGGCTATCAGCGTGTCCGTGTCGCCCTTCGTTCCCAAGTCGCACACGCCGTTCCAGTGGGAGCGGCAGGACGGGATCGAGGAGACGAGGCGCAAGGAGGACCTGCTGCGTCCGCTGTTCCGGATCAGGGGCGTGAAGACCGCCCTCAGGTCGCCCGAGGTCCCGTTCGTCGAGGGGCTGCTCGCGCGAGGCGGACGCGAGATGTGCGAGGTGATAGAGGGTGCGTGGCGAAGGGGCGCCAGGTTCGGCGGCTGGACGGAGACGTTCGACGCCGCGGTCTGGCTCGAGGCGCTCGAGGAGGCCGGCCTCGACGCCGAGTCGTGCCTCAGGGCGCGTCCGCTCGATGCACCGCTCCCGTGGGACCACATCGACGCGGGACCTTCGAAGCGCTTCCTCGCGCGGGAACGCGCTCTGGCGCTCGAAGGTGTCGTGACGGAGGACTGCAGGCTCGACGACTGCTTCGAGTGTGGGGCGTGCCCGCCTCCCGCGTTGGCAGGCCGTCGCATGCCGGAGCACCGCACGGAGGCCGTGGAGGGTGCGCCGCCCGAGGCGTTCGGTAGGCGGCGCCGCGTGAGGGAGGTGAACGGAGCCACTTCCAACAGGTGGAGGGTTCGCTACTCGAAGCGGCGCTCGGCCAGGTTCCTTTCGCATCTCGACCTCACGCGCATTTGGAGCAGAGCCGTAGCGGTCTCGGGACTTCCGATCGCCTACACACAGGGATTCAATCCGAGGCCGAGGCTCTCGTTCGGACCACCGCTCCCGGTCGGCACGACGGGCGAGGCGGAGTTCGTGGAACTCGAGCTCGTGAGGGTCGTGACGCCATCCGATATCGCCACGCGCCTCAGCGCGCAACTGCCCGATGGGGTGGTCATCGAGGATGTCAATCTCATGCGCTCGAAGAGGTCGGCGTCCGCGGAGGCGTGCGCGGCCGAGTACGAGATGGCGAACCTGGCACCCCTGGATACGCTCTCGAGCGAGGAACTCTCGACGCGTGTGGCGGCGGTCCGTCGCACCGAACGCGTCGAGGTGCCCAAGGGCGAGGGTGTCAAGGAACTCCGACCGGCGCAGCGCATTCTGAGTCTGGAGGTGACGGGCGAGGGACCGGTCACGCTGCGGGTGGTCCTGGACGTAGGAAGCGAGGGTGCCCTCCGTCCGGTCGATCTGGTGGGGCTTCTGTACGGCGGTTCGGGGCAGCGGCCCGAATTGGCCCTCGTGCACCGGACGGCCCTCTTCAGCTGCCCCAGTTCGGGGGGGCTCGAGCGGATGGGCTAAGGTCTTCGGCACGCTTGAACGGCGGCCACCACGGAGCTATACTTCAGACGGGAAACCATCTCCGGGAGCCGGTGAGCCCAAACGGCGACCGGTGGAAACCGGAGCCGCGCGGTTCGTTCGCGGGGCCGCGATCGGCACAAACAGACGACACGCGCCGTCCGGATCGGCGCGCCGACAACGGGAGAAGCGTGTACAAGGAAATCATAGTCAACGTCGCCCGAGGCGAGACCAGGATAGCTATCCTCGAGGAGCACAAGCTCGTCGAGCTGATGGTCGAGCGCGGTGAGGGTGGCAGGATGGTCGGGGACATACACAAGGGTGTCGTGGGCGCGGTCCTGCCAGGCATGCAGGCCGCGTTCATCGATATCGGGCACCAGAAGAGCGCCTTCCTTCACGTCTCCGACATGAGGGATCTGACGACCGAGTTCGCGGACCTGTCGGAGGAGGGGGAGATAGAGGTCGAGGACGGGCGGCGGATGGACTCCCCGAACGAGCCGATCCAGAACCTGCTCAACAAGGGACAGGAGATCATCGTCCAGGTCACGAAGGAGCCCATCAGCACCAAGGGCCCCAGGGTGACGACCCAGATCTCGATACCGGGACGGTTCCTCGTGCTCGTCCCCTTCTCGGGCGCGGTAGGCGTCTCGAGGAAGATCGAGGATCCCAAGGAGCGCGACCGTCTCAAGCAGATCGCGAGAGAGGCCCGGCCGACGTGGGGTGGGCTCATAGTACGAACCGCGGCCGAGGGCATCAGCAAACGCCAGATCAAGCGGGACCTCAAGTTCCTCGTAAAGATGTGGAAGAAGACGAACGCCGCGGCGGAGAAGGTGAAGGCGCCGGCGCTCGTTCATAGCGAGATGGGACTCACGGCGGGGCTCGTGCGCGACATCTTCACCGCGGACGTTGACAGGCTCGTCATCGACTCTCGCAGTGGGTACCGCGAGATCGTGAGCTACCTGCGCTCGGTGGCCCCGGAGCTTCGGAAGCGTGTCGAGTTCTACAAGGACGCGGTGCCCGTCTTCGACGCCTACGATATCGAGGGGGAGATCGAGAAGAGCCTGCGGCGCAAGGTCTACTTCAAGAAGGGCGGCTACATCGTCATCGACCACACAGAGGCGATGATCTCGATCGACGTGAACACGGGACGCTACACGGGCAAGAAGGACCAGGACGAGACCATCCTCAAGACGAACCTGGCGGCCGCGCGCGAGATAGGCCGGCAGCTCAGGCTGCGCGACGTCGGTGGCATCATCGTCATAGACTTCATCGACATGGTGTCGGAGGCGGACCGCGAGAAGGTGGTGCAGGAGCTGAAGCGCGTGCTCTCCCGCGACAGGGCGCGCAGTAAGGTGTTCCCGATAGGCGAACTGGGACTGGTCCAGATGACGCGGCAGCGCGTCAGGCCGAGCCTGCTGCACCAGTACACCGACGAGTGCCCGTGCTGCGAGGGGACCGGCAAGGTGCTCTCATTCTACACGATCCTCGTCTTCATCGAACGGGCGCTCCGGCGAGTGGCGTCTTCGTCGCGGGAGCGGAAGCTCGTCCTGGAGGTTTCGCAGGAGATGGCGCTTCACCTGGTCACCGAGCGCAAGGAACACCTGAAGAGCCTGGAGCGCGACACGCGCCGGTCCATCGAGGTACGCGACAACCCCGAGCTGGGGCGGGAGGAGTTCCGTATTCTGTCGGCCAGGGACGGCCGCGAGCTCAGCAAGGAGTAGACGCGGGCAGGGCCCCTGCCAGTGTCATAACAACCCTGGGAGACCGTATGGACGAGATCGTTGGAATGTGCGGCCTCATCTGCAGCGACTGCCCGGCGTACATAGCGACCGTCGAGGATGACGACACGAAGCGAGCGGCCACGGCGAAGCTGTGGTCGGAGCAGTATGGGGTGGAGGTCGAGGCGGTGACGATCGACTGCCTCGGGTGTCACGCGTCGGACGACAGCGTGTTCACCCATCCTCTGAAGTGCGCGATCCGTCTCTGCGGGAAGAAGCGGGGCGTGGCGACCTGCGCGCACTGCGAAGACTACCCGTGTGAGACCCTCGAGGAGTTCTTCGAGATGGCCCCGGACGTCAGGGCCATTCTCGATGCCATACGTGACTCGCTGTAGGATGCCCTCCGCATGCGCAACCGTCTGCCGTACTTCAGGGTGATGCTCGATTATCTGGGACTGCTGTCCTGGGTGTTCGGGCTCGTCCTCCTCGTGCCGCTCGCGGTCGAACTGTCCACGTGGCACGCCGGCGAAGACCTCTCGCGCATCATAGGCTTCGGAGTGCCGATAGCCGTAGCGCTGGTGGCCGGAGTCGCACTCAAGCGCAATCTCAGGTTCGAACCGCTCGACAACCGCCGCGCGATGATACTGACCGCGGTCGCCTGGATGGTCATCTCCGGCATCGGGGCCATACCCATCTGGCTCGGTCTCAAGGTGGGCTTCCTGGATGCCTACTTCGAGAGCGTGAGCGGGTTCACCACGACCGGCATCACTATGCTCGAAGGCCTGGACCGGATGCCGGACAGCATCCTCTTCTGGCGTTCGTTCATGCAGTGGCTGGGGGGCTTGGGCATTCTCGCCTTCTTCCTGGCCATCCTCTATACGGCCGGGTCGGCCAACCGGCTCTACAGCGCCGAGAGCCACAAGGTCTTCTCGAGGAGGCCGGTCCCGGGTCTCTTTCACACACTTCGGATACTCTGGGGGATATACGCCGGGCTCACCGTGGCGGTCGCGCTCGCGCTGGTCCTCGAGGGCGTGAGTGTGTTCGACGCGGTAGGGCACGCGATGACCGCGCTATCGACCGGCGGATACTCGCCGCACGACGCGAGCGTGGGGTACTACTCCCTCATGGGTTACGCCAACTACCGGCTCATCGAGTACACCGTGATAGGGGGGATGCTGGCCGGCGGCATGAGCTTCCTGGTGCACTACCGGGTCGTGCGAGGCGGTTGGAGCGCACTATGGGACGGACTCGAGATGAAGCTCTGGTGGGCGATCATCGGGGTGGCGACGGCCGTCGTCATCGCCGATCGCCTGCGCGTGTTCGGGGTGGGGCAGTGGGGGTTCGGCGACGTCGAGACGATCTTCCGGACGAGCCTGTTCCAGGTTGTCTCCATACTCACGACCACTGGGTTCGCCACTGCGGACATCGGATCCGTGCACTTTCCTCCGGCAGCTAAGCAGGTGTTCCTCGCGCTCATGGTCATAGGCGGCTGCGTCGGCTCGACGGGGGGCGGCATCAAGGTGCTGCGGGTCGGTGTGCTGCTGCGCATGGTCGGCAGGCAGGTGCGCCGGTCCGTTCACGGGCCGGCGACGCTCCAGCCTGTAGTGGTGGACAAGGTCATCGTGGAGAACGAGGAGATACGCAGGGTTGGCGCTCTCTTCTTCGCATGGATGGCGCTTCTGCTGGTCGGGGGGCTTGCGACGTCGCTCATGTCGAGCCACGGCGTCGTCGAGTCGGCCAGCGGGATGTTCTCAGCGTT
>CAZLTC010000074.1:0-11465 GCA_964562405.1 uncultured bacterium | reverse complement strand
TTAGCGCGCCTGCTTTGGGAGCAGGAAGTCGGAGGTTCGAATCCTCTCGCCCCGACCAGGCGCGCCTGTAGCTCAGTTTGGATAGAGCAACGGACTTCTAATCCGTAGGTCGCTGGTTCAAATCCAGCCAGGCGTACCATAAACGAACGGTGGAAGTAGCTCAGCTGGTAGAGCGCTGGACTGTGGCTCCAGTGGTCGCGGGTTCGATCCCCGTCTTCCACCCCACGTCGTCTCCCGGAGACACCCGCTCCGGGGGATGCACCAGGCACCGCAGCTCCCGGAGACACCCGCTCCGGGAGGACACTCGGCCCTTGCGGGAACGCGGCAGGAATGGTAAGCTGTGTGACACTTCGGGGGCCGGAACTAACCCTGACGGACGAACCCCTGAAGCCCCGGCGCATTGAGCCGGGAAGTGATACACCCCTAGTGAGGGAAGTGCCATGGCATCAAGAGGAGTCAACAAGGTCATCCTGATCGGGAACCTCGGCAGCGACCCCGAGCTGCGTCAGACCCCGAGCGGCACGTCGGTGGCGACGTTCACGCTCGCGACCAACGAGACGTGGAACGACAAGGAAGGCCAGAAGCAGGAGCGGACCGAGTGGCATCGCATCGTCGCGTGGGGGAGGCTCGCCGAGATATGCGGGCAGTACCTTCACAAGGGCCGCCAGGTCTACATCGAGGGCCGGCTGACGACGCGCAGCTGGGAGGACAAGCAGGGGGCCCAGCGCAAGACCACAGAGGTCGTAGCTCAGAATATGCAGATGCTCGGCAGCCGTGGCTCGGACCAGGGCGGCGGTTCCGGCGGTCAGGAAGAAACGCCTGACTTTGAAGCAGATACGGTCAAGATCGAGGACGACGACCTGCCGTTCTAGCAGGCCGCACGACTCGTGACATACTACGCGCCGCTAGCTCAACTAGGCAGAGCAACTGACTCTTAATCAGTAGGTTGAAGGTTCGATTCCTTCGCGGCGTACCAGATGACCGGCCGCTCTCAGCGCGAGGGCGGCCGGTTCCTCTTCAGTCGCAGGGAGGTGCCGTGGCCGTCCCTCGCGTGTTCGAGACGACAGCCAAGAGCGTGATGACGCGCTCGAAGATACCGGGGCTCGACTACGCGGTTAACCCGTACGTCGGTTGCCAGCACGCTTGCGTCTACTGCTACGCCACGTTCATGAAGAAGTTCCTGCGCATCGATGACCCCTGGGGTGAGTTCGTGGGCGTCAAGATCAATGCGCCCGAGGTGCTCGCGCGCGAGGCGAGGCGAAGGACACCGGGCGTCGTTTCGTTCGGCACAGTCTGCGACCCCTACCAGCAAGTTGAGCACGACTACCGCGTCACGAGAGCGTGTCTTGAGGTCTTCACTGAGGTCCCCGGGTTCGACGTAGGCGTCCTCACGAAGTCGGACCTCGTCGTTCGCGACGCGGACGTGCTCAAGCGCATCCCGGGCGTGAGTGTCGGCTTCACGGTGACGACGCTTGACCCGGACGTCGCCGCCGTCTTCGAGCCCGGGGCGGCCGCGCCCGCGCGCAGGCTGGCGGCCATGCGAGAACTCGCGAACCTCGGCATCGACGTCTGGGGATTCTTCGGGCCTGTGCTGCCGGGGCTCTCGGACTCGGAGGAGGCCGTCACGGAGGTGCTCGAGGCCATGCGTGACTCTGGCGCCGGCCGCGTTCTCGTGGACCGACTCAATCTCTATCCGAAGGTGTGGGCGAGCGTCCATCCCGTGGTGCGTCGCAGCTTCCCCGACGCCGTTGACGTCCTGAGCGCGGCCAGGGAGGATCCCGAGGGCTACGAGCGCGCGCTCAGACGGCACGTCGACGAGGCCGCCCGCTCGGTCGGCATCAACGTCGATGCCGTCTTCTGAGGTCGCTTGGCCGGCCCCGGTCTCGTTGACACCCTCCCGGTCCTCCGATAGACTCTAGCCTTGCACATCGTCTGCGCACACTGAGGCGTGTACGCCAGGCGCAACGGGGCATGCTTGACCAGGGCTGGGCTGCACCTTGCTGGCTGTGCAGCGGGATTCCGCGTGTCTGCCGGAAAACCGGCTCAAACCCGACGGTCACACGCACTCCGCCGCCAATCGTGGCACGATTGTTGTAAGTTGCCCTGTGGGTGATAGTTCTATGAGACCTGTTGCAGGAAAGGGAGCGTGATGAGGCAGCTTACCCAGAAGCTGAAGGAAGGCAGACTCCGCGTGCTTGACGTTCCGATGCCGCTGCTGGCGCCGGGCACCCTGCTCGTGCGAAACCGCTACTCGGTCATCAGTGCCGGCACAGAGGGCAGCACGGTGAGCGCCGCGAGGAAGAGCTATCTGGGGAAGGCGAAGGAGCGTCCGCAGCAGGCGAAGCAGGTGCTGGATACTCTCAAGACGAAGGGCCTGGTGCAGACCTACCGCGCCGTGATGAAGAAACTCGACGCCCACTCGCCGCTGGGGTACAGCAGCGCCGGCGAGGTCATCGCGGTGGCGCCGGACGTCCACGGCATCGCACCAGGAGACCTGGTGGCCTGCGGCGGCGCCGGCTATGCTAACCACGCCGAGTACGTGGTCGTGCCGAAGAACCTCTGCGTGAAGCTCCCGGCCGGTGCCAGGCTGGACCGCGCGGCCTACAACACCGTGGGAGCGATCGCGCTGCAGGGCATTCGGCAGGCCGACCTGAGGGTCGGCGAGACGTGCGTCGTCATCGGCCTTGGACTCCTTGGCCAGCTTACCGGTCTCATGCTGAAGGCAGGCGGACAGAGAGTGGTCGGTGTCGACATCAATCCGAAGGTCGTTGGGCTGGCACGCGAGCGCTCCGCAGACCTCGCCTTCGAGACAGGCGACTCGGCACTCGAGCAGGCGGTTCACGATTTCACGGGCGGCATCGGAGCCGATGCGGTGATCATCACCGCGGCGACATCGAGCACGGGCCCGGTCGACCTGGCGGGCAGGCTGCTCAGGAGGAAGGGCGTGGTCGTGATCGTCGGCAACGTCCCGACCGGCTTCGAGCGAGACACATACTACAAGAAGGAGCTCGAACTCCGGATGTCGTGCTCGTACGGCCCGGGCCGCTACGACGTGGACTACGAGGAACGCGGGTTGGACTATCCGCCCGACTTCGTGCGCTGGACGGAGAACCGCAACATGCAGGCCTTCCAGGACATGCTCCGGACCGGGGTAATCGACATCGACTACCTGACGACCCACAGGTTCAGCCTCGAAGACGCGCCTAAGGCCTACGACATCATCCTCGGGGGCGAGGAACACCACCTGGGGATGCTCATAGAGTACGACGTCGAGAAGATCCCCGAGCCGACCAAGATCATAACAGGCGCGGTCAGTCCGGCCGGGAAGATCGGAGTGGCGTTCTTCGGGGCGGGCAGCTACGCGATGAACAACCTGCTCCCGAACCTGAAGGACAGCGACGTCATCTTGAAGGGAGTCGTGACGTCGTCGGGAACCGGAGCGAGATCGGTCGCCGACCGCTACGGCTTCGAGTTCTGCACGTCCGACGAGGACGACATCTGGAAGGACCAGACCGTCAACACGGTCTTCATCGCATCCAGGCACGACACTCACGCGAAGTATGTCCTCGATGCGCTGCAACACGGCCGCAACGTCTTCGTCGAGAAACCGCTCTGCCTGAACGTCGAGGAGTTGGGCGAGATCACGTCAACCGTCACCAGACTGGCGGACGAGGGCCATGCGCCGACATTGATGGTCGGTTTCAACCGACGGTTCTCTCCACTCACTGAAGCTCTCCGCGCCCGCGTTCCTGAGGGAACGATGTCGATGCTGTATCGGGTGAATGCCGGCCCGATGGACGCCGACCACTGGATGCAGCTGCCGGAGGTCGGCGGCGGCAGGATCATTGGTGAGGCATGCCACTTCATCGACTACCTGACCTACGTCAACGGTTCGCTCCCCGTCGAGGTTTACGCGACGGCGATGGACGAGCCCCAGCACCTGGGCGACATCGTGAACATATCGCTGCGGTTCGAGAACGGATCGATCGGCGTCGTCTCGTATCTGGCCAACGGAGGGAAGTCGCTCCCGAAGGAGTACATAGAGGTGCACCGGGCCGGCGCTTCGGCGGTCATCACGGACTTCAAGGAACTCAAGGTCTACGGAAGTGGGAAGCCCTGGACGAAGCGACTGGCGTCACAGAACAAGGGCCAGCCCGAGATGATGAAGGTGTTCCTGTCCTCCATTTGGGAAGGCAAAGCGTCGCCCATTTCGTATCTTGAGATAGAGAGAGTCATGCTGGCCACGTTCCGGGCGGTCGAGTGCTTCACGACGCGGCAGGTCGCTGCGTTGGAGTAGCGCGTGGTCGGTAGAAGCCGCTTGTCTGGTCGTGGTGAGTCTGGCAGACTGGCCGCGGAAGTGGTTGTGTGGTTGGTTGTTACTCGATGTCTGGGAGTTTCCGTGCGTACGGCGTGTCGGTTCGGAGGTTCAAGACGTTGAGCAGTCTCTCGCGAGAAGAGTCAGGCCCGACCCTGAGCATTGTGGTTCCCCTCTGTAACGAGGAGGGGAACGTCGTCCTGCTCATCGAGGAGATTCGCCGCGCGGTCCAGCCGATCGGTGTCCCATATGAGATCGTGTTCGTCGACGATGGAAGCACGGACGGAACCTGGTCGCTCGTGCGTCAGGCCGGCGCCGAGGATGAGCGGATAAAGGGGCTGTCTCTGTCCCGGAACTTCGGCCATCAGAACGCGATATTCGCCGGCCTCAACCACGCCTCGGGCGAAGCCGTGATCACCATGGACGGCGACCTTCAGCACCCCCCATCCATGCTACCCGAGCTGTTCAGACAGTGGACCAGCGGCAACCACGTCGTCGAGACGCGCCGTATGGAGAGCGAGGACGTGTCGTTCTTCAAGAAGACGACCTCACGTTGGTTCTACAGGATGTTCTCATTCCTGTCTGGATTGCCCATGGCCGAGGGGACGTCGGACTTCCGCCTCATGGATCGGCAGGTCGTGGACTCGGTCCTCGAGATGCGTGACGCGGCCCTGTTCCTCCGTGGCATCGCTTACTGGGTGGGTTTTCGGAGGGTGACGGTTCCGTATCAGGCGCAGTCCAGGCATTCGGGGACCACGAAGTACAGCCTGCGGAAGATGCTCCGGTTCGCGATGTCCTCGATGCTCTCGTTCTCTCTCGTACCTCTCAGGCTGGGCATCTGGTTGGGGCTTGTCACCAGCGGTCTAGCGTTCGTCGAGTTGGTCTACATCGTGATCAGCTACGTGCGAGGGAACGTCGTGCCCGGGTGGGCGTCGACTCTCGCCGTCGTATCCTTCATGTTCGGCATTCTCTTCATACTGGTCGGGATCATAGGCTCGTACGTCGGCAACATTCTCGAAACCGTGAAGAATCGGCCGAGATTCATTGTCAAGGAACGATCGGGCCTGTGAATCCTCTCCGAACCAGCCCGCGGGTTCTCGGCAGACGCCTGCCGCTGATAGGGGAGTTCGACGGGACCTTCCTGCGGTTCGTTCTGGTCGGCTTGAGCAACTTCGCGGTGAGCTTCTCGGTCTTTCGGGTGCTTGTGGCCGTTTCCGGGTCCTTCGAGTACAAGGCCACGGTCAGCCAGGTCGCAAGCTACGCTGCCGGCACGGTCTGGAGTTTCATCTGGAACCGTCGCTTCACGTTTCGAAGCACTGGTTCGATCCCGGGTCAGGTCACTCGTTTCTTTGTCCTGCAAGCGATCCTGGCCGTGGTCAGCTCTGGTCTGATCGGGCTGTTCGTGGACATCATGTCGTTCCCGGCAAGCCCTACCTGGTTCGTGGTGATGGGATTCATCACGATCGTCAACTATCTTCTCTGTAAACGCTGGGTGTTCCGGTAGCCGCGCGTGATCCTGAGGCAAGCGGGAGAGACGCAGTTGTTTGATCGCGCGTCACGCGTCCACCGGGGCTCGGGGAGGTGGCTCGATCTTGTCGCTACTGCAAAGAACCCGCACGGTAGCTCTCGTCATCTTCGTTCTGGCCGCGCTCGTGAGGGTGCTGCTGCTGGCTACCGTCTTCGACGATCTCAGGCACGGCTCGGCACGCGTCTATGGCTCGACGGCGATCGGTCTGGCCATGGGGGACGGGCTCACGTATCACGACCAGGAGATCGAGGAGATCGCACGCCTCAAGGACAACACATCGGGTGACTACCTCAGATTCTACGAGCCCGAGGGACGACAGCCTCTCGTCGAGTTCCTTCCCGGTCCTGCGGTGCTGCTCGGGGCTCTCTGGAAGGTCTTCCCCGTTCACAACTTCGTTCCCTATCTGCTGCTGCAGATCATCCTGGACTCGGTGCTCATATCGCTGCTCTTCGTGGCACTAGCCCAGATGAACCGGGGCCTGGCCCTCGCGACCTCTCTGGTCATGGTCGTCAACGTAGCAACCATCAAGCGGACCCTCATGATGGGATACGACTTCTGGCCGCAGTTCGCCGTGCTGGCCGTCTTCATCGTTGCTCTCCTCATGGTCAAGAAACACAAGGGCATCGGCTGGTGTATCCTGGCCGGCCTGATGACGGCGATCCCCTTCTGGTTCCGGAATCTCACGCTGCTGCTCCCGTTCTTCATGGTGCCGGCTCTCGCGTACCTGTGGCGGCGCCGTCGTCTCAGCTGGTGGGTCGTCGCGAAGCGGACGGCGGCCTTCATCGCGCCGGTCGTGGTCGTGCTGGCGCTTGTCTCTGCGTACAGGTATGAGGCCACGGGCAGTGCCCGGCCGACGCGCTCGACGTTCTGGCACAGCTTCTTCGCCGGCGTCGGCCAGTTCCCGAACCCATACAACGTGGACTACACGGACGAGGGCGTGTGGGAGTTCGGGAGACGCCTGAACAAGGAACTTGAGAACTACAACATGGTCGAACAGGGAGAGCGTCCCAATTCCCTCTACGAAGAGACTCTCAAGGCAGAGGCGAAGCGGTTCGTGACGCAGCACCCGTGGCTGTTCCTGCGGAACTGGGTGTACCGAATAGGCATAATGATCTCCCCGACCCTGTACACCCACGGCGATCTTGTTCCCGAGAGGCTCTCCCACGCATTGCGACCGGTCGGGTTCCTCATGCTGCCTCTCTGGTTCCTAGGGATGTTCGCGCTCTATCGCAGGGACCGAGCCACCTTCTGGATCTCCGCGGCGATCTACGCGCACTTCTTCGTCGTGTTCGGCGGCTTCTATGTTGTCGGAAGGGTCGTACTTCCCTTCATTTTCGTGAGCATTCTCGTCTACCTCGCTGGCTTGGAGGCCATTCCCGGTCTGTTGCGCGGCCGATGGCCCAAGGATCTGGATCGAGCACCGACATGCACATAGTCTGGGTTCACCGAGGAATGTACCCCGATCACATCGGAGGTACGTACTCGTACATATACGAGCTCGGGCGTCGGCTCGCGGCCAAGGGGCACAGTGTCGACGTCATTGCCAGGGCTCTATCGGAGAAGGACAGAGGGTACTCCCGGTTCGACGGCATCGGGGTGCATCGGTATACATACAGACGTGTGAACCCGATATACAGCACCCTGCAGCACGTGAACAAGTGCTACTCGTTGTTCCGGGAGATCGAGGCGAAGGAGCCCGTGGACATCCTCGGGATCCACGACGCGCACCTGGGCCTGAAGATAGCCCGGAGCGCCCTGGGCCGTTCCGTCTGCCAGGTTCCCACTTACCACGCGCCCGTGTTCCTCGAGTTCCGCTTCAACACCAGATGGCGGATCAGGGCCGAGGCGTCGCCGTTCAAGAGGGCCGCACTGCGGCTGTCCGAGCCACCGCTCGAACGCTGGCAGCGGTGGTTCGAGGCCGAGGTGCTCGATCACGCTCAGGGCATTCTCGTGCTGTCGGAGTACACCAGGAAGAACATCCAGACGTACTTCCCAGAGGTTGATCCCGGCCGTATCAGGATCATCCCAAGTGGAGTCGACACGGAAAGGTTCGCTCCGGTTCAGGACAAGAGCGCTCTCAGGGCCGAGCTGGGGATGGACACTCGTGCGACCCATCTTCTGACCGTTCGCAAACTCGTGCCGCGGATGGGGCTTGAGAACCTGTTGAAAGCCGTGGCGCTCGTCAGGGCGAGGCGGTCTCCGGAAGCCGACGACATCAGGTTGGTGGTCTGCGGAAGTGGACCGTTGATGCCCGTGCTCGAGTCGCTGGCGGTGAAGTTGGGGATCTCCGAAGTGGTCACGTTGGCCGGGCACGTGCAGGATGAGGTCCTGGTGAATTACTACCAGGCGGCCGATCTGTTCGTGCTGCCGACCGAGGCACTCGAGGGATTCGGGATCTCGACCGTGGAAGCCTTGTCGGCCAACTTGCCGGTTGTGGGAACGCCGGCAGGAGCGACGCCTGAGATCCTGGGGCGCATCGACTCGAGGCTGCTGACACGCGACATGTCCCCCGAGGCCATCGCTGACGCGATCGATGCCTGGCTGCAGTGGAGGCGTGAGGAAGTGGGTACCAAGCGGTATCGTGACCACGTGCTGTCGCACTACTCGTGGGACGGGGTCACCGATGCCATCGAGAAGTACTACGAGGAGATGTGCGAGGCGTTTCGGGGGAGTCGTCATGGATGACGAGCAGCGCCCCGGCGTGCTCCTGAGGGCTGTCGGTGACGCCGCGCTCATAGGAACGGCCGCTCGCGTCCTCGAATCCGACTCCGATCCGGAATGGGCGGCGACGGCTTCCTATCTCTCAGAGGCCGACATCGCGTTCGCCAACCTCGAGATGCCGATTCCTCTGACGGTCACCGAGCCGGACAAGCCGGGCGTGAGCCCCGACTTCAGGGGAAGCCCCGAGTCCTTACGTCGTTTTCTCCTCGCGGGCATCGACGTCGTGGCGATCGCGACCAACCACATGATGGACTGGGGCGCCACGGGTCTGACCGAGACCATCGATCAGCTGCGTGAGCGCGGGGTCGCGGTGGTGGGCGGGGGCCGCAATCTGGACGAGGCTCTTGACGGAGAGGTTCTGGACCGCAAGGGAGTGAGGGTCGGCTTCGTGGCCTTCACACCGCCGCAGCGATGGTCGGCCGGAAAGGACACGCCGGGCACGGCGCCGCTGCGGTTGGAGAACGTGCGTGAGTCTCTCCGCCGCATCAGGGAGGCCGATGTGAAGGTCGTTTCCCTTCACTGGGGCATCGAGATGTCCAACTACCCAATGCCACAGGATCGCAAGCTCGCGGCACAGATCGTCGAGGAGGGAGCCGATCTCATCCTCGGTCACCACCCGCACGTCGTGCAGGGTGTCGAGGCCCTCGGGGCGTCGCACGTTGCCTACAGCATGGGCAACTTCATCTTTGACATATACGCGGGGCGCGTACAGCACGGTTTCGATCCCTGGGACCTGAGAGCGGGGTGCCTCGTTGAAGCGGTGCTCGACAAGGACGGAGTGTCGTCGTTCGATGTCGTACCGACCTTCTTGAGCGAACAGGGGATAGGCGCTCTCGCACGGGGCGCGGAGAAAGAGCGGATAGCGCGATTGCTGTCGGACCTCTCGACCGGGATCGAGACCGGCAGCAGAGAGGTCTGGGACCGCGCGGGCGAGCGCCTGGTCGCACACAAACTCAAGGTGCTTCGGAAACTGGCCGGGGACGCAGGTCCCGGGTTCCTTCTGGAGGAGATCGCCCACATCCGTCCGAGGCACGTCCGGCTACTGCTCGGGTTCATCGCATCGAAGCTGCGCCGGGGGACACGATGACCAGTGATGCGGTTTCGCACGGGCTCGGTACCGTCTACGAGTCTCTCCCCAGGTGGGGGCAGACCCTTGCCGTCAATCTCTACGGTATCAGGAACCTGGCGCGAAAGGCGGCATGGCACCGGTACCTGGAGGAGATCGCCTTCACGGAGACGCTCCCGAGGGAGCAGCAGGTCAGGTACGTCGAGGATCACCTGCGAGAGATGCTTACGCACGTTGTACGGACCGTGCCCAGGTACGAGTCCTACGGACGTCTGCTGAATGAGTTGAGCGATCCCGCTGTGAGCGTCCTCTCTCTGCTCACCGAGTTCCCGATAGTCGCCAAGGACGAGGTCGCTGCGGATCGCGCGGCCTTCGTCAGCAGTGACCCCGGCACGTCCAGGATCGTGGCGACCAAGACATCGGGAACGACCGGCACACCGTTCACGACGCCGATGAGCGACGAAACCCTGATGCGTGGAGACGCACTCTGGTGGAGGCGCAACGTCTGGACGGGCTACGAGCGGGGCGATTGGATCGTCAGGTTGGTTGGGGACCGTGTCGTGCCTTTGGACGATACCGACCCCGACAGGCCCTGGAGGATATCCTGGGTCGACAGGAGAATCTACCTCTCGACCTGGCATCTGACCTCGAGGTCGGCTCAGCAGTATCTCGACCTCCTGGAGGCCAGGCGTCCTGAGTACATCATGGGCTACCCGTCTTCACTCGAGATACTATCCGCCTTCTGCCTGGAGTCAGGACGCACCCTGCGCTGGAGTCCTAAGGCGGTGTGGTACTCGAGCGAAGCGATGTTCGACCATCAGAGGGCGCTCATAACGCGCGTGTTCGGGGCACCTGTCTTCGGCCTCTACGGATGTGCCGAGCGACTGATCTCGGCCGCCGAGTGCGAGCAGGGGAGTCTTCATCTGTCGCTCGTGGACGCTTATGCGGAGGGGCAGTTCGGCAGGCTCGTGGCGACGCGACCTACGACCATAACGACTTTGCTGAACAGGGTCATGCCGCTGATCCGCTTCCAGTTGGGTGACGTGCTCGAGTTCTACCCCGACGAGAGCTGCCGGTGCGGGCGAACGCTGCCCATCATGAAGCCCGTGGTGGCGAGAGAAGGCGACTGGATAGAGACACCGTCAGGTCACAGGGTAGCGCCGGCAGCGCTGACGCTGGTGCTTAAGGACCTGGACGGCGTGCGGCGTTCCCAGATAGCCCAGGTCAGCGACCGGAAGGTTGTCGTCCGCGTCGATGCGGACGAAGACGTCGTGCGGTCTGTGAGCGAAGTGCTCCGGGACCGGCTGGGTAAGGTGTTCGGTGGGGAGATGGAGGTCGAGGTGGAGCATTGCACGGACATCAGGAAGACCTCGACCGGGAAGACCAGATTCGTCGTGCGCGAGGACCGTCAACCTGACCGCGCATGAAAGAGACCGGAAGATCACTCCGGAGGGGCACGGGGACTCGATGACCAGGAAGCCCGCAGAACACGTCGTCATGGTAGGTCCAGCGCGGAGCGTCCGCGGCGGCGTGGCTGCCGTGGTCAATACTCTGATCGCCGCGCTCCCGCCCGGCTCACCCGACGTGCGGTACATCCCGACTCACGCCGACGGGCCGAAGGCCCTCAAGGCTATCGTGGCCATGACCGGGTTCATGAGGGTCGTGGGCTTCTGCTTCAGGAATCGGCGGGGTCTGGTGCACATGCACGTGGCGTCACATGCGAGCTTCATGAGGAAGACCAGCGTAGCGCGGATCACGCGCGCGTTCGGTCTCCCCATGATCTTCCACGTCCACGGCGCGGCATTCGACGTCTTCTACCGGGATGCGTCGCCACG
>CAZLTC010000073.1:0-11633 GCA_964562405.1 uncultured bacterium | reverse complement strand
CTGGGCGCTTCCAAGGCCCACCTGTCGAAGGTACTCGCTCGCCTCTCCAGAGCGGGGCTCCTCCACTCCGCGACCGGTCCCGGCGGCGGGTTCACGCTCGCGCGCCCGGCAGAGCGCATCAGCCTGCGCGAGGTCTACGAGGCCGCGGAGGGACCGCTCGAGGTTACCAAGTGCCTTTTCACGCTTCCGGTCTGCGAGCCGGCGAAGTGTCCCCTGGCGAAACTGCTGTGTGATGCGAGCGAGAGGATAGTGACGGCTCTCGACAAGACAACGCTGGCCGACTTCCGGGTACCTGCAAAGGCGGGGCAGCGGACGGGTTGAGAGCAGGCCGAGGATGACGAGACCCCGATTCGAGTCCACATCGTGATGCCCGACAAGAGGAGGAGCATTTGTATTGCAACCAGTGTGAGCAGACCGCTTCAGGGACCGCATGTACCAGGGTGGGGATTTGTGGCAAGGACGACCGGGCGGCGGCACTTCAGGACCTGCTGCTGTACGCGGCGCAGGGAGTCTCGATGTACGCTCACCGCGGGCGGCATCATGGCGCCGTCGACCGTGAGATCGATGTCTTCGTGATCGAGGCGCTCTTCACGACAGTGACGAACGTGAGCTTCGACGCCGAGCGCCTGGCCGAGATGCTCCGGAACGCCGCGGCAATGAGGGACAAGGCCAGGGCGCTCTACGATCGAGCCACGGGTAACGGATCGGCCTCCGAGCCCCTCGAGGGCCCGGCATCCTGGCAGCCGGCCGGCACGCTGGACGGTCTCGTGGAACAGGGACGTGGCGTCACGCTCGAGACGTGGCCCGGCCGGTTCGGCCAGGATGCGGCGAGCATGCGCGAACTCATCATCTACGGGCTCAAGGGCGCCGCTTCCTACGCGGACCATGCGCACATACTTGGCCTCGACGACGACTCAATCTACGCGACGTTCCACGAGGCCCTGAATCTTCTGACCCGGCCCGACGTGCCGGCAGACGAGCTTCTCACCTGGTGCATGAAGACCGGCGAGCTGAACCTGCGCGTCATGGAGCTTCTTGACAGGGCTAACACCGACGCCTACGGCCACCCGACGCCGACACAGGTCCGGATCACGCCGGTGGCCGGCAAGGCCATCGTCGTGTCGGGCCACGATCTGAAGGACCTTGAGGAACTGCTGAAGCAGACGGAAGGCAAGGGCATCAATGTATATACGCACGGCGAGATGCTCCCCGCCCACGGCTACCCCGGTCTGAGGAAGTACTCCCACCTGGTGGGCAACTACGGCGGCGCATGGCAGGACCAGGCCAGGGAGTTCGACGCGTTCCCCGGCGCGGTGCTCATGACCACGAACTGCATCCAGAAGCCGCGCGAGACGTACAGGGGACGGATCTTCACGACCGGACTCGTATCGTGGCCGGGCGTCGCGCACGTGACCCGCGACGGTTTCTCAACGGTCATCGAGGCGGCACTGGCGGCACCTGGGTTCGTGAGCGATGAACCCGAGAAGACGATCACGGTCGGATTCGGGCACAATGCGGTGGTCGGCGTCGCCGACAAGGTCATCGACGCCGTGAAGACAGGGAAGATCAGACACTTCTTCCTCGTGGGCGGCTGCGACGGCGCGAAGAGCGGGCGGAACTACTACACGGATTTCGTGGAGCGGACCCCCGACGACACGGTCGTGTTGACGCTCGCCTGTGGGAAATACAGGTTCAACAAGCTCGAACTGGGAGACATCGGGGGCATCCCCAGACTGCTGGACGTGGGTCAGTGCAACGACGCCTACTCGGCGGTCAAGATAGCGACAGCGCTCGCCGAAGCGTTCGGCGTCGGCGTGAACGAGCTGCCGCTCTCGCTCGTCCTGTCGTGGTACGAACAGAAAGCGGTAGCGATACTCCTGACGTTGCTGCACCTCGGCATCAAGGGCATCCGCATCGGTCCGTCGCTGCCGGCGTTCGTGTCGCCGGGCGTTCTCGACGTGCTGGTCAAGCAGTTCGACGTCAAACCGATCGGGGCTAGCGCTCAGGATGACCTGGACGAGATACTGAACGCGCAAGCGGCGTAGTCAGCGCCGCCGTCCATATACGCGAGCCCGCGGCCCAGACGGCAGAGCCCGGTCACGACGGCCGGGCTCTCGCTTGTTCGGGGCGCGCCGAGGCTACGGGCCGGACTACTCCCCCAAGGGGGTCCCGGCGTCCCGGGAGAAGTACATCCTCATGGCGTCGAAGTCCATCGTCCACGCGTAGGCCTTGAGGAAGTTGTGGGAGACGAGCCCATCCAGTATGAATCCGAGGCCCCAGTAGCTGCCGGGCGGCTGAGCGCCGTACGAGCCGATCAGATCGTGACGTACCAGCCGTCCGAGGCCGAGACTCTCGATCTCGAACTCGCCCACCGCGAATCCACCGCCTCCGCCGCCCATGGTCCCCTCGTGAACCACCAGCTCGGGGAGCGGAATACCCACGTACTCAAGCGTCTCCTCCGGCGCGGCGAACGCCGGCAGCCCCGCCAGTCCGGAGTCAACATGGAAGAGCATGCCTTCGTAACCGTTCAGGCTGCCGTGCGTCAGGATGAAGTGGCTGCCCTGCAGATAGAACGGCAGCTCCTCCTCGATGGCGCCTTTGTGCTCCGCCATGAACGAAGCAGCCGAGGCGGTCGACCGCTCTCGCAGGACGATCCGTCCGCGAGGGTAGTCGAGCGTCGACAGGAACTGCCGCAGCACGCTCGTCCCGACGATGCCGCCGATCTCGACATCCCCCAGCAGGAGGCGCTTCGTCGGCAACAGCGAGATCGGGACGGAATGTAGAGTGACGCCCCCCAACCTCAGCGCGTCGACCTTGCCGAACGCGATCTCCGCCTGGCGTCCACCGGCAAACATGCCCATCATCGAGGTCACGGGCTCTATTCCAAGCTCGGCGGCTATGTCGGAGTCCAGGACGAAGACGTCGGCGCCCGTGTCTATGATCGCGTAGATCTTCCTTCCCCCTACCTCGACCTCAATGACAGGCAGCGGGTCCGTCGAAACGAACGGGATCTCGGTCGAGGGGCCACCGCTCCACTCCGCCAGGTAGGGAGCGTCTTCCCCGAAGGCCGCCATGAGGTCCAGGATCGGCGTCCGGAACCCGGCCCCCTGTCCCTGCGACAGCTCGAGGGCCTTGTCGAACCTGTTCGTCTGGTAGTAGGTGAGCACGAGCCCGGTGAGCGCCCGTGGGTTGCCGGGATCTCTCCCGACCAGGTCCGTGAAAAGCCTCTCGGCCTGCGCGTAGTCACCCACGAAGTACGACAACCGCGCGACCAGACGCAGAGCATCAAGGCTCGGATCGGCCGCATCCAGCAGAGGCCGCGCAACCCCCCGAGCAACCTCGAAGGAGCCCGCCTCCATCAGAAGGTTCGCGTACGCGTATCTCGCCGCGTCGGTCCCCTCCAACTCGAAAGCCGCTTTGGCCTCGTCCACCTGCTCAAGCACGTCTCCCCTGTCCCTCTCATCGATGTTCTGCATCCCCGGCGGCACCGGCGGCCCCTGGCTTCCGTCCTCCTGCGGCGACTGGGCCCCCGCCTGACACGCGGCGAGCGCGAGCGCAGCAGCGCCTGCAAGCAGGAGCATCGCGGTGTTTCTCATGTGACCCTCCCCTGTGGAATGGACTGCGAGACGGGCTGCCGTGCGCCGACCACACGGGGCTTGCTTCAATGAGACAATTCTATTAGAATTGTGGTTGAAATACAAACAACTTCACGACGGGAGGCATCGCGATGAAGCGCAAGAGGCGGCGGACGTTCGTCGTGCGGGATGCGGCGACGCTGAGGGTCCTCAGGACGCCGATCCGACAGGAGGTGCTGAGCGCTCTCGAGAGGCTGGGAAAGGCATCGGTGGGCGACATAGCCCGGGCGCTCGGCAGGAAGCCGGCGTCCCTCTACTACCACGTGCACGAGCTGGTCGGAGCGGGGCTGATCGTCGAGGCTGGTGACAGGACCGGCGCATATCGCGCCGAGGCGCTCTACGAAACGACCGCCGAGAGGATCATCATAGACCGAAGCTCCTGTTCGAAGGCCTTCACGGAGGCACTCGTGGGGCTCCACAGGGCGGCTCTGCGCGCCGCCGAGCGTGAGATGGCGGACTCGCTGGAGCGAGACCGAGCCAAAGGTGAGGCGCCCGACGAGTCCACGATGCTCCTCAGGCTGTCGGCGCGGCTGAGCCCTGCCGACGCAAGGGGGGCAGTAGAGAAGCTGCGGGAGCTGGCCCGGTTCATGGAGACTCGCAGCGACCCGGACGCCGGTCGCGCGTTCTCGTTCACCGCGAGCCTCGTGCGCCTGGCGGACGATCCTTGATGAAGGACGCGCCCGGCGAGAAGGTCTATCTCAGAACGGCCGCCTTGCGCGTTCCCCGGTACTCGCCGGCTTCGACCGAGAACAGGTAGACGCCCGCGGCGGTGCCGCGGCCGGACTCGTCCAGCCCGTCCCATTCGACGCCGTGCTCTCCGGCAGGCAGGGTGCCCGCGAGCAGCCGGCGCACGAGACGGCCGGACACGTCATACACGGAGACCGTCACGTCGGCGGTCTTCGTCAGGACGAAGCGCAGCGAGGTACCGCCGCCTGACGGGTTGGGATACGCATCAGATACGTAGCTTACCGTCCCGGAAGGCTCCTCGACCTCGGATACGCCCGTTGTTCCGTCGCCGAGGGGAGCCAGAGCGAGCCTGTAGGACGCGTAAGGGTAGCCTGGCATGAACGACGATGTGACCACCAGCGAACCTCCCCCGCCGCCTGCTACCGCCGGCCTCACGTCCTGAGCGTCAGAACTCTCGACGGCAAACCCGACCGCGCCCAGAAGGGTCCCGTTCTGGGTGACACGGATCCCATAGACGTCCGGCTTCGTGTGGTAGAACCAGTTGAACCGCTCGCTGACCTCGTACGCGACCTGGAAATTGGTGCCGTTCCACGCCACTGCAGCACGCCTCTCGTCGCTCGGTTCGGTCACTATCGCAAGTCCCGCGGGATCATCGAGTACGTCGCCGGTCACGACTACGCGTCGCCCGTAGAGGTTCCAGTCGTCGTTCGGATAGGTCCTGGTGTCCTCCCACACAATGAGTGCGAAGCCGGGGTTGGCGGCGACCGCCGGCGCGTAGTGGCGGTCCGACGTGGTGTGGTCGATGGCTATGCCGAACTCAGCGGCCACGGCGCCCGAGGGGGTCACGAACGTGGCCCACACGTCCGCCTCCTCGCTGTCGAACGCGGGACGCCTCTCCCACGTCACGATCCACCGGTCATACATCCCGGCTACGCGCGGGCCTCTGGCGAAGCTCTGACCGAGCGTCAGCGGTGACGAGTCTAGAACGGCTCCGTCCGAGCCCCTCACGCGCGCGGCGTAGGGCTTCCTCACCGTCGAGCTTCCGTCCTCGTCCGTACCCGTGACGAGGAAGTCACTCCCGACCGCGGCCACGTCCGGCTCGAGGCCCGACATGACGGTGATGGCCGGTGCGTCGAGAATCGTCCCGTCCGGGAGCAGTCTGGTCGCATAGATGGTATCGGTCGACTCGTCCGCCCATGTGATCAGGTAGAGGGAACCGTTCCACGCGACCTCGGGACCAGACAGTTGCTGCCCGCTTGCGATGACGGTCGCTCCCACCTTGCCTCCTCCACCATAGTCCGACGCGCTCTCGGCAAGGATGCGCATCTCGCCGGAGATGTCGCTCCTGAAGACGAGCAGCGTGTCGCCGCCTCCGACCGCGACGTCCGCCAGATGGTGCGACGGCGCACCCACCGACACGTCTGTCGGAGTGCCCGCGGAGAGAGCGCTCGAGACGAAGACCGAGCTGACGTCGTACGGCAGCTCTCCGCCGGCATCGCTGTGCTCCCAGACGAGCCTGACTCCGCCGGAGGCACTGGTGCTGGAGTTAGCACCGAGGCCCGGAAGACTCACACCACCGGGGTCGAGCACAGTTCCGTCCAGCGCGATCCGAGCTACCCGTGCTCCGCCGTTGTCGGTCCAGGCCGCTATCCAGTTCGTGCCGTCCCAAGTCACGGTGGGCAGACGCGCCGGCCCGGAGCCGACACCTCCCCACAGCTCGATGCCATCGGGATGGTCGAGAGAAATGCCGCCTGTCGTGACCCGCGCGGCATAGGGGTCGGTGAGCGTGGGCGGGTACGAGACGTACCGCTCCCAGCCGACGAAGAACGATGAGCCGTTGCTGGCGGCGGACGGCGTGCGGAACACGTCGCTCGTGAGCGCGATCTCGAACGGGTAGCCGTCGAGGTTGTCGAGAGTCGGCGTGATCCTCAGGCCACATATGCCGGAGTGGGCGTAGATGTCGGGGATGCAGTCCATCACGAGCAGGTACACGCCGTCGGCGTACGCGAGGCCGCCCACGGAGAAGAAGTAGCAGCATGAGGGGTGGAAGAGCGACTGCGCGCTTCCTATCAGGTATCCGGCGGCCGCGATTCTGGAGCCGCGCAGAACGGTCTCGGTGTTCATCCCGCTCGTGTAGGTTTCCTTGAGTAGCACCATCCACTCGCCGCCGTTGCTTCCCGTGGCGACGAAGTCGATGCCGCCTATCGGGTCGGGATCGACCTCGATGGGCGGGTCGTCGAGGACCTGTCCGGACGGCGAGACGCGCGCGGCCAGCACCCCCACAGCGGTGCTACCCGGGACCTTGCCTTCCCATGTCACGAGCCAGTTCTTGCCGTTCCAGGAGGCGCGGGGGTCATACTCGTTCTCAACTTCGGACGCGATGACGATGGGCGTCTCGTCGAGGAGCGCTCCGCTAGCATCGAGGCGGGCTGCGTAGACGTCCTGGTAGATCGGGTACTCGAAGTCGTCGCCCGGCACGACCGTCCGTTCATCGACCCAGACGGCCAGGAACATGTCCCCGCCGCGCTCGATGTACGGGTCGTACTGATTGCCGGCCGCCGGGCCAATGGTGTCGTCGCTGCGCCAACCTGCGGACGTGAGAGCCGCGCGGGTCTCCGAAGCCGGTGCTGGGGACGCCGAGAGGACGAGCAGACACGACGCGCACAGCGCGGCTGCAAGAACGATACGCCTGCCTGCCGCACGATGGTCAGTCGCGGAGGACATGGGTCACTCCCTTCAGATGTTGGGATGTTGGCGCGCGGGCGCACTGCCAGTGCGGGGCGCCAGAGGGTCGCCTGGGTGGAGGGATCGACTTGCCGCACGGGGGATTGCGCGAGTCGAACACCTGTCCGTGGTTGGGGCGACTCTCATGTGAGTGCTGGTGCCTCTACGGCTTCGACGATACCACCCTGAGCGGCACTCGTCAACCCCGTCCTCGCCTCCACAAGGGAGGCACTCCGCCCTCTCGGACGGAGTGCCCGGTCTTCCTTCCCGGTCGCTCGAGGGCGACCGTTCTGTCGGCGCGATGGGCAGCCGTCCCGCCGCCACGGGCGCTTGCTCTAGAACAGGTTGCCAAAGAACGCCTTCACGCGGCTCCAGGTGCTCTCCTCGACCGGCGAGGCGGGCATCCCTATGATGTCGAGATTCACCTCGTCGACGTGCCACCACACGTCTCCTATGAGCACGAGGTCGCAGACCCCCAGCTCCATGTCGCCGTTGTCCTGCCAGCCCTCGACCGGCAAGTCGGTGCAGAAGTCAGGATAGACCTCGTGCCAGACCTGCCCCGTCGGGTCCGCACCGCTGGGGGGCAGAGGGCCGCTCGGCTCAGCGAGTATCTCGGCGCCGGTAGGCTCACCCAACTTGTACGTCGGGCCCGCCCAGTCGATGTGGTAGCGAATGTCGTTGAGCGTGATGTAGTCGCACATGCTGACCACGCCGTCACCGTTGTCCTCGTAGTCGTTCTGAGCATGTATCGTGCAGAAGTTCGGCCAGATCTCGTGCCAGTCGGAATCCGGGATCGGGATGTCGCCACGAGTCGGCAGCGGGTACTCAAAGTACGTCTGCGCGGCCGCCACTCCGGCCAGCGTCACGAGCATCACGAACACGATAAACAGTCTCATCCTGCCGCTCCTCTCAACTTCGTGTTTCACTCACTCCACGCAAGATCGCCGCATCTCTCTGGCACGGCGTCGATTCCCGACCAACAGACAAAGGCTCGTTTCACCACCTCCTCTTGTCTCGCATCCGGACCCGCGGCAAAGGGTCCGGCGGCTTTCACGAACCTGACGCTCTGAGCCCTGTTCGGGGGTCACTAGTGTTTTGATGGACGGGGTCCGTGGTCGTTTCAAAGATGAGCGCATGGTCAGTGTTTGCTCAGAAGGACCGACGTGCTAAGTTCGTGTGCCTCGACCTTGTTGGAAACGCTCGCGGCGCATCACATAAGGAGACGGCATGCGACTCAGGACTCTCGGCCTTACGGCAGCGGCGTTGGTTGTCTCGTCCTTCTTCCTCGCCTCATGCTCGCCCCCGCCCGATGGTCACGAGCTGACCATCCTGGGACTGGGCGACATCCACGGACAGCTCGACCCGTACGCGTCGATGACGGACGCCGACGGCGACGGCGTCGATGAGACGGTGTCGACCGGGGGCATCGCGCGCATAGCGACGCTCATACGCGGCGCGGAGGAGGAAGACCCGGGTACGGTGGCGGTCGTCTTCTCGGGCGACGCGCTCTCCGACCTCTACTTCCACTCGTTCGGAGGTCGCGCGATCTACGGGCTCATGTCCGACGCGGGATACGAGATCTCCGTATTCGGCAACCACGAGTTCGACAAGGGACCGGACGCGCTCGCGGCGGCCCTGAACTCCGCTGACTTCGAGTTCATCTGCTCCGACCTCGCCGTCGAGGACACCGCCCTCGACGGGCTCTGCGTACCGGTCCTTGTGAAGGACTACGACGGACTCACGGTCGGCTACTTCTCGCTGATCACGGAAGGCCTCCCCTACCTGTCGAGCCCAGGTGAGGTCATGATGACCGGCGGGAACGTCGAGATAGCTCAACGCGCGGTCATGGAACTGCGTGGGCGCGGCGCTCAGGTCATCGTGGCTCTGACCCACATTGGCCTGGACAACGACGAGGAACTCGCCCGGGAAGTGCCGAGCATCGACATCATCTTCGGGGGCCACTCGCACAGCTACGTGGACGAGCCCGTTCGCGTCGGCGATACGTTCATCGTGGCCGGCGGCTACGCGGGCACGCACCTGATGCGTCTCGACGTCGAGACCGACGCCGAGGGACATATGGACCCCGAAAGCGTAAGCTACCGGATGCTGCCGATCACGGACGCCGTCGCCGCCGCCCCGGACATCGAGCAGAGGTTGGCCGTCTACAGGGACTCGCTGCCTGACGCGGTCGTGCTCGGCACCACCGAGGTTGCCTGGGACCTGTCGTCCAACGCGGTCCGCGGCGGAGAGTCGCCGGTCGCCAACCTCGTGAACGACCGGATGCGCGACAAGTTCGGTGTCGACATCGTGATGAACAACGCGGGCGCCTTCCGCGGCAAGAAGGTGTACGAGCCAGGCCCCGTAACGGACGTGATGCTCCGTTCGATAGACGAGTTTCGGAACGACGCCATCATGCTCACGCTGGACGGCCGCTACCTGAAGGAGATACTCGAGCGCAGCGCGGCGAGCTTCGGCGAGGGCGGCCTGCTCCACGCGTCGGGTCTCAGGTACGCGTTCGACCTCACGCGAACCGCACAGGAGCTTGGCCAGGACGAGTCGGGCGAGTGGGTCGTCACCGTGCCGGGAGACCGGGTGACCGACGTCGAGGTCGAGGGGGCCGACGGCACGTGGCAGCCGGTCGAGTCGGACCGCGCATACCGTGTCCTGAGCAACAGCTTCATCGTCGACAAGGACGGCGACGGCTACTTCTGGTTCGGTAAGTACGGACGGGACAGGGAGAACACCTACTCGACGTTCTACTCGATACTCGAGGAGATCGTAGGGAACGAGGGCGTGCTCAATCCCGAGGAGCCGGACGGAAGACTTCGGGTCACGGGGATGTAGCCACGGGCGCGCACCCACGTCTGCGCAGTCTGCGGACGACCCGCACGACAACTACGAAGAAGATCACAACCAGGGCGACGGCCACGACCGGTACCACGACGGACAGCACCGAGGTCACGAGCGAGCCGCCAAGCTCGCCGGTCGAGACCACAGGGTTACCCACGCCCCCGGTCGTCACGGTCGACGCTCCGCGCACCGCCACCGTCGACGCCTGCACCGCGGCCGCCACGCCCCCACCCGCGATGGCCGCCAGCGTCCACTTGAGAAACGGGGATATGTCGCCCACGACCGACGCCGCTATTACGACGCCGGCGACGACCGCGACGGGCGTCGCTACGGTGTCCAGGAGGTTGTCGAGCCACGGGATGTAGTAGGCGAGCACCTCCACAACGGTCGCGATACCGAAGACTATGAGAGCGGGTGGTGTCCCTATCCACTCGAAACCTGACGCCAGCGTGACGTGCCCGCTCAGAGCGGCGATGCTCAGGACCAGGAACGGAACGAACACGCGGTAGCCGCACGCGGCAGCGAGCCCGATGCCTATGAGGATGGTCAACGTCAGATCCACGTGTCCTCCCAAGGGGCGCTGAGTCGACGGCTCGGGACCCCTATGCTTCCCGAGCGGCCGCGCGCCTTCTCAGAACCACTCCGACCAGGCCTGCCAGTGTGAGCGTCAGTACCCCTCCCACGACGCCGGAGACGCTGGTGCCGGCATCGACCGCGGGCCATGAGTCCTCCGTGTCCTGCACATCGACTGGGACGGACGCGGAGCGAAACCCGTAGTCCGGCAGGAACGACGTCCTCTCCTGCAGCGCGCCGAGCGTGGCATGGCTCCCATCGAGCGGCGCGTCGAGTTCCTCGGACCCCGTGACTCCAGCCACTGACCATTCTAGACCATCCGGGTACGCCGAAGCGAACCAAGAAAGCCCGGCCCCCATGACCAGCGCCGCGACGCCCAGGCCGACCAGCACCTTCCTGAGGGACGGCAAGCCGCTGGGGATAGCGGCCCGGGCCAGAACCTCAGGCCTGGCTCGCCAGACGAACGTGACGACAGACGCGGTGACGAGCCCCTCGACGATCCCGATGCCGAGGTGTACCGGCAGCATCAGGAGCGCGAACGACGCAAGCGGCAGATCAGTGATGCCCGACCACACGGTCTCGAGTACAACGCCCGCCGCGCCCAGCTCCAGAGCCGCGACGGCCGCCACGATGGACGCCGCCGTGATGCGGCGCGGCGTCGGGTTCCGGCCCGCGAGCGGTCTGTACAACAGCGGATACGCGATGAGGCACGGGAGGGCGCCCATGTTGAAGATGTTGGCGCCGAGCGCGAGAAGGCCGCCGTCCGCGAAGAAGAGCGCCTGCACCGTCAGCACGGACGCCATGACGAGAAACGCCGCGTTCGGCCCGAGCAGGATCGCCAGTATCATCCCCCCACCCAGATGCCCGCTCGAGCCCGTGCCCGGTATCGTGAAGTTGATCATCTGCGCGGCGAAGATGAACGCACCCAGAACACCCATGAGAGGCACCCTGCTCTCATCCATCTCCGCGCGGACCTTCCTGGCCGCGTAGGCGATCGCGCCGCCGGTCACGGCCCACATCGTCGCCCCCACTCCCGGCGACAGAAGCGCGTCAGCCATGTGCATCGGTAGACTTCTCCTTGCTGGTCCTGTCGTTCTCGCCGCCCTCGGGAAGCTGGCGCGGCGCCGCCTGTCGTGCTACAATATCGAGAAATCGTAACACGCC
>CAZLTC010000072.1:0-12103 GCA_964562405.1 uncultured bacterium | reverse complement strand
CCATGTTGATGGGCGCGTGGAAACGCTTGCTGGCCTCGCCGCAGTCCGACTCGAGAAGGACCTCGTCGCCCCTCGCGACGAGCAGCGTTCCCGAGAACAGATCGCGCTCGCACAGCCGCTCGACGAAGGCCCTCGCCTCAGCGACCGCCTCCGCTTCCGTCAGCGGCCCCGGCGGCTCGATGTCCGACGGCGTCCGCGCCGGGTTGATCGTGAACCCCTGAAGGAGCCCGTTCGGCTTCTCGCCCTCCGCGTAGTGGAACGAGAACGCCTTCCACGCGTCGAAGTTGACATCGCGGAAGATGACGACCGTCTGGTCCTCCCTCGGCGGGTCGTAGACGCGCACGCTGTGAAACTCGATTCCGCCGGTCTGCCGAGCGAAGCCCTGGAAGAACCCGACGAAGTCGTCCTCCGGGAACTCCGCCTTCGTCTCGTCAGACAAGCTCGTCTCGTAGAACTGCCGCGCAAGGTCCATGTCGTCGTCGTTGGCAGCGTCGAAGAGCATCTGGATGCGCTCGCCCTCGATGCCCTCGGGCATCTGCGGCACGTCGGTGTAGCCTCGTTCGCCCGGCGCCTGCGCGGAGGCGGCGGCACAAGCGAGGCAGACCAAGGCGGTAAACAGAATTCGTGTGCGCATTGGACTCCCTCTTTCCTGGGACTCAGCTAGTCCGCAGGCGTCTCGCCGACTCCCTGCACTTGCATCCGTTCGATCTGCATCAACCGCTTCCTCGCGTGCTCTTCATCCAGCGATTCCAACGCCAATCGGAAGTCCCGTCGTGCGGCCTCGAGATCACGAAGCTGGAATTCGGCCTCTCCTCTAGCCATCAGCATGTGTGGATCGGTCACCAGTCCTTCGGCGCAGATTGCGTCGCACATCTCCGATGCGCCGTTGTAGTCACCTGCTCTCAACATCGCTTCCGCCGCCTCCAGCAGTTTCCCGGCACGTATCTGCCCCCCATCGAAGGCCGCCTTCAGGCAGTTCTCAGCATCTGAATCGCCCGAGATCAGAACTCTGACCCTGGGATCCACCCACGTCGAGTCATCCCAGAACTCCGGCAGGTCGACCGCAGTGTGGTATTCGCGCGCCGCATCCTCGAAGCGCCCCGACCTGAGATACGCCTCCCCGAGAAGCGTGTGCATAGTCGCGCCCTCACAGATGTGACCGTACTTCTCCAACACGAGCGCAGCCCGCCGATACTCGCCGTCCCATATCAGGCGCTGCGCCTGCTGGTCGGGTGTCAGCGCGTGGTACGCGTACGGGTTGTAGTCCCGTGAGGGGTGAAGCCCGTTTGCACAACCTGCCGAGACGATGCCGATCGCAAGCGTGAGGAGAACACAAACTCTGATTGAGTTTCGCGTCACTCGTCCACCTCCGCTCCAACCGCGTCAGGCCAGTCAGTCCAGTCAATGGGGGTCAGGCAGGAGTGAACCTCACCGTAGGCAGACCGGTCGTAGACGGTCTCGAACTCCCGCTTGGTGCCCAAGACTCTGAACAACCATGACCGGTAGACCTGTATCCTGACGATGTCCTGTGTCGGAATCAACCTCAGGCGGTCGGGACCTCTCGCTCTATCCCTGAACTCCACCGTCTCTCCACTTACGCCGAGAACAGACCCTTCGAGGACGTGTCCATCAGAGATCTTGACCCGCCCGTAGAATGGCGTGTGGGCGTCGAGGTCCGGATACCCATCGAGTTCCTTCCGGTTGGGCACGTTCTGAAGCATCGGTCGCGACGCCGCACAGCCAGCGGAGATCACCAGGCAGGTGACCAGCGCGCACGTCCGCGCTAGCCTACCAATCGTACTTCCTGATCTCACTCTTCCACGCTCCGAGTTCGTTGACCGAGTCTTGAATGCCGTGGCTCAAACGATACCGAGACCACGACTCGAACACATCGTTCAGCTGAGCAGAATCCCGTTCGGCCGCGAAGTACAGGGCCACCTTCGAAAACGGATACCCACACAAGCCCTCGGGAGCCTGTTCCGCCGCGCCGGAAGCAACCTCCATGGCGCGCTCGAGTTCCCCCAGAGCGGCCCACGCGACAGCCAGGTCGGCCCCTGCGCCGATTCGGTCAGGGTCCCGCTCCACCAATGGGACGAGCGCCTCGACCGCCTCCTGGTACCTCCCGAGCATCACGAGTGACCTTCCCAGATCGAAGGTACCTGCATCGCTGTCGGGTTCCAGCGCTAGAGCCTCTCGCGCGAACCGCTCGCCGTCTTCCGGGAGGTGCACAACGTTGCTCACACTCGACGCGATCAGATAGGCATTCACGACCGTGGAATCGAGTTCCACGGCACGAAGCGCGTGCTCCAGTGCGAGATCGTACAGGTCTGCGAATCCAGCCGTGCGTGCCACAAGCTCGTGGGCGTCGGCGTCGTCCGGCATGACCCCTTCTGCCGCCCTCAAGTAGGGCGCCACGAGCGCCGTATCCCCACGATCCTCGAAACGCTCCGCAACCGTCATCAGTGCAACGAACGGAGCATCCTCCAGCTGAAGCAGCCGACTTCCCGACCGCAGCACAATCTCATCGTTATCCAGCACGTCAGCCGCCTCGACCATGACTCCGTGGACCAACGCGTCATCATCGCGCTGCCAAGGTCTGTCGCCGATGATCCACTCACCCACCCGCAGGACCGCCTCCCAGTCACCCGCACCCGCAAGCAGGGCCATCGTCTCGCGCTGGAGACCGTAGTCAAGCGGAGCGAGTCTCGCTGCTCTCGCATAGCATCTGGCGGCCTCCCCGATGTCACCCAGCCTTCGTGACGAAAGGCCCACGACCAACCACGCCTTCTGCAGCGTAGAGTCGTGTCGTGTGGCGGCCAAGCCGCTTCGACGCGCACGAGCGTAGTCCTCAGCAATGAGGAAGGTACTCGCCAGCAACCAGTGCGCGCGGCCGCTTGTGGTGTCGACATGCGCCGCAATGTCGAACTGCCACCTCGCGCTCTCGACATCTCCCGCAAGCAGCAGCGCCTCTCCCAACGCCACCCTGTGCAGCACGTCGTCTTCCCCGACCAGCGCTGCTGTCTTGAGTTCACGTGTCGCCGCCTGGTACTGCCCGCTCTCGACCATCGCGCGCCCCAGCCAGTACTGCTCTGGGATGTCCCTGCCAAGGACGTCACTCCTGCTCGCAAACATCTGGCGCGCTTCACCGGAGTGCCCTTCCTGCACGAGCATTCTACCTACGTACCTGATCGCCATCGCGTCATCGGGGACAGTCTTCATCGCGAGGCGCAGTTCCTTGTGTGCTGCATCGACATCGTTGAGTTGAGACGCATAGACTTCCGCACACATCACCTGTGTGAGGTAGGTCGCCGTCTCTCCGGATGAGGCCTCACGGGCCATCCGCATCGCTGCGCTCTCGCCACGTTCCACACCAGTGGCCATCAGGTACATCACGAGCACCCAGGGATCCGATGGCTCTACTCCATGGGCCCGTTCGATGAGTCTGTAAGCCTCTAGCGGATGATCTCGGATCATCGACAGGCCATGTATGGCCATGCAACCCGCATCCTCAAGGCCCTCTTCGAGAACGTATTCGGCGAGCGACGTTGCCTCATCTGGATCGCCAGCCGCGAATCGCGCCATCGCCAGCAGAGCCAGTGCCGCCGGGTCATCTGCCCCAAGCCTGATGGCTCTGCCCTCGTGATACGTCGCATCCTCTTGGTCTCCCACCACGCTGCAAATCAGTGCGAGCAGCGCGTGTCCGGTTGCACACCTCGGATCCGCACGAAGCTCGCCCTCCAGCGCTTGCATCCCTGCACTGAAGTGGCCTGACCGAACCAGCTCAACCGCAGTGGTCGCAACGCTCGGTATGGCTTCGCCGGAGCAAGCATCGGTCCGCCCTAACGCCAACGCGGCGAGCACCGCCAGAGACACGAGTACCCTCCAACGCCTGCGCATCGCTCACCTCCGGGACCGCCGCTGAAACGACATGAACATTAGTGTGATATCAGCAAGGATAAGGGCACATAGTCGGCGATAGATGATACTGGTGGATGTATGACGAGTCAAGACCGAGCTTGACTCGGCACCACGACCTCTCCCACGTAGCTCCTGTGCATGACCCGACGCACCTCGTCCACCGACGACGACCGCGCGAGCGCCCACATGAGCTTCGCGACGATGCACTCCGTGCCCATGTCGTATCCCTGGATGGCGCCGAGGTCGAGGAGCCTGCGGCCGAGGTCGTATCGCTGCATCGCGGTCGCGCCCTGCAGGCACTGGGTCGTCACGACGACGGGGATATTACCCTCCACCGCGAGCGCCACGGCCTCGTGGTGCTCGTACGCCACGTTCCCGGTCCCGAACCCGCGCAGAACGAGCCCTCCGATGCCGCCGCGAACGAGGTCCGTCAGGATGTGCAACGGCATCCCGGGCGCCAGGGTCACGATCGCGACCTCCTCGCGGAAGCCGGGCGCCAACTCGAGCGCGCCGTCGCTGCGCTTGGGGTGTCTGCCGCCCAGGCGAATGTCGAGCCTGATCTCTCCCACCAGCTTCCCGTTCACTGACTCGAACGCGTCCAGCCGCGACTCAGAGACCTTCGTCGCGCGCGCCCCAAGGATGATCTTCTTGTCGAACACGACGAGCACGCCCGAAACATCCATCGTCGCCACGCGCACGGCGTTCACGAAGTTGCGCCTCGCGTCGGTCTCGATGCGGCTCCCGGGGATCTGCGAGCCGGTCAGCACCACGGGCTTCCCGAGCCCGCCGAGCACGAACGACAGCGCACTAGCGGTGTAGGCCATCGTGTCGGTGCCGTGGGTGATGACGAACCCGTCGTAGTCGGAGTAGCGCTCGCCGATGACGGCGGCGACGCGGTCCCAGTGCTCGGGCCTGATGTTGGAGCTGTCGATGTTGTCGATGTGAGCGACATCGATGTCGGCAAGCTCGCCCAGCCGCGTCTCCATCCCTAGCAGGTTCTCGATGGCGCGGTTCAAGGACGGCGTGACGAGGCTTCCACGCTCGTCCTCCTGCATCACGAGCGTCCCGCCGCAGAAGAGAACGAGCACGCGTCTGTCAGCCATGGTTTGATCCTCGCGAGTAAGGTGAGTGCGTTCGGACGGAGAGCCTACCACCGCGCGGCGGTCGCCTCAAGGGAGTCGGTCACGCGCGATTGACCCGCCCGCGTCTCCGGTCTACAATGCCTTGGCTGAGAGATGGCCACCACCCCAACGGAGGTAGTCATGAGACGCTCGACTGCTATCGTCATCCTGCTCCTAGCGCTGGCCGCCCTGCCAGCATGGTCGAGTTCGGTTACCGTGAACTGGGATGGTTCCGGAGACTACACAACCATCGACGCGGCCGTTCTTTTCGCCACGTCCACGGGCATCGACACCATCCGCATTGCGGAGGGAACGTACTCCGGAGAGAGCAACACCGGCACCACCATCAACACGAGTCCCCTGGTCATTGAGTCGATCAGCGGCGCTGCTCTCACCATCATTGATGGTGAGGACTCGGACTACGCGTTCCGCTTCGAGTCGGGCGCCGACTCCACGACCGTGGTGCGTGGTCTCACGTTCGACCACTGCCACTACGTGGCCAACGGCGGCGCCATTCAGACGGCCCTTGGCGCGTCACCTACGATAGACTCCTGCGTTTTCGAGGCGTGCTCGACCGACCTCAACGGGGGCGCGGCCTACTTCCACCAGTCGTCGTCAGTCGTTCGCGACTGCATCTTCGCATCCAACTCGGCGGTCTATAGAGGCGGAGCCGCCTACTGCTATGACGGCGGCGTCACCTTCAGGCGCTGCACCTTCCGCTCGAACGTCTCCTCGGAAGCGTACGGGGGCGGAGCCATCCACGCTAACACCTCAGCGGACCTCTACTCCGACTGCACGTTCGTCGGCAACGTATACGGTGCGGTCAGCCTCTACAACTGCCCTCTTTCCGTGGTCGCCAACTGCATCTTCTTCGGCACACAGAGCGGCGCAGCAGTTGTGAACACGAGCGGCAGCGAGACCGCCGAGGTCGTGCACTGCGTCTCGTACGCGAACTCCCCCACCGACAGCCTGGCCTGTCACCACCACGACAACCTGTTCGTGAACCCACTCTTCTGCGAGGTCGCCACGCACGACTACACGCTGTGCGCGGACTCCCAGTGCCTGCCGGAGGTGAACAGCTGGGGAGAACTCGTGGGCGCCTCCGACGCCGGCTGCGCGGCGTGCGACACACCCGTGCGGGAAGCATCCTGGGGCAGCCTGAAGGGCCTGTTCCGGTGAGCCGGGACGCGACCATTGTCTCTCGACGACCGGCCCTCATTCGGCTAACATTGGACGCCGTGCACTGACACAGCTAAGTCGACAGGAGCCCGCTGGGACGCCCGCGCAGCCGGGCAAGGAGCCCCTATGAGCAACAGAGCTAGAGCGTTCTGCCTCGTCGTACTCGCCGCGGTCCCCGTGGCGCTGACTCCCCTCACCTCGCCCGCGGCCACGCTCCGCGTGGACGTCGGAGGCGGCGGCGACTACACCACCATCCAGCCCGCGCTGACCGCGGCGTCCGACGGTGACACGGTCCTGATCGCCCCAGGCACGTACACCGGTGAAGAGAACCGCGCGCTCGTGTTCGGCAACAACAAGAACCTCGTGGTCGAGTCAGAAAGCGGATTCCCCACGGTGACCATCGACTGCCAGGGCCTGGACAGGGCCTTCTACATCTACCAGACGCACCAGGACACGACGTCCGCCATCCGAGGGCTCATCATCGAGAACGGCTACACCGACAACTACAATGGCGGGGCGGTATCGGTGGGGTACACCGATGTGGCGAACGGCGGCGCTGGGTGCCGCATACGCAACTGCGTCTTCCAGGGCAACTCGGCCACCTACCGCGCGGGCGCGCTCATGGTCGATTTCGCGAGCGCCTACGTCTACGCTTGTCTCTTCTGCGACATGTCGGGCGACGACTTCACGCTGTGCTCCAACTCGCCGGCGCTGCCGGCAGGCAACGTCTACAGCAGGCTCATGGGCTTCGCGGGTCAGGGTTGCGGCACCTGTGACTCGGCCATACGGGAGGCGACCTGGGGAAGCATCAAGGCACTCTACCGCAAGTGAGGAGGTACTCGACATGAAGGCGACAGTGGACCAGGACGCCTGCATCGGCTGCGGGGCGTGCATCGAAGCGGCGCCAGAGGTGTACACCTGGAACGAGGACGACAAGGCCGAGGCGCTGCACGGCCCGCTCCCCGAGGACCTTGAGGACAGGGCCGACGAGGGCGCCGAGGTCTGCCCCGTCGATGCGATAACGATAGACGAGTAGACACCTCTTCGCTATCGCCGGGCGCCAGACACACTACCGTTTCATTCTCTTCTCGAGCAGCTCCGCCAGTCCCGGCGCACGCGCTCGGAGATCCGACAGGATCTCGGTGGCCATGTCGGTGTCACCAAGATCCGCCGCCGCCATCCCTCTCGCGGCCAGCGCCTGGACGTGACCGGGCTCGATGGCAAGAGCATCGTCCGCGATTGCCGCCGCCTCCTCAGCCAGCCCATCCATCAGCCGTACGTGCGCGAGGTTGCCCAGAGCATCCACGTAGCCGGGCTCCAGTTCGATGGCGCGTTCGATGAGTTGGGTCGCCTCCTTGACCTCGCCGCGCTTCACGAGTATCGAACCGAGATTGTTCAGGGCGTGCGAGTGGTCCGCATTGATCGCAAGCTCTGCGCGATACTCACGCTCCGCATCGGTATCTCTCTCCAGGTAGGAGTACGCCGCGCCCAGGTTGTAGTGCAGCTGAGGCGTCTCGGGCGACATGAGGACGGCCTGTTCGTGGACTCTCGCGGCATCCTCGTAGCGACCGAGCTTCTCGTAGGCCACGCCGAGGTTGGAGTACGCCGATGCCCGCGCCTGCCCGGATTCGACTACCCTCTCGAACACCTCCACGGCACGCTCGTACCGCCCCGCCGGTACACAGGCCTCGCCAAGCGCCGTGAGCACACCCAGGTCGTCGGGACGGCCCGTAGCAAGGATCTCCATCACCCTCGCCGCATCAACAGGTCTGCCGCCGTTGAAATACAACCCGGCCAGGAAGATGCCCGCCGTCGTATCATGTTCACTTGCCGCAAAGCCGCGCTCCGCCCACTCGAGCGACTCGGTCTTCCTTCCGACATCGTTCAGGAGCCCAGCCAGCTTGAGCATGGACATCGCGCCCGTCGGATTGGCCTCGATTGCCTGACGGAATGTGCTCTCGGCCTCATCGAAGCGACCGAGCCGCATGTAGGTGACCCCCAGATTCTCGAGTGCGAGCACGAACGCGGGGTCGATACGCACTGCTTCGATGTAGGCCTGCAGCGCCTCCTCGTCCTCTCCCATCTCTGAAAGGACCGCGCCCAGGTTGTAGTGCGACCACTTGTCCCATGGGACCGACTCCGATGCGACTTTGCCGGCCGCAACGCTCTCATCCATCAGCCCGAGATCGAGGCACACTCTCGACAGCTGCTGGTGGGCCTCAGGCACGATCCACCCCGCGCGTCTGGCCCTCTCGAGAAGAGCCAGCCCCTCCTTCACTTTGCCGTCGCGGGCGAGCAGCTCTCCGGCGATCCCGGCCGCTGCACACAGTGTGCTGTCCAGCTGCGATGCGATCGTCGCGTGCTCCAGCGCGAACGATTCCTCGCCCGCTGCCTCCGCGATGACCGCAAGACCTTCGTGGGCCAGAGCGCACCGCGGGTCCCTGTCGACGGCGCTCTGATAGTAGTCCCTCGCCGCGCGTTGCATACCTTCGCTCTGTTTCAGGAGTCCGAGGGCGAGATGCGCATCCGCGCTGCCGGTGGTGAGCGCCGCCAGCTCGAGTTCCTTCACGGCATCCGCCGTCCTCTGCGCACGGATGAGCGCGATTCCCAGCCAGTAGCTTGCGTTCTTGCCGGGGCTGAACGTCGACGCCCATCTCGTAAGGAGGGCGCGCGCCGCGCCAGCTTCGCCGGACTCGCACATGATTCTCGCGAGGAAGAATGCCGCCAGCTCGTCGTCTGCGGGGACGAGCCCCTCGGCGATCTTGAACTCAGCGACCATTGCCTCCCTATCGTTGAAGCCCCTCATGTGGAGCGTCCCTACGATGCCACGAACGATGTACGAGCCCGGGTTCGCATCCACAATTCTCTGAACAGCGGCGGGGCCTCTGGTCGGGCCTCCAACCACCGTGAGGATCGCCCCGAACATCAAGGCGAACGGGTCACCTGGATCGAGCGCGTACGCTTCCCTCAGCAAAGGTACCGCTCCGGCGGCGTCGCCCTCGCTCATCCGCGCCATGGCCAGGGCCATAGCGGTGTACGCGTTACGGCCACCCAGAGATTCGGCCTTGGCCGCGAGCCATTCGCCACCCTCCTGTTCGGCGACGCACATCGCGAGCGCGACGTCGGAGAGAACTTGCGCATCGTCAGGCGCGAGGCGTATCGCCGTGCCAAGGTGGTACTCCGCGGACACGGGTAGCTTGAAGAACGCGGCAACGACACCCAGCTGCGAGTGGGCGCGTGGACAAAGTGGATCCTCGCGGACGACGCGCTGCAGCAGCTCGACAGCGGCGCTGAACCGGCCTTCGCGGACGAGGGTCGCCGCCTCCTCCGTCTGTCGGATCGCGTCCGGTGTGCACTCGGAGCTTCGAGCAGACTCCCCGGCTCCCGTCGTGAAGAGAAGCAGAACTGCGAGAGCACCCGCGGCGAAACCCGTATGCCTCAATCCCGTGGCCATGCGTACCTCCGAGCGGACCTGGAGCCCCACGCTCGCGCCGTGGACGTCTCACCATTATGGTTTGCTGCGGCAATGATAGGCATCTCGCTCTTCACCCTCAAGCGCTTTCTCGCGAGGGCTGCGATGCCGTCGCCCAGCCCCTGACTGAACGAGCTTCATTGACCAGCTGATGGTGACATCGTACAATCCTGAGGCGTTCTCGAACAGGCGGCCCTTTCCGAACGGAGGCTCCGTATGAAGCTGACTGCGCTCACTGTGGTGACGTTGCTGACCGTGCTTTCTCTTCCCGCCTGGTCCGTCACTCGGACCGTCGACTGGAGCGGAATGGGCGACTACACCAACATCTGGGGAGCGGTCGCCGCCGCGAGCGACGGCGACACGATTCTGGTCCTGCCGGGAACATACACCGGCGCACAGAACACGGGAATGTACTTCAACGGCAAGAACCTGGCGTTCATCTCGAGCGCCGGGCCCGACGTCACGATCATCGACGGCGAGCTGGTCCGTAGCGGTTTCCAGATCGCCGACAGCATGCAGGACTCGACGACGGTCGTGAGCGGGTTCACGTTCCTGAGCTGCTGGACCTCAGGCGGCGGCGCGGCCATCGAGATAGCCAACGGCGCGCCGATCATCGAGGGCTGCGTGTTCGAAGGATGCTCATCGACAGGGAACGCCGGCGCCATCAACCTGGCCAACTGCTCCGCGACCGTTCGCGACTGCGTGTTCCGCTCGTGCTCCGCTGACTACCGCGGCGGAGCGCTCTACTGCTACAACAGCAACACCACGATCTCGCGCTGCTTGTTCGATGGTAACGTCGCGTCGGACACGTTCCGTGGCGGCGCCATCTTCGCGAACTACTCGATGGACACGATCAGCGGCTGCACGTTCACGGAAAACGAGCACGACGGCCTCCGAGTCTACTACTCACCCGACTTCTCCATGGTCGACTGCATCATCGCCGGCACGACCGAAGGGCTCGCGGTGAACGACGACGTTGTGGACGGAACCGAGTACCGCCACTGCGTCGTCTTCGGCAACGCAGGCGGCGACAGCCTGACGGACCACCGGCACGACAACCTGTTCGTCGACCCGCTCTTCTGCGACGAGCCGTCCGACGACTACACGCACTGCTCGGACTCGCAGTGCCTGCCGGCGATGAACAGCTGGGGCGAGCTGATAGGGGTCTACGCGGACGGGTGCGGCCCGTGCGACACGCCTGTCGAGGAGTCGTCGTGGGGCGCGCTCAAGGCGCGTTTCAGGTAGGCCGTCTGAGGATTATGGTGCGAGCAGCTCGTCGGCGACCCACCCGCGCGTCAACACGAGGTGGTTCCCGAAAGGCCGCTCGAGCAGGTCAGCGACTGAGCCACGAGGAGCCCTGTGTGGGGCCTCGCCGCCATGACCGGCGTCGCGCAGTCCGACTTCCACCTGCGTCCGGCACATTGCCTCATCGCACCCTCGGGCCGTGATCTCGCCTTCGGCGACCCACATGCGGTCGAGGCCCCTTCCCCCGATTCGCAGGAGCGTCACCGGGCCCGTGGGAATGATCCCCTCGACCGCTGCACCGAGCCCCGACTCGAAGTGGGAGCGCAGCGCGTAGCCCGACACCATGCATCCCGGCACCGTGCAGTGCGCTAGCCACAGCGTATTCGACGCGGTATCGACGCGCGCCGGGTTCGCCATCCACGACACCTGTCTGAGACGTTCCCTTACCCACAGCATGCCGAGCGCACTCACGAGGTCGCCCTCGCATCCGGCGACGATGCCCTCGTCGGCGAGACGCGACAGCGCGAGACAACCGGTCGCGCCCTGCCCGGTCACGAGGTCGAAGCAGCGGACAGTGACGGCGTCGAGGGAGAACTCGTCGACGAACGAGCGGAGAGCGACATAGACGGCACCCGAGGCACGCAGGTCGTCGTCGCCGGGCTCGCGAACCCCAGATGCTCGCGAGCGGAACGACGACGCGAAGTCCCCGGCCGCATCCGCGAGGGCTGCACCCTCTCGGAACGAGGCGGCGAACCCGCTCACGGACGCCGACGGCGCGCTTCCACTTCCCATGACGACTCCGATGCGTTCCTCCAGCTCCCCCATCCCGATCTCCACAACATCGACGCCCCACTCGCTGCGCACGGTCTCCGGTGACTGGCTGCTCGCGACGAGCCAGTCGGACGGCTCGCCGACGAGCCCGATGCGGCGACCTTCGAGGCGGCAGGCCGGCTCGAGCAGGCGAAGAGCGCCCGTCGCCACTGCACCCTCGGTTCCGGGCCGGAGCAGAGCAACCCCAGCGCTGTCAGGAGCCGGTGCATCCAAGGCTACACGTAGACGTTCGATGCCAGCCTCATCGCCGGGCCCGTCCAGAAACACGACTCGTCCCGGCACGCCGTCCTGCTGCAGACGCGCGAGCACCTCGAGCGCCGCGGGCAGGGAGTTGCGG
>CAZLTC010000071.1:0-12892 GCA_964562405.1 uncultured bacterium | reverse complement strand
GTCGAGCACCAGCTCCATGTTGCCCGTGCCCTTGAACTCCTCGAAGATGACCTCGTCCATTCTGGAGCCAGTGTCGACCAGCGCCGTCGCGAGGATGGTCAGACTCCCGGCATCTTCCGTGTTGCGCGCAGCGCCGAAGAAGCGCTTGGGACGCTGCAGCGCGTTCGAGTCCACGCCGCCGGTCAGGATCTTGCCGGAGTGCGGCACGACCGTGTTGTGGGCTCGCGCCAGCCTCGTGATCGAGTCCAGGAGGACCACGACGTCCTGCTTGTGCTCGACCAGTCGCTTGGCCTTCTCGATGACCATGTCGGCCACCTGAACGTGCCTCTCCGCGGGCTCGTCGAACGTGGAGCTTATGACCTCACCATTCACCGACCGCATCATGTCGGTGACCTCCTCCGGGCGCTCGTCGATGAGGAGCACCATGAGGATCACCTCCGGATGGTTCGTCGTGATGCTGTTGGCCAACTTCTGAAGGATGACCGTCTTGCCAGCCCGCGGTGGAGAGACGATGAGACCACGTTGGCCCTTGCCTATCGGTGTCAGGAGGTCTATGACGCGCGTGGTCATGTCGTCGGGGTCGCATTCTATGTGCAGCCTCTTCTGGGGATGCAGCGGCGTGAGGTTCTCGAAGAGGATCTTCTGCTTTGCGATCTCGGGGTCCTCGAAGTTGACGGCCTCGACGCGCAGGAGCGCGAAGTAGCGCTCGTTCTCCTTCGGAGGCCTGACCTGACCTGACACGATGTCACCCTTGCGCAGGACGAACCGCTTGATCTGCGAGGGTGAGACGTAGATGTCGTCCGGCCCGGGGAGGTAGTTGTAGTCCGGCGACCTCAGGAACCCGTATCCGTCGGGTAGGATCTCCAGCACACCCTCACTGAAGATCAGACCGTTCCTGCCGGTCTGCGCCTCCAGAATCTTGAAGATGAGATCCTGCTTCCTGAGGCCCCCGACTCCCTCGATGCCGAGCGAGTCAGCGTACTCGCACAGTTCGCGTATCGTCTTCGCCTTAAGCTCCGCGATGTTGAGGTTGTCGCCGTTCGATGCCGGTGACGCCTTGTGCCGCTCCGCGGAGCGTCCCTCGGTGCGCGCGGGCTTCGCCTCTTCCGTGGCCGTGCTCGCCACGGACCCCCCGGAGGCCTTGGCCTCCGGCTTGGCCTCCCGATCGGGGGCCTTGGACGGAACGCGTGAGGACCGTGTCGGGGTGGCGGTCGTGGTCCTCTTCCTGGCGCTGGTCTTCGTCGCTGACTTCGCTGATTTCACTGACTTCGCTGACTTCTCTGCCATTACTTCTCCACTCCTGCGGAGCAGGCTATGCGTCGTGCCCGTCACGCACAGCGCGTGCCGGCGGCCGACGCTTTCAGGTATTGCCTTGGAACAAAGTTACACTCGGATTCCTCAGTGAGTGACTTGATAGGATCGGTGTGCTTCGGATGGGCTGCCTGCGTGAAGCTCTTGAGGCGTCTTCCTTCGCTGCAAGCAGATTCTAGCCGAGTCCACCAAAGCTGTCAAGGCGATTCGCCGTCCGGGGGCTTGTGTACCATCCCGGCCAGCCTGCGCCCGACCACCTCTATGAGCTTCGAACGCTGCTTCGAGCGGGCCTCGTCGAGCTCTGGCCAGCCACTCTTCTCATCCGACACCATCTCCCTCGCGAAGGTCCCATCCCGAACCTCGTTCAGGACCTCACGCATCCGCTCCCTTACCTCCGGCCCCACGACCCTGTCCCCTCTCGTGAGGTCGCCGAACAGAGCGGTCCTGCTTATTCTGTCGCGCATACCACCGAGCCCGAAGCGCTGTATGAGGTTCACGGTCAGATCCAGCTCGTAGAGACACTCGAGGTATGACAGTTCCGGGCTGTAACCTGCCTGCACGAGCGTATCGAACCCGGCCTCTATGAGCCTCGTCACCCCGCCGCAGAGCACGGCCTGCTCCGCGAAGAGGTCGATCTCCGTCTCCTCGGCGGCGGTGGTCTCGAAGAGGCCCACGCGCGCGCAGCCTATCGCGGCCGCGTATTCGAGCGCCACGTTCCTCGCACGTCCGGTGGCGTCTCTCTCGACCGCGAAGGAGGCCGGGAGCCCGAGGCCCTCCACGTAGCGCTCCCTCAACCTCAGCCCGGGTCCCATCGGAGCAACGACGACGACGTCGACCCCGCCGGGCGGCTCTACGCCCCCGAACCGGAGCGGATAACCGTGCGCGAAGACGAGAGCGGTACCATCGCGCTGCACCGGCGTGACGCTCTCGGACAGGAACTCGGCCATCACCTCGTCCGGGACCAGCACGGCGCATACGTCAGACTCGGCGACAGCCGCGGAGGGCTCGACGACTCGGAAACCGGCCTCCCGGGCGCGGCGCCAGGAGCCGCCACGCCTGAGCCCGACGAGCACGGAAACGCCTGAGTCTCTCAGGTTGAGCGCCTGCGCTTCGCCCTGGTTGCCATAGCCGAGCACGGCGACGGTCTTCCCGCGCAGTGGCTCGCCCTGGATGTCCCTGTCAGTGATTACATTCATGACACGACTGGATGATCTCGTGGAAGGAAGGCGCCGCTCGCCCGGGAGACGGGAGGCACGCGTGGGGGCTGCCCCCGCGTCTCCCGGATGTCCAAGCGGCCATGACCGAGGTGGGACCGGCCGAGGCGAGGCTGACTACTGCCCGCTCTCTCCACCTCCTCCACCCTCGCCACCTTCTCCGGCCAGGATCTGCTCGATCTTCCTGACCTCGAGGAGGGCCTCGTTCTCCTGTCCCAGCTCGTTGTAGACGCGCATGAGAGCGCGGTGGTAGGTGATGTTACCGTCGTCCAGCTCCACCAGCTTTAGGAGCGGTACCAGCGCGGACGAGTACTCGTCGCTCGCCAGGTCGTCCTGGCCCTGCCCCTTGAGTTCGCTCGCGAGCGCCCAGTAGCACAGGAACATGCGGTAGAGAACGTCCTTGTCCTCGGGGTCGCTGTCGAGCTGCTTCTGGTAGTAGACCAGGGCGTCGCGATAGTTCTTCATCTGGTAGTGCATGAGCGCGATGTTGTAGTACAGGTCCTGATAGTCAGGAGCGATCGCCTCGATCTTCTCGAAGTAGAGAAGCGCCTGCTCGAAGTCGCCCTCGGCCGCCAGGTTGCCGGCCTTTGTCACGTAGACTTGGATCAGGTTCTCAATCAACACCTCGTTGTCGGGCGAGTACTCGAGCGCCTTCTCGAAGACCTCGACCGCCTTATCGTACTGATTGCTCATGTGCAGAGCATAGCCCATGTTGATGTAGGCGTCCGCCTTGCGGTCATCGATGACGAGGGCCTTCTCGAACTCAGCGATGGCGTCGGTGAACTTGGCGGCCTCGTTGTACTGCTCACCCTGCTTGTCGTAGATGAGCCAGTAGCGCGTGATCTCGTTCTCGACGGTCTCCTTGTCCTTATCGGTCTGGGCGAGGTCGAGCGCCGTGAAGAACTCATCGTGAGCCATCTCGAGCTCTTCAGTGTCCGCGTAGGCCATGCCGAGGAATAGGTGGGGCTGCCACCCGTTCGGATTGTTGCGAATGGCCTCCTGAAGCTGCTCTATGGCCTTGTCGTAATTCTGCTGTCCGAGGTAGACCTTGCCGCTCGTGAAGGCCGGGTCGCTACCGCAGCCGACAAGCATCACTACGGCGACCAGGGCGGCGGTCAGAATGACCGTTCTTGCCACGTGCATTGAGTGCTCCTCCTTCTCGCAGGGTAGCGAGCCGAATCTTCCGCAGAATCCTAGATGGTCCAGCGAGTATATTCACGCTACAGGGACGGTGTCAACCCATATGCATGGGGGGCCGTTCGTACTCGGGGGGCCTTCCTGAAGGCCTAGAGCAGGCGATTGCCGTTGACGCTCAGCTCGTACGTGCACTCCAGGAACTCTGCCGCGCGCCTCGACACGATCATGCGCGACATGAAGATCTCGAAGTACTCCATGACCTGCGAGATCTCGGTGTTGACGGTGAGATTGAGGCTGATGACCTTCTCCTTCGGCTTCACGTCGAGTTCGGACTTCATCACAGCGTAGTTCACCCTGTCGTGTATGTCGAACTTGATCATGGATGGGTTGCGCACTCGCGACCTATGCACGTCCGCCTTGTCCGCCAGGATGAGCGCCGCAGAGACGTTGCTGACCGGATCGGCATGTTCCTCGTGGTGGTTCCCGATGGCGGCCATGATCTCCGTGATCTCGTCCAAAGACATCTCGAGGTCCTTCAAGAGCTCGTAGGCCATCATCGCGCCGGACTGCGCGTGGTCCTCGCGATTGATGAGATTGCCGAGGTCGTGCATGTACCCCGCGATGCCGGCGAGGTCGGCCTCCCTGCCGTTCTTGCCGAGCGACTTGAGGAGCTTCTGCGCCGTGCGCCCTACCCACTTCCCGTGACGCACGCCGTGCTCCGTGTATCCAACGATGCCCAGATGGTCGTTCGCCTTCTGGAGCATCGCAGTTATCTCCGGGTTCTTCTGGATCTTGTTGAACGTTACTGCTCCCATACTCCCCTTCTGCTTCCATTCTGTTCCCGTGCGGCCAGCGCCGCGCCGGCTTGATCCCGAGACCCACGACCTGTGCGGACGATCCCGCCCGGTCCTTCGTGCCGCCCGATCGCCCCTCCCGATCTCACTTCGGGGAGCGGCTGCCGAAACGACCGCAGAGCCTCTCCTGCTGCGAAAACTGCGCCTGCCCCACGAGGGGCAGGCACTCAACCAATGTATGCCCTTGTGCCGACGAAGTCAAGCTCAATACCGAGCCATGTTCAGCGCGACTCCCACTGCATCGTCTCGAGCCGCTGCCTCAACTGCCCCGCCGTGCTGAACTTCTGAAGAATGAGCGAGCGCTTGAGCCCGCAGCAGATCGCCTTCACCTCGGGCGGCTGCTTTGGGTATCGCTTGCTCCCCCCGACCGCGTCGTAGAAGATCCTCACGAGGTCGCACACATCGTCCTGGATGTTCTCCCGCCGCGGCGACTTCCACCGGTAGAGGTCGAGCAGCTTCACCTCGAAGCCAAGCCCAGCACGCCTGACGATGATGTTGTCGGTGTGAAGGTCCCCGTGATACTCGCGCAGGTGGTGAATGCTCTCCATGCCGGCTGCGAGCGCATGCAGCAGGTGGAACGCCTGGAACGGGTCGAGCCGCTTGCCGGGCTGCCGCTCGAGGAATATGCTCAGCGGTTCGCCCTCGACGTACTCGGACACGACGAACGTAACCGGGATGCCCTGGTAGTCCATCGTCTCCTGCGTGTGGTATTGAATCAGGATCGCGCAGTGGCGGAGACGGTGCAGCTTCTTGGCGTAGTAGTTCAGGGTGCGGTTCTGCGGGTTCCTGTGTGGGAAGAAGAACTTCGCGGCCCGCTCAATGCCCGTCGCAAGCTCGCTTACGAGGTACACCTCCCCTTCCCAACCCCGTCCGAGCCTGCTCACGACCTCGTACTTCCCGACCAGGACATCGCCTGGCTCGAGGTCGAACGTCTCTATCCGGGGCGCCCTGGCGCGCTTCTTCCGGATCGAGCTGTCTCCCACCGAACGGAACGATCTCTGAATCAAACCTCTCCTCCCGCCGACTCTGGGTCAGTGCGTCGCGCGACCACACCCCATTCTAAGCCCACGGGCGGCCGCAGTCGAGGGTGGAAACCGGGGCGGGCTCCTTATCCCGGACACCGGGACGCCCCGTGTTCTCACGCGGGGCGCCCCGGTCCATCGGACATGACGTCAGCCGAGCGATATCACTTGAGGAGTATCATCTTCCGTTGAGCGGAATACCCCTCCGTCGAGATTCGATAGAAGTAGATACCGCTGGCAGCCGGAACACCGGTCGCGTCGCGTCCGTCCCACACCGACGAGTGTTCGCCGGCCTCCATGCGCACGTCCTCCAGCGTCCTGACCAGCCTGCCGGCGACGTCGTAGACCGAGATTCGGACCGGGCCGGCCTCCGCCAACGAGAACCGGATGGTAGTGGTCGGGTTGAACGGGTTGGGGGAGTTCTGCCTGAGGTCGTAGACGAACAGCTCTCCATCAGGCACGTCCGACGTCACCGACACGCCGGTGCTGGCGGTGGCGACCGCGACGGGAGGCGCCATGCCCTGAGCCACCCAGGAGTTGTAGAGGTTCTGGCCCGCGGAGTTCGTCGTGTTGGCGTCCCGCAGGAACTCGATGTACTCCTTGGATGTCGTCTGGTAGTAGAGCGTCACGTAGACCGATTCCGCCGCCTCCGGCAGGTGGTACTCGGTATCGTCCCAGTACTGTCCGTCAACGTACGTGTACCCGACGGGCGGCGACTGGATCTGCACGAACGCAGCGTTCGTGAATCCCCTCGGCGGTATGCGGTTGTCCGAGAACACGGTGTCGGAAAGCACGAAGTGGAACGAATGGCCCGCCGGCTGGCCGAGCGCCGACGCAAGCGCCGGGCTCAAGCCGGGCTTGATCTCGTAGACCTTCGCATCCTCGTCTTGTGCCAGCACGCCCGTCGAGAAGTCGTATGCGCCCGACTCGTAGATCTTCTGCCCGGTGCCGTCGTAACCCTTCACATTGAGCCACACGCGCCTGCCCTCCGGATAGCCGGACGGGAGCTTGTGGCCGGTCTCGTTGAAGACACGTACCGAAACGCCGTAATCCTCCGACGTCAGCGTAAGCGTCGCGGCCTTCTGGATCATCGAGGTCGCCCTCGTCTTCGCGTCGGAGAGCTGGGTGGCGTCCACCTCGTCGGGATAGTACGTGGCCACGATGTCGGGAACGAACGTGTTGCCGCCGGTGAAGTCGTGCAGCGGAAGGTCGCTCCGACTCGGGGCTCCGGGTTCGCTGCATCCCTTGCCCGACACGTCGCGCATGTGGCAATCCTGGCAGTTGGAGACGATGCCGTCGGGCTTGTTGCCGGCGAACTGAGGCGCGTAGACGCCGGTCGATGCGTACTCGCTCATCGACCACTCGCTGAACGTCCGCTCCACGGGGATCATGTCCCGGATGTCCATGTCCGGGTGCTCCTCGTCGAACGGCGTCGGTGCGTAGTCGTAGTCCCCCGTTCGCTCGAAGACGGGACTGCTGACGTCGTGGCAGAGGCCGCAGGTCGCGGCCGACTTGTGGAACGGCGAGTAGACGGTCTGATGGCTGGCCACCGCGTCGCTGTACGGCCCGCGCATGAGAGGCGCCGGGTCGTTGATGAACTGGCCGTTGCCGTACTGCAGCGGGAGCGGGTCTATGTTCTGAAGCACGGCGTAGTCCTGTATGGGGCTGACGCCGGGGAGATAGTCGCGGTCCACGGCCCGGTGGCAGAAGTCGCACTGCACTCCGTGGCGGTCTTTCACGGTCAGAAGACCACCGCCCGTATCGACCGACCGGCCCTCCTGCCAGCCTCCGGGCGTGTGACAACGGATGCACAGATCGCCCGCGCCCGGAGCGTCCTGCTCCGCCACCGCCATGCACGCGTAGAAGAACGGATCACGCGCCGCCTGGGACATCATGCTGCCGCGCCAGTTATGCCACGGCTCGACGTCCGGATTGTAGTTGCCGTGGCACGTCCCGCAGCTGGCGTCGGGATCGGCCAGTATGGCGCCGCCGAAGGGCTGGGTGCCGGGCATCTCGACGTCGCGAAGCGTGGTGGGAACTACACCAGGGGGCCGCGCGACGATCGTGAAGTCGCCGTCGCTGTCGTCGTGTCCGGCGTTGCCTGCCTCGTCGAACACCTCCACGCGAATCCTGCTCGCCGGACCCGGATAGTTGGGCACGAACCATGAGAATCCGCTTCCGGGAGCCTCGTTCTTCCCGACGAGCTTCCACGTGGCGCCGCTGTCGTCCGAGAGGTAGAAGTTCACCTTCGACAGAGTCCCGGCGTCGGTGGCCGAGTAGCTGACGGCGAAGTAGCTGTGGGCGCTTACGCTCTCTCCCCCGTTGGGCGAGTTCAGCGTGACGACAGGCGCCGTCGTGTCCGAGCTGCCCGACGGCGTAAGGTACGGAACCAGGTCGGCCTGGTCGACGTTCAGTGTCGAGGTGTAGTTCGTGATGCTGAGACCGGGGAAGGTCGGCGTGTTGTCGAAGGTGGCGACGTCGGTGATCTCAACGATGTTCTTGAAGCCGTCGGAGTCGGAGTCATCATCCTCTATCGCAAGGATCGCCTGCTCGTTCGAGAGCCCGTTGTTGAGTCCGACCTGGATGCCGAGGCCGTACGGGTTTCTCGGACCGCCGCCGTTGAAGTCGAAGTGGCACACGCCGCAGTGCCCGGAGTTGCTGGGAAGGTCGTCCAGCTGCGTTCCCTCGGCCACCGGATAGAGCGCGAAGAACGTGTTCCGGATGGGCCGGCGGGCAGACGCCGTGGCCGCGAGCACGACGATGAGCACAACGACGCAGAGAACGAGTCCTGTGGGGACACGACGCATGCGAGCCTCCTCGGGCACTGGGCCCGATCTCTGGTTGGCGGGGGACTGGCGAAGCGCCGCGTGGTTGGAGATCTCGCCTGGGCGGCGCTCGCGATGCTTGCGTACGCAACTCGGAATAGAGTATACCACAACACTGGCAGTAAAGCCAGTTCAATATCGGGTCTGGCCCTTGCAGCGCTGATGCCGTGCGTGGTCTTATCCGCCGGGAAGCCGGAAGCCACCTGTCAGAGCAGGTCCAGCGGATCGACGTCGACTGCGAGGGTCACGCTCGAAGGAAGCTTGAGGGTCCGCTTCTGACTCAGCGCACCCGCCACGAGCGCACGGGCGCTCCCCCCTCGTCCACGGACGATGACCTGCCAGCGGAAGACGCCCTTGATGCGCTCGAGCGGAGCAGGCGCCGGACCCAGAATGTCCGGCGCGTCGCTCATCTTGGCGGCGCCGTCATCGAGGAACGATGCAAGCCTCGAGGCCGCCCGGATCACGTCGCTCTCCTCGCGCCCGCGCACGACGATCGATACGAGCCTGGAGAACGGGGGATACCCGAGCCCCACGACCCTCCGCTCCTCGATCTCACGCTCGAAGAACGGACGGTAGTCCTGCGCGCGCGCGAGGGCCACCGTGTAGTGCTCCGGGAGGAACGTCTGCACGACGACCTTGCCCCGCTCCCGCCCCCTGCCGGTGCGTCCGGCGACCTGCGTCAGGAGCTGGAACGTCCGCTCCCCGGAGCGGAAGTCGGGAAGATTGAGACCGACGTCTGCGGAGACGACGCCGACCAGTGCGACGCCGGGGAAATCCAGGCCCTTGGCTATCATCTGCGTGCCAAGCAGTATGTCGGTCCTGCCCTCCGCGAACTCCTTCAGAATGCGCCAGTGCGAGCCGTGTCTCGATGTCGTATCGACGTCCATGCGCGCGACGATCGCGTCTGGGAAGAGCTCGCCCACCGACTTCTCCACGCGCTGGGTGCCCGGGGCCCCGTATCGGAGATCGATGGAATCGCACTCGGGACACCTGGAAGGCGCCGCGGTCGTTCGGCCGCAGTAGTGGCATCGCATCGTGCGGTCGGTCGAGTGATAGGTCAGGGAGACGTTGCACTCGGGGCAGCTCGCGGAGTGCCCGCACTTTGTGCATTGGACGAAGGACGCGAAGCCGCGCCTGTTGAGAAAGAGGATGACCTGCCGTCCGGCGTCGAGCGCGTCTGTGACGGCGTCGACCAGTGGCCGCGTGAACGCCCCGTGCGAGTCGACCGTAAGCTCCGTTCTCATGTCGACGACATCGACCTCCGGGAGCGGTCCGGCGTCGATCCGCTCCGGCAGCTCTACGAGATCGTACTTACCATCCTTCGCGTTCAGGTAGCTCTCCAGGCTCGGGGTGGCCGAGCCGAGCACGACCACGGCCCCTTCGGCCCTCGCGCGCATTATGGCCACGTCGCGCGCGTGATACCGGGGTGACTCGCCCTGCTTGTACGTGTGTTCATGCTCCTCGTCGACCACGATGATGCCGAGGTCCCTGACTGGCGCGAAGACCGCCGACCGCGGCCCTATGACGATGGAGAAGAGACCGTCCCTGACCGCGCGCCAGGTGTCGTAGCGTTCGGCCAGAGTCAGCCCGCTGTGAATTACCGCGACCTCATCACCGAAGTCCTTCTTCATGCGGGTGACCATCTGAGGCGTCAGCGCTATCTCGGGAACGAGGACGATCGCGCCGCGCCCCGCGGCGCGGGCCGCGGCCACGCCCTCGCTGTAGACGCGCGTTTTGCCGCTGCCCGTCACGCCGTGCAGCAGCACGACGCCGAACTCCCCCCCGTCCACCCTGGCCTTGATCCTCTCTAGGGCGTGGGCCTGCTCGGCGGTGAGCTCCCCCTCGTCGCGGAGCCTCCAACCCTCGAGCCCGGTCGACAGCCGGGCGTCCTGCCTGTCCCCCCTCTCCACGAGACCGCGCTCGCAGAGCCTGGTGACGATCGACGAGCTGATTCCTCGCGAGGCCAGCTCGCTCACGGACATCTCGCCGGAGGAGGAGAGGATGATCGAGAGGGCTTCGGCCTGCTTGGGCGCTCGCGCCCCGACCTCCTTCGCGGCCGCGGCGGCCTCGTCGGGGGTGACGAGCAGCCTGACCACGGCCTCCCGTCCACCCTCGGTCCTCGGGGGCCGCACCTCTTCGAACAGCTCGACGTGGCCCAGGCGAACGAGAGCATCGACGTCTGAGTGGCTCCCGCTGCGTGGCCCGGCCGCGCGGAGCGCGGACGAAACGCTCAGCCTCTCCTTGTCGGCGACAGCCTCGAGAACGGCGCGACGCCGCTCGTTCAGCGCGGGGTCCGCTTGGACGAGCGCACGACGCCCGCAGGTCGTGATCCTGAGGTACCGCCGGCTCTCCATGTTGATGCCGGGCGGGAGCGCGGTGCGGAGCACCTCTCCCCACGGGGCGAGGTAGTAGTCGGCTATCCACCTCGTCAGCTCGATCATCCGCTCGTCGAGAACGGGGTCTACGTCCAGGACGTCCGCAATGTCACGGATGCCATCGACGTCGGCGTCATCGCGCCGCCCGACGACGAAGCCCGTCACCTTTCTTCTGCCGAACGGGACGAGCACGCGTGTGCCCACCACGGCGCGGGCTGAGAGATCTTGAGGCACCGAGTATGTGAATGTGCCCGAGACGGGCAGGGGAACCGCCACCTCGAGGTACCTTCCGGACATCTCGCAACTCCAGTGGTTCAGCTGATGTTGGCCGCCGCGTGCGTGGGCCTCACAGCCTTGTCCGCTCAGCTCACGTGGCGGCCTGCGCGCGCGGCCTCTCTCGAGGCGCTCACGGAGAGCGTGAGATCATCGACCGTCCCCGCGTCGAGCAGCGACTGCCCCACGGCGGCAATGACGGCGCCGTTGTCCGTGCAGAGCGACTTCGGCGGAACGACGACTCCGAAGCCCCGGCGTGTGGCTTCCTCCGTGAGCCTCTGTCTGAGGATGCCGTTGGCGGCCACGCCGCCTCCGAGGCAGACCGTCGGGACGGCACGTTCCTCGGCCGCCCATACGGTCTTGGTGACCAGGGCGTCCACTACGGCCTGCTGGAAGCTCGCCAGGAAGTCCTTGAGCTCGTCGCCCTCGGGTACGCCGCCCAGGTCCTCGACCCTGTAGCGGACGGCCGTCTTGAGACCTGAGAAGCTGAAGTCGAGATTGCCTCTTTCCATCATGGCTCTCGGGAAGTTGTGCGCCGCGGGGTCACCTCCACGCGCGAGCTCCTCGATCCGCGGACCGGCCGGATACGAAAGACCCAGGAGTTTCCCGACCTTGTCGAAGGCCTCACCCGCCGCGTCGTCTCTTGTGCGCCCGAGCGTCTCGTACCGTCCCCACTCCTCGATAGCGACGATCTCGGTGTGGCCTCCTGACACGACGAGACAGACGGCCGGCAGCGTGACGTCCGGGTCGGTGAGCCTCACCGCGAAGATGTGTCCCTCCATATGGTCCACACCCACGATGGGCACGTCCAACGCGTAGGCCAGCGCCTTCGCGAACGAGACGCCCACCAGGAGACACCCGACGAGCCCCGGTCGGTTCGTGACAGCCACGGCGTCGATGCCGTCGTATCCAAGCCCCGCGTCGCTGAGAGCCCGTTCCACCACCGTGACGATCGCCCCGGTGTGTTCTCTCGACGCGTACTCGGGTACGACGCCGCCGAAGTCGGCGTGGATCGCCTGTGACGACACGACGCTCGAGAGAATCCTGCGGCCGTCCTCCAGAACGGCCGCAGCGGTCTCGTCACACGATGTCTCTATTCCCAGGACCCGCATGAACCCTTCCAGGGCATGACCCGCAGGAGCGCGGCTGTGTTGACGAATCGTGGGCTCGGACTACTGAAGCGTGACGGTGAAGCGTACCGGGGTCGTGCTCAGGACCTTCACGCCGTCGGGGACCGTAACGTCGGGAAGGAGCTGGTGCACGCCTCTCGGGAGCCCGCGCGCATCGACGAGCACGGTAACATCCTCTGGGCGGAGTCTCGTGACCACATGCTCGGGGCCGGACAGCTCCAGCTCTGCAGTCATGGGTTCGAGCGTGACCGAGCCGAAGCCGGGCTCCCGCCTGAAGTCTATTGGCACCTGAGCCAGATGGACCACCTGCGTCCCCTCGACCTCGACCAGCACGCGCACCTCCTTCGGAACAGCGTTCAGGTTCCAGTCGCCGTCGAACACGATGCTGCGCGCGGCCTCCACCCGGCTCCTCCTGCCTTCGATCGAAAGCGGCGCGGTCTTGACCGATCCGATGCCGCGTACTATGCGGCTGGGCCCATAGACCGTTACGCTCTCCGGCATGCTCACGGCGCGGGCGAGCTTATAGTACCCCTCGGCCAGCTGCCCGTCCGTGACGGGCTCCACGGCCACTCGCCTGTTCTCGAGACGCTCGACCTCTATGTCGAGGCTCTTCGGATCGCGCACTTCGAGCACCTGAACGTCTGAGTCGCGCGGGAGCACCACGTTGGCTGCGGACAGGCCGACGCGCAGAACCCGGTCCGCCGCGGCCTCCGACATGTTGATCACCGCGTACGGCTCGCCCCAGAGGCGC
>CAZLTC010000070.1:10109-12925 GCA_964562405.1 uncultured bacterium | reverse complement strand
TCGTCGACGTGCCGACGCCGACGGTGGCCGTCGTGTTCGTCCCACCGCTAACCGCGCCGTGGGACGTTCTCGTGACGCTCGACGGGGCCGATATGACGGACGCCGCCGAGTTGTCCCCCGACGCTCTCGTGCTCGACCTGCCCGGCGGGATGGCCGACGGAGCGCACAGGGTCACCGTGTCGGCGATAGACGCGTCCGGTTCCGCCGAGGCCTCATGGGTCTTCTTCATGAACGAGATGCCCGCCCCCAACGCGGGTGTCCTGGACGCGACGTCGCTCGATGTCACCGCTCGCTCGCTGAGGTGGCCGTCCGAGGGCACCGTTCCTACATCCGAGCGCTGGGACGTATCTGGTAACATCGAGGTCGGGTGGGCGTACGTGACGGCCGACACTACGGAGTCCGACTCGCTCGACGTCTTTCTCACGTACGAGGAGACCAGCCGCCCCACGGTCGACTTCTACGCGTCGGGCTCCCGCGGAGACGGTTCATTCCTCGTGACCGCACAACACAACCCGCTCTACAACGACGAACTGGACTGGCGCGTGGAGGCACGCAACCGCTCCCTCGGTCTCGAGTGCGGAAGCGTGTTCCCCTCGCTCTCGGCCACGACGCTCGACTGGGCATCCGGGCTTGGGGCCGTGCTGGAAGCGAGCGCGGGCGGGGCGTCGGCGACGCTGCTGGGCATGAGGATCAGCGAGTCGGACACGCTGGCCGGCTTCGGGATCTACTCGCGTTTCGCGCTCGGCGGCGAGGCGACGTACGCATGGAACGACGGGCTGCAGGCGTCGCTCGTCCACGTGTCCGTCCTCGACCGAGAGCAGTCGGTCCCCGAGGAACAACGCATCACAGAGCCTCTCCGCAACCACGCGACCGCAGGTGTCATCCGCGCGAAGCACGGCATCCTGAGGGGTGAGCTGGAGGTGGCGCGAAGCTCGTCTTCGGGAGACTACGAGGGCGACGGCGTCTGCGCGCGCGCCTCGGCCGGCCTTGAGAAGGGTCTGGACAACAGGGTGTCCCTGGAGTACGTCTCCTGCAGCCTGGACTACTACTCGGCCGGGAGTTTCGATACGGGCCCTGGGGAGGAGTCGCTGGAACTCGAGTTCGCGTGTCGGCCGCTCGAGCCGCTCAGGCTGTCGGGATGGGCGGAGGCGTTCACGGGCGGCCTGCAGCAGTCGCCGGACGAATACGGTCTCAGGGTGTACGGCAGGTCCGAGCTCTCGTGGGATGCCGGGGGCGGACTTGCGCGTGCCTACGCCGTTGCCAGGCACGACCGCGTCCCTTACGACACCTACGACTATGCGTACTCGTACGGCTCGCTCGGCGGATCATGGAGGCGCGGACCGGTGCGGGTCCTGAGCAACGGCTCGTGGTCGCGATCCCGCTCCCCCGAGACGGCCGACACGTGGACGGCATCCGGGGAGATACGCTGCGAGGTGAGGCCGCGCGTCTGGACGGTGAGAGCGGGAGCCCGCTGGGCGCTGGGCATCGACGGCAGCACGTGGGACTACACGCGGGTGCAGTATACGTTGGCGACACGCCTCGTGGCGGGAGAATACGACCTGCACGCGGAGTACTGGCTCATCGACCGCGACGACCGGGAGGAGCCCGAGCAGACGCACACGGAGCACGTGTTTATGGTGAGCCTCGGTCACTCGTTCTAGCGGAGGCTAGAGGCGGCCGGGAACAAGCGGCGCCCGCACAGCCTCTAAGAGATGGAAAGGCCTTCGGAGGAAGTAGATGGCGAAGCCTGATTTCGAGGACATCGTCGCTCGCTACGACAGGAGGCTCTTCAACGTCATGTACGGAATGACCGGTGACTACCACGAGGCGCTGGACCTCACAGAGGAAGCTTTCATCAAAGCGATGAGGGCATACCCACGGTTTCGCGGCGACTCTGACCCGTTCACATGGCTCTATCGCATCGCGGTCAACACGCTCAAGAAGAGGTATCGAAAGACCGCGCGCAGGGCGGAGCTCTGGCGGGAGCATTTCGAGGCGGAGCCTCCCAGGGTCTCCGTACCAAGCTCCGGAGACCGCGCCGTCATCGAGAAAGAACGGGCGCTCGTACTGAGGCAGGCCATCGCGCGGCTACCGCAGGTCTTCGGCGAGGCCATCACCCTTCGCTACATCGACGAGCTCAGCTACGAAGAGATCGCCGAGACGGCCGGATGCACGCTGGGGACCGTGAAGTCGAGGATAGCCAGAGCGAAGACGATGCTCGCCCAACTCCTCGAGGGGAAGGTCTGATGAGAAGCAACCAGAGCGATGAGAGACGCAGTACGAAGATGGGCGACGAACGTGTCGAGGAACTCCTTCAGCAACTCGACACGGTCGATCTTCCTCCCTTCTACAGGACGAGGCTGCTCGCCAGGCTCAGGGAGGCGGAAGGCCGGGGAGTCTGGCGCGCCAGGCTCCGTTCGCCTCGGCTCGCCTGGAGCGTGGCGGCGGTGTGCGTCGCCGCACTTGCGCTCGTGGCCGTGCACTACGGACGCGTCTCCCAAACGGTTCAGACCGTGCCTGACATGCAGCTTGCTTCCTCGTCGATCGATCCGATAACCCCTGCCGACAACTCGGTCGTGAGTGCCGGCAACGTCGAGATCGTCGCCTCGATATACCCGCCGATAGAGGGTGGTATCGTGAGGCTGTACGTCGACGAACGCGACGTGACCGGCCTCGCGGAGATCACCGACAGCTACATCATGTACTCCCCTCCTGACAGGTTCGACGAGGGAGAGCACATCGTGACGATAGAGATAAGCGACGGCTCCGGTGTGAAGCTCAGAGACGTATCGTGGCTCTTCTACACGCTCAACGGA
>CAZLTC010000070.1:0-10009 GCA_964562405.1 uncultured bacterium | reverse complement strand
CGGCAGCTTCACGGCCGGCCCGGACGAGGCCGTCGGCAAGCTCGTGGCCACGGTCGCCACGGTGGACGGCCCGGCTCGCGGGTTCGCCAGCGTGGAGATTCGCGAGGCCGGACCCGCCGGCGTGCGCGTGCGCGTGAGGCCTCGCGAGGCCGCCGTGCTAGCGGGCGGAGACGTGCAGTTCGAGGCCGTCGTTGAGGGCCCAGGCGGGGAACCTCTCGACGCTCCCGTCGAGTGGACGGTCCGTCCGGAGTGGATCGGTTCCATCGACCGTACGGGCGTCTTCACCGCGTCGGACGAGATGCCGGATCCCGCGTCCGGCGGCGTGTGGATGGGAGCCGTGGTGGCCTCCATCGAGACCAGCTCGGGGGTGGCCTCCGACGCCGCGCGAGTCATCGTTCGTGACGGCGGGCCGGCGATGAAGCTGCGCGTGTATCCGCACAGCCCGGTCGTCGCACCCGGGCAGGACATTCAGTTCGAGACCAGGGTGATCGGCGCCGAGGAACCTCTTGACTGGACCACCGAGTGGGCCGTCTTCCCGGAGGACCTCGGCACGATCACCCCGGATGGGCTCTTCACCGCGAACCCGGAGTACGAGAATCCCGCGTCCGACGAGTTCGGACCTCACGAGGGCGTCATCGGAGCGCGGGCCACGCTCGACAACGGCTCCACGCTGAGCGACCGGGCTCACGTGCAAGTGCGCGTCCAGGGGCAGCCGGTGCGCGTGATGGTCAAGCCGGCCTTCGCTGTGGTGCCTCCGTCGGGGTCGATGGAATTCGAAGCCGTGGTGCTCGGCCCGGACGGCCAGGACGTCGGTCTCCCCGTGACGTGGAACGTCGCGCCGCAGCACATCGGCCACATCTCGCCGGAAGGCGTGTTCACGGCCTCCGACCTCAACGTGGACGCCAACTCGTGGCAGCGGCCTCGCGGGACGATCGTCGCCGAGGCTCGCGTCGGAAACGGAGGCGTCTTCCGCGGATCCGCCGCCGTCGTGATCGACCTGCCGGACCCGGAGCTCACCGTCCGCCTGTCACCCAAGTCGGTCACGGTCGCCGAGGGAGAAAGCTACCAGTTCACGGCCGGGGTGTTCGCGACAGACGGAGAGCCGGTGGACCTGCCGCTCGAGTGGAGGGTGTCCGACTCGGTGGTGGGAATGATCGACCCGTCGGGTCTCTTCATCGCGACCGAATCGCTGCCTCAGGGCCATTCGCGACGGACGACGGTCCTCGCGGGCGCGGAGTACAACGGACGCGTCTACTGGGACTACGCGACGGTTCGGATATCGGGGAGCTAGAGAACGGGCCACCTACTGCTCGGACGACGTCAGGCCCCTCCTCGCGATCACAAGCAGAACGAGCAGAACGATGTCTATTGTCATGTGTGTCCACCAGAAGTAGTTCAGAGCCCCAAGCTGGAAGTAGGAACCGAACTGCGCGGCGATCCCGAGCGCGAATCGCAGGATGGCTACGTTGACGACCAGCAGGTGCCTCTCGGGCTCACGGGCTGCGAAGAAGAAGAGCACTCCCAGGCAGATCATGACCGCTCCGAAGGCGTGGACGTACGGTATGAAACCGGGCAGGTACTCGAGGCCGAACAGCCTCGCTATCGCGGGCGAACCAAAGAGCGCCGGAATGCCGCGAAGGACGAACTCCACCACGGCAGCGATCAAGAGAACCGGACGGGCAAGGCGCTTCATTGCGTGACCCTCCTTTTCCCGCGCGGTCAGCGCGGACCGCCGGGCCCCGTCGTGGGCCCGGTCTTCTCCGAAAATGCTCTCGACGCCTGCAGAGGATAGACGCGCTGCTCGGCGTGGTCTCGCTGGAAGACCGAGAGCTTGAGATACACGTAGGACATCACGCCCGCATGAAAACACCACGTCAGCGGGTTGCCGGCCCGCCTGTAGCTGTGGATGAGGCTGGCCCATCTCCTCGCGATCTTCCCCCTGGAGTAGAACGACCTGTTGACGCGCTGGAACGCGTCGAACACCTGTTCGGGGGTGACGAGCCTCGGTGTGATCACAAGGTGGTCGCCCTCGTAGTGCGAGAGGTCCGTATCGATTATGCGCCCCTCCTCGAGCGCTTTCTTGTGGAACGGGGTACCCGGGATGGGAATGGAGATGGACAGCAGGATGACGCTGGGATCTATCTCGTCTATGTGTTTCGGGAGGCTCTCGTAGTACTCCGGGGTGTCCTCGTCCAGGGCCAGCATGAGTCCCGTCATCGTCATGATCCCGTGGTGCTTGAGCTTCTCGAAGAGCTCCTTGTACTCCTCCACCTTGTTCTGCTTCTTGTGGACCGACGCCAGGCTGGGCTCACTCAGCGACTCGAGACCTATGAACGCGAGCGTGCAGTTCGCCTTCGCCAGCAGGTCCACGTACTCGTCGTCGTGCAGGCAGTCGAAGCTGAACTGGGTTCCGAGCGCCCAGAGTTTGAGCTTCGCGATCTCAGTGAGCAGCTCCTTCGCATACCCGAGGTCGCCGCCGAGATTGTTATCGTAGAGCATCGCGAACTTGCGCTTGTGTAGAGGAAGCGCCGATGTGGCGGTCAGGTCGTTGATGACGTCCCCGACCGGGCGCGTCCTGAAAGGGCCTCTCCGGATAGTGAGCTGGCAGAAGCTGCAGTCGTAGGGGCACCCGCGGGTCGCCTCGGTGACGACCGGGACGTCAAACTCGGGCTCGATGAGGTCGTAGCGAGGTGGCGGGATGCCGTCGAGCGGAGGAGCGAACGGCGCGTCGTAGCGTCCCCTGAGCCGCCCGGCCACGAGATCCTCGACTACCTCCGGCCAGATGCGCTCGGCCTCCCCCACGACGATGGAGTCGAAGTGCGGCGCGGCCTCGTCCGGGAATGTCGAGACCCATTTGCCTCCTGCGACGACCGTCTTGCCCGCTTTGCGAAACCGTGCGGCGACGTCGTAGGCGTGCGGGGCGCAGAAGTCCATGAAACTGAGCGCTATGAAGTCGGCGTCGGTCTCGTAGTCGATCGGCCTGACCATCTCGTGCAGTAGTTCCACGTCGACGATGGGCGGCGTCAGGCCGGCGACAAGCGCTCCGGAGAGAGGTGGCGCGGGCGAACGCGCGTAGTAGGCCTCCTGGTCGCCGAGGTTCTGAAAGAGGACGATGATCTGGAGCTTCGGTCTGCTCATGGCGGCTCCCCTCTTGACCGCGGCGGGTGCGCCGCGACCGCGGAGACCTGTCCTCAGACTCCGCCGGCCTTCTCCGGGCACTTCAGCTCGCGCGCTATCTTCCGCATCACCGAGTCCACGACAGACGGCGCCAGGCCGCGCAGGACAGAGAGCGCCCTCCCCCGGACCGTCAGGTAGATGTCGCTCGTCCCGCGTTCGATGCCGCGCGCTATCTTCTCCGCGACCACGTCCGCCGGCTCGTATTCCCCGGACGGGCGTCTGGCCCCGCCGACCTTCTTCTCGGAGTCGAAGATCCCCGTGTCCACGTATCCGGGATAGACGAGAGATATCCTCACACCTGCGTCGGCCAGCTCCGCCCTCAGGCACTCGCTCACGGCGCCGAGCGCTGACTTGCTCGCGCAATAGGCCGAAAGATAGGGCACACCGTGGAGGGCGGCCACCGAGAGGACGTTGACGATGAGTCCGTTCTCCCTACGGACCATGAACGGCAGGACCTCGCGCATGCAGTTCAGCGCCCCGTAGAAGTTTACCTCCATCACGTCACGATAGTCGGCGATTGACGTGCGCGCTTCCGAGCCGAACGCGCTCACGCCGGCGTTGTTGATGAGCACGTCCACCGACCCCAGACGCTCGACGACCCCTCCCACGAGTTCCGCGACGCCGCGCGCGTCGGTCACGTCGCATCGGACAGCTACCGGCGCCGGAGAATCGGGGAATCGTTCCGCCGCCTCGCTTGCCGTATCCGAGAGCAGCTCGATCCTTCGGGCGGCGATCGTGAGCTCGGCTCCCCTGCCCGCGAGCGCGAACACGAGAGCGCGCCCGATGCCCGACGAGGCACCGGTCACAACGACGTTCTTGCCTCGAATGCGCATGTTATGTCTCCCGAGCACCGCGCTCCCTGCCGCCGGCCGCTTGATCGACAGTCCTGCTCCTGTACAGAGCGTCTATCCGGTCGGCATAGGTTTCGCCGATGACCTTCCTGCGGAGCTTGAGGGTCTGAGTCAGCATCCCGTTCTCAGGAGTGAACGGCTCCGGGACGATGACGAAGCCGGTCACCCTTTCGAACCGCGCCCCCTCCGCGTTCGAACGCTTGATCTCCTCGTCGAAGAGCCCTCTGATGGCGGTGTGCTCTAGGAGTTCCCCGAGCGAGAGGTTCCCGAGCCCGTTCTCGGCAGCGTACCGCTCCAGTTCACCCGTCGCCGGAACGAGCAGCGCGCAGAGGCTCTGCCTGTTGTCACCGAACACGACGGCCTGCGACACGAAGCGGCTTTTCGCGATCCTCTCCTCCACGGGAGTGGGCGCCACGTTCTTGCCATAGGAGGTCACGATGATGTCCTTCATCCTGCCGGTGACCACAAGGTTCCCGTCGTCGTCGAACTCGCCGAGGTCTCCCGTGTGGAGCCAGCCGTCCCGGCCAAGCACGGCTTCCGAGGCCTCGCGCTTGCCGAGGTACCCCTTCATGATGTTGGGGCCGCGGACGAGGATCTCGCCGCCCTCCCCTATCCGCACGTCGACGCCATCGAGCGGTCTCCCGACGGTGCCCAACCTGTGCTTCCCTGGAAGCCCGCACGCTATGACGGGCGACGCCTCCGTCATGCCGTAGCCCTCGACGACTCCGAACCCGAGGACGTGGAGGATCTTTCCGATCCTCTTGTCGAGCGGGGCGCCACCGGAGACGATGAGACGAAGCCTGCCGCCACCGACCTCACGGAACTTGGACGCGACGAGTCTGTCGTACGCGCGGCAGCGCAGCCAGAGCCACGGCGACACGGACCTTTGCTGATAGCGGCGGTTCGCCCGCTCGTTCAGGACCGAGAAGGCGCGGCGCACGAGGCCGCGGCGAAGCGACGAGCCGCGCTCGACCCTCGCGACGGCGGTGTCGTACGCGCGCTCCAGCACGCGAGGAACGGCGATGAGCACGGTCGGCCTGACGTCGGCCACGTCGCGAACGACCGCGGCAAGTCCCTCCGCGTAGGCGACCGTCCCGCCCGCGAACAGGAAGACGTAGTGACCGCACGTCCGCTCGAACATGTGGGCTAGGGGAAGGTACGATACCGCGGAATCCGACGGTCCGATCTTGTACGTGGATATGAGAGAGCGCGCGTTCGACGCGATGTTAGCGTGCGTGAGCACGACACCCTTGGGCTCGCCGGTCGTGCCCGAGGTGTAGACGATCGTGGCGGGGTCGTCAGGCGCGACGCCTGCGTCGGGGGGCGTTGAGTTGGCGCGGCCTCGAGCGGCGGCCGTGTCCGGGCTCGCCATGGCGCGGCCCGCCGTGTCGATCGTACCAGGGCTCGCCACGTCAGTGCGGCCCGCGGTGCCTCCGAGCAGCCCGCTCCACTCATCGAGCCGCACTACATCCTCGAGAGCGGGCGTGTCGGCGCGAATCGCGGCAGCGGCCTCCAGATTCCTGGGATCGCCCACAAGCAAGAAGCGCATGCCTGAGTCTCTCGCGATGTAGGATAGCTGGCCGATCGGCAGCGTAGGATAGACCGGCACGACGATGCCTCCTGCCGACAGGACCGCGAGGTCCGCGATGATCCACTCGGGACGGTTGGGGCTGGCGATGCCGACCACGTCTCCCTTGCGCAGCCCGAGAGTCATCAGACGCTCCGCGGCCTTGCTCACGGCGTCGACGAGGGACGCGTACGTTACGCGGACCCAGCCCCCGCCGCGCCTGTACATGAGCGCCGCCGCGTCCGGGTGGGCCGCCGCTGCCGCGAAGACGCTACCGTGTATCGTCCCTATGTCCGCGCCCAAGTCGACCTCCGTGCCCAGGTCCCACTCCGCACCCAAGTGCCCCTCCGTGCTAGCTACTCGAGCCCCCATTCCGCACCGAGCTTCCGGAACTCGCGGACATATAGAGAGAGGTCGCCGGCCGTCGACTCCAGGAGGTTGCGGGCTCTCGCCATCCCGACGTCCGTTCGCTGCCCCGAGGGCAGGACCAGCGTCAGCGCGGGCCGCTCCTGCACCGTGCCTATGAGGAGAGGCTCCGCGTCGCGCTCCCGTGGAGCGATGTCCGGTCTCGCCGGGGCGGCCCACGGGGGCGCCGCGTCCGTCCCGTCGGTCCCGGCCACGGCGAACACGAGTTCGAACTCTCCGTGCGGTCCGGCGAGCATCATCCAGGGAGGCGTCCCGGTGGCGCCGCAGAACTCCAGTACGTCGGGCGCTAACAGCCTCTCCCATTCGCACTCGATCTCGAAGCCGAAGCCGTTCAGGCGCATGAGCTGGTCCAGTGTGGTCAGGACGCCGTCGCTCGTATCCATGCACGCGCGCGCCACTCCGCGGAGAGAGCGCCCGAGCGCGAGCCGCGCCGTGGGACGGTAGCGCTCCTCCGGGAAGACGCCCTCGCCTAAGCGGGCCAGCTTCGCCAATCCGAGAGCGTTGCCCACTCCGGCCCGACCGCTCAGGTAGACCGGGTTCCCGGGCTCCAACCCGCGACGCGTGATGGCAGATCCGCGCGGCACGGTCCCGACGGCGCACCCTGTGAAGGCCGCCGACTGCGCCGAGTTCGTGTCGCCGCCCAGAACGAAGACGCCGAGCGTCCTGCACGCCTCTTCGACGCCGCGACCGCCTCGCTCGACGAACTCGTCATCTCCGTCCGGAGGCACGGACGCCGACAGCAGGATGCCGAGCGGGTCCGCGCCCACGGCCGCTAGATCCGAGAGCGACGCCATCGCCGCCACCCATCCCATCGTGTAGGGGTCCTCGTAGAGGCCCTCGAGTATCTCCTCAGAGATGGTGTCGATCGTGACCGCGAGGAGAACATCCGGGTTGCCCGGCAGTTCCACGAGCTCGGCGTCCGATTCGTGTGGCGCGTTGGCCTGCGCCGGGGAGCGTGCGAAGGCCTTGACCCACTCGCCGATCCCGACGTTCTCGAGGATCTCGTCCATGAGGGCCACTCGATACCTCCTCAGCCACAGCACACGAGAGAGCGCGGCATCACGGCGAACCTCGCGCTCTTCACCAGGCTGACCTCCCCGTCCGTCTCGAGCGCGAACGCGGTCCGCGCCTCGACGCGGGCGGTGGCCGCGACCCAAGACCTGGTCTTGGGCCGTCCCGCGAATCTCCGTCGACTCAGTGCCGCGAGGGTGACGAGCGACTGGAAAGGCGTCAGCCTCTCACAGAGGTTGACCCCCAGCCTGCCGTCGTCCATCTCGATGGGAGTATCGTAGCAGAAGCTCCCCGCGAAGTGGGGGTTCTTGATGACGCCGAGATTCGAGACCATGACGGTCCCCTCGTGGCCGTCATCGACCCACAGATCGCAGGGGATGTCACGGTAGTACGCCAGGGTGCGAAGGACAGAGGCGACGATGGCCGCGTCCATGGACAGGTGACGCGCGAGCCTCACCGGACCGGGCGCCTCGTTGAAGCAGGCGTTAGCCGCGGCCGTGATGCCCAGGCTGGCGTTCAGGACAGCGTACCGCGTTCCGGGTGAACCGGTCTCGTCCTCGTAGTCGATGCGGATGACATCCTGCGGCCGCGCTCCGGCGCGGTCGAGCCTCACCGGCACGTCTGCCAGCCGCTCTCCCGGGCGGTCGCGCTTGTGGAAGTCGTTGCTCGACCCGAGCCCGACCGCTCCCATCGCGGCGTCTCCCGCGCCATCGGACGTGAGAAGAGAGGTCGCTACGGAGTTGACCGTCCCGTCGCCGCCGGCCGCTACGAACGTGCGCTCTCCCGCCGCAAGCGCCGACCGGACGGCGTCGTCGACGTCGCTCCCGGAGGCCACCTCCATCACCCCGACCCGCCCGAGCCGCTCTTCGACGAAAGGCACCACTCGGCTCCACGCGGCGCGCGCGCGGCCGTAGTTTGCGCGGGGATTCAGAAGGACGAGTGCCATGCGTGGCCTCCCGAGTCCGGTTCGGGACTCGGCGTCGGGCTGAGCCTCAGACCTGGGCCTCTTGCGGTCGAAGCCTGAGCACCGCTTCGAAGAGGACGTAGAAGACGAGCAGCGCCGGGACCCACGCCACGTGGTTCGACGCCGAGATCGCCGCGCAATACAGGACGAGGGCCCTCACGCCGTGCGCGATCGGCGCGCCGACCGTACGCTCGTCACTAGACCGGTGTACGGACACCTGCGCGAAGACGTGCAGCGCGATGCCGGCCGCGAGGAACGCGATGCTCCACGCTCCCCAACCCCCGCGCGACACGACCCAGGCCGCCAGGCCCGCGGAGAGCGCCGCGGTGACGTCCCCGTAGACGGCCGCCGGCTGCCAGCCGAAGACCACGGGGAACGTGCGGTACCCGGTCTTCCTGTCGGCGGATATGTCCTTGAAGTAACCCATCACTACGAAGTTTGCGTATCCGAAGAACACGGCGAGGACGGCCGCAAGGAAGACGCGTGGAGCGCCAGCCGCCAGAGCCCACAGCGTCGCCGGCGACCCGCCGCCGCAGAGCCATCCCATGACCGGGAGGAGCGCGACGATCCAGGAGTTCCACGGCGGCCCGCCCCACCAGGTCCGTTTGAGTGACGTGTACGTGAGCAGGCCGACGACTGCGGCAGCACCGGGGACGAGTATCCAAGGATTGAGGGCGCAGAGTGCGACGACCACGACGGTGAGCCCGGCCATGCTCACCGTGAAGACCTGCCGTCGCGTGATGGTGCCGCGCACGAGAGGACGATAGGGAGCGGACAGCGAGTCGGTGTCCGTCTGGAAGCAGTCCGTGAGCGCCTGACCGAAACCGTACGAAAGGAAGAGGGCCACGAACGCCACAAACACGCGCGGCAGCGGCATTTCGGGCGTGAACGAGAGGCCGACGAGCCCGGCCGCCCCGGACACGAACAGAAGGTACGGCCGCATCGTGACTACGTAGTCGCGCAGGAACCTGGGCGTCCACCACGCCGCGCGCGTAGCAGCTACCATCAGATGACCCCTAGCTTCCTTCCGACGACTCCGAACTTCTCCACGGCCAGCCCGATCTCGTCGGCGCTCAGACTCGCCATCACGCTCACTCTGATGAGCGAGGATCCAGACGGAACCGCCGGCGGAACGACCGGATTGACGACGACGCCCTCGTCTTCAAGCGCGCCCGCGATTGTGAACGTCTTCTCGTCGTCCCCGATGAGGACGGGGATGATCGGCGTGACCGTGTCCTCGAGGGGATACCCCAGCTCCGCGAGCCCGTCCTTCACCAGCCGCGTGTTTGCCCTCAGGCGTTGCATCAACTGCGGCTCGCTCTCTATCACGTCCAGGCACGCGAGGACAGTTGCCATGGACGACGGCGGTGGGCTCGCGGTGAATATGAACTCCCTGCACTGCAGCTTGAGGAAGGTCACCACGTCGGAGGTCGCTCCGGTGAAGCCCCCTATAGTGCCGAGCGACTTGCTGAAAGTCCCGCAGACGAGGTCGACCTGCCCTTCCATCCCGAAGTGCTCGAGCGTGCCCCGGCCGGTCTCCCCGATGGCTCCCGTCCCGTGCGCATCGTCGACCATGACGCGCGCTCCATACTCGTCGGCGAGCCGCTTGATGCCCGGGAGGTTCGCCACGGAGCCCTTCATGCTGAAGACGCCGTCCGTCACCACCAGCCTTCCACCCGGCGCGTCGCACGACGACAGCTTCGCCTCCAGGTCACCCATGTCGTCGTGCCTGTACACGACGACCTGCGCGCGGGTGAGCCGGCAGCCCTCGACGATGCTCGCGTGATTCAACTCGTCACTGAAAACGACGTCGCCCTCTGACGCTATCGCGCTCACCGTCCCCATCATGGCGAGGAACCCTGCGCTGAAGACAACGGCGTCCTCGGTGCCCTTGAAGCGGGCGAGCCGTCGCTCGAGCTCCGAGTGCAGGCTCGTCGTGCCGGTGAGGACTCTCGAACTGCATGCGCCCGTCCCGAACTCCCGTACGGCCCTGACCGTCGCCTCGACGACCGC
>CAZLTC010000069.1:6050-13175 GCA_964562405.1 uncultured bacterium | reverse complement strand
GCCGAACTCATTCAGACGAACGGCGAGCCCGAGTTCGCGCCCATCGAAGGAACCAGGCTTCTGTATATGCGGAACACCGAGGACGATGTCCTCATGGACATAGCCAGCCAGCAGTACTTCGTCCTCCTTTCCGGGCGGTGGTACACGTCGCGCTCGATGACGAGCAACGGCTGGACCCACGTCCCGCCTGATGGCCTCCCGGCGGACTTCGCCAGGATCCCCGCGGAGTCTGACATGGGGGACGTCCTGGCGAGTGTGGCCGGGACCCAGGAAGCGAAGGAGGCCGCGCTCGAGAACTGGGTTCCCCAGACCGCCGAGGTCGACCGCAGGACCGCGTCGCTGGTGGTGGCCTACGATGGCAGCCCGGAGTTTGAGCGCTGCGCGGACGGTGTTGCCTACGCCGTCAACACCGACAAGTCGGTGCTCCTCGTCGACGGAACGTACTACTGCTGCGACGAGGCCATCTGGTTCGTGGCCGACTACCCCGATGGACCGTGGGAGGTCGCGACGTGGGTGCCGGATGAGATCCGCGACATCGAGGCCGACTGCCCGATCTACAATGTCAGGTACGTCTACATCTACGACCACACCCCCGACGTCGTCTACGTGGGGTACACGCCCGGGTACCTCGGCTCGTACGTCTACCATGGGTGCATCGTCTACGGCACGGGTTACTGGTACGACCCGTGGTACGGTTACTACTACTACGCCCGACCCCACACGTGGGGCTACGGCGCCCACTGGAATCCCTACACCGGGTGGGGCCTCTGCGCCGGCATCAGTCTCCAGTGGATCCACTTCTGGTTCGACCGCCCCTGTTGCTGGGGGTGGTGGGGACCCGCGGGCTACGTGAATGGCTATCGCCACGGGTACTACGACGGGTACCACGACGGTTACCACGACGGATACCACCACGGGTACCACCACGGACACCATGACGGCTTCCAGAACGGCCTCTACGCGGGCTACCACCCCGCGCGCAAGACACACGACCGAAACCTCTACAAGGCGAGACAGAAGGGCATCCGCAGGACCGGACCGAAGCACATCGACGCCAGCCGAACCGGCCACGACTTCGCCCAGGCGCCGGGACCACGGCCGTCTGCCACCCTCAGGAAGCCGAGCGAGCGGAAGCCCAGCGAGCTGAGCCCGCTCAAGAGGCCGAAGACGGTGAAGAGGCCGAACGACGTCTTCGCGGACAGGAAGGGGAACATCTACCGGAAGGAGAGCGACGGATGGCGCAAGCGCGACGCGGGCAAGTGGTCTCCCACGCCGTCTGCCCCCAGGAAGGAGCTGGATCGCGCTGACGCGTCCCGGAAGCGCGCCGACCAGATGGCTCGCAGCAGACCGACACGCCCATCCGGCAAGCTGAAGAACATCCCCATGAAGGCGCCGAAGGGAGAGCCATCGAAGCAGCCCAAGAGCGAACCACAGGCGAAGCCCGAGAACCGCCCCCCGAAGCAGCCTGTGGGTCGATCCTCGAGGAGCGGGAGGTAGACGCGATCCGCGGCAGGCGCCGGACAGCTGGAGGGCGGGAGGTAGACGTGATCCGGCGGGCTCAGCAGCGGGCGGATCCAGAGATGTCCGTCCCGATGAGGGGCTCGCAGCACTTGCGGTAGTGGTACCCGTAGATGGCGAGCACGAAGGCGACAGGTAGCGCCCGAGGACGCCTGAAGAGGGTCCAGAACAGGAGTCCCGGATACCGCCAGTGCTCCTTCCCGGCAAAGATCAGGTAATAGAAGGACCTGATGACGGCCAGGACGTGCAGCCGTGTGAGGCGAACGCTCGTCTTCGGCGGCCGGTACTCCCTGATGAAGGTCCTCACACGCCGGTAGTAATTCGTCGGCGCGTACAGGTCTCGCAGGAGCTGCCTGTAACCCGCGTGGAGCGAGTCGAGACCCATGCGTGGGACGATGTTGGTTGTGCCGTCGCAGTTGTCTCCGGACAGGTCGACACGAATCCGCCCCTCGCGATCGAGCCTCCTGTACAGGGCCGTACCGACCGGCGCCTGCAGGAGCCCGACCATCGCGGTCGCGATTCCGCTCTTCTGTATGAACTCGGCCATGCGCTCAAAGACCGATGGAGTATCTCCGTCGAATCCGACGATGAAGCCTGCCTGAACCTGGAGCCCCACCCCCTGGATCCGCTTGACGTCTGCGAGGAGGTCCCGATGCCGATTCTGCCTCTTGTGGCACTCCGCTAGATTCGCCTCGTCCGTCGTCTCGATCCCGATGAACACGGTGTGGAACCCGGCGCTCACCATCATCTCCATGAGTTCGGCATCGTCGGCAAGACCGATGGTGACCTGAGCGCTGAAGCTCATCCCATTCTTGCCCTTCCTCCACTCAATCAGGGCGGGCAGCAACTCGTCGCGAAGACACTTCCCTCGGGCGTTGAAGTTGTCATCCACGAACGGGACCACACCTCGCCATCCGAGACCGTAGAGAGTGTCGAGTTCTGCGATCACCTGCGCGACGGGCTTCGTCCTCCAGCGATGTCCGAAGAGCTGCGTGACCTCGCAGAACTCGCAGTCGTTCGGACAGCCCCGCGAGAACTGGATGCCTCGGGAGGCGTATTCGCGTGGATTCACGAGATCCCACCGGGGCACTGGAGTGGCAGCCATATCAGCGAACTCGTCCGTCTGGTAGACGCGGCGCGCCTGACCGCGTCCGAGGTCTTCCAGGAACGGCGCGAGCGTCAGCTCCGCTTCATTGAGCACGAAGTGGTCGACGTCGTCGAACCTCGTCCGCTCATCCTCGGACGCGAAGAGCGGCCCGCCCGCGATCACTCTCAGGCCTGCCGACTTGCAGCGGGCGACGACCTTGAGCGCGGACTCCCTCTGCACGATCATGCCGCTCACGAGGGCGCAATCGGCCCAGGCAAGGTCATCGTCGGTCATGTCATTGACGTTCAGGTCAACGAGACGGAGGTTCCACTCGACAGGCAGCATCGCGGCGACCGTCAGAAGCCCGAGAGGCGGTGATGCGGCCTTCCTGTTGATGAACCTGAGGGCGTGCGTGAGGCTCCAGAAGGTCTCGGGGTTGCTGGGGTAGATCAGGAGCGCGTTCAATAGAGGCTCTCAAGTGGTGGTGGTGGTGTTCAACCCCGCGCCAATGGGCAACGGGACTGGCATTGTAGCACAATGGGCAGCCCCGTGTCGCACCATCAATCCGCTCGACCAGGCGCACACAAATACCTTGCACTGCTATGCATAGATGTACTATGATAGCAGTGTAGTGGCAGCAGGGACCTCCGGCGCGCAGACGTAGTCAAGGAGAGGCGCACCCGTGGACATCCAGAAAGACCTGGTGGCGGCCTCGGCGACTCCGATCGTGCTATCCCTTCTGGTGCGGGGCGACAGCTACGGGTACGCCATCATCAGGAAGGTACGGGAGGTCTCCGGAGAGCGCATCGCGTGGACCGACGGCATGCTCTACCCCGTGCTGCACCGGTTGGAGGCGGCAGGCTTCGTGAGGTCGACCTGGAGAACCGCCGGCAGCGGACGGAGGAGGAAGTACTACAGCATCACACGTCAGGGCAAGGCCGAGTTGGGACGTCTCAAGGAACAGTGGGACGTCGTCAACAGCGCCCTGGAGCGACTCGCTGAACCCGGGGAGACAGGAGCGGACGATGTTTGACCTGGAGTCACAGATCAGGAAGTGGCGCGGACACGTTCAGTCGACCGGATCGCTTGGCGCTCAGGACGTGGAGGAACTGGAGTCTCACCTTCGGGACAGCATCGACGAACTCACCGGGCGCGGCGTGAGTGTCGAGGAGGCCTTCATCGTCTCTATCCGTCGTATGGGTGACGCCGAGACCCTGCACGATGAGTTCGCCAAGGTCTCAACGGAGAGCGTCTGGCGGCAGTTGCTGGTACCGGCCGCCGACGAGAACGCTCGCCGCAAGCACCGGACCGAGATCGTGGTGGTTCTCCTGCTGGCCCTCCTCGGCGGGCTCCTGGGGAAGATCCCCGCGCTCTTCGGGCATCCGGTCGCGGAGGAGAGCGCCCTCATCTATGCAAGGAACGCGGCGCTCTTTGCCTTCCCACCAGTAGCGATCTACCTCATCTGGAGACGAGCCCTCCAGCCTCGCTTCGCGGCGGTCGCTGCACTGACCTTCGCTCTCTTTGCCCTTGCAGTGAACGTCTACCCCAGCCATCCCCCCTATCACACACAGGTCCTGGCGGCACTGCACGTGCCCATCGCGCTTCTTCTCCTCCTCATGGCCCTGTACACCGGACCGGGATGGCGCAGGCCCAACCTCAGACTGGACTTCGTGCGGTTCGCAGGAGAGGTGTTCATCTACTCGGTGCTGCTCGCTCTCGGAGGGATGGTCCTCATCGGCGTCGCAGGGGGCATGTTCTCTCTGGTGGGGATCGACATCACGCCACTCATTGTGAACTGGCTGGCGGTGTTCGGGTGCTGCGGCGTGATGGTGGTGGCAGCCTACCTCGTGGAGAAGAAGAAGGGCGCGATAGAGACCATGGCGCCTGTGCTCGCCCGGATCTTCACACCGCTCTTCGTCCTGCTTCTGCTCGGGCTAATCATCACGATGGCCTTGACCGGTCAGGGCCCCGCGGCGGACCGCGACCTACTCATCATGTTCGACGTCGTGCTGGCTCTCGTGCTCGGTCTCGTGCTGTACACGATGAGCGCCCGCGACGTCGAGAAGCCCGCCGACTGGTGGGACGGGGTCGTGCTGGCACTGGTGGTCCTGGCTCTGGTCGCGGACGGGATCGCGCTCTCGGGAATCGTGGTCCGGCTGGCCGCGTATGGTCTCTCCCCCAACAAGGCGGCCGCCCTGGGCGAGAACCTCCTGCTCATGGCCAATCTGGTCCTCCTCGTGGTGGGACACCTCCGCTTCCTCTCCGGGCGGTCACACTACCAGACCGTCATCGACTGGCAGATGCGGTATCTGCCGGCTCACGCGATCTGGGCGGCCTTCGTCGCGCTCGCGTTCCCTCCCCTCTTCGGGTTCGCGTGACCGAGGTAGTCGAGCCCGTCCGTTCCATATGGTCTAGGCATCCTACCCAGTCACTCTGCATCAAGAAGCGCGGCCTCTGCCATCACTGGCAGAGGCCGCGCTCACATCGGTCATCTCGAATCTGACAATCATCTCAACATCTGCATGATGCCCCAGCAGAGGTCACATCAACGATAGAGCGCCTTGATGCTCCCCCAGGTCCGCCGTTCCACGGGGCTATCGCAATCCGAGCAACCCTGGCCCGAGGCCCCAATCAATACGCCCCATGGATTCTCGGGGCTTGACGGCAAGCACGGTGAATTGGCACAAAGCGAGTAGTCATCACTAGTCATGGCGCAGTAGCGAGGGTCGAGCTTCAACACGCCTTCTGATGTTCCGCAGAGCGTGTCCGCCGTCGCGTCGCCGAACACGACGCACTGCGACACATCCGGCTCGCCTCTTCCATAGCAATAGGCCGGCAATCCGGCCTGACCGAATGAGATGATGCTCTTCACAACGGTCGGATTGGACCAGTGCGAGCAGTACATGCCTCCGCCATAGCTCGCGGAGTTCCGTGCCATTGTCACATTCGTGAGCACTGGGGACGAATCATAGAGAGCGATCGCGCCGCCGTACATCGACGTGTTTCTGGCGAGTGTCACATTGCTCATTGTCACACCGGGGCAGATCCAGATATCGACTCCTCCCCCAGACCCAGCCGTGTCGTTCCGCAGGAACACCACATCCGTCAGTGACGGATTGGCATCGTTTCGGCACGAGAGGCCGCCGCCGCGGGACTCCGCGTAGTTGTAGGAGAACACCATGTTCGTAAGCTGCGGAGACGCGCCGGCGCAGTACATCCCACCGCCGAAATAGTCGGGGTAGTCCCCGATGGCCTTGCCTCGCGTGATCGTGATACCTTCGAATTCTGTGCTCGAGTCGAGACTATTGCAGAGGAACACCCTTCCCTGAAGCTGCCCGTCAATGACCACGCAGTCTGGGTGTCCGGTCGCGCTACGAAGATGGACACCGGACTTCATCACGATGTCATGCTCGTAGTACGTATCGCAGTCCACGGTGACCGTATCCCCTGCAGAGGCGGCCGAAATGCCTGCCTGGATGGTCGCCTGGTCCGCAGGAACGTGTATCTCGGCACCCCCTACCAGCGCGGGTCCGGCAACCAGCAGCGTCAGTGTGACAGACAGGTGTCTCCACATCGTGATCTCCGCCTCCCAGTCCAATCATGGCACACATGGGGAACGCGCACAACTCCGAACCACGGCAGGGGGAGCCCGACGAAGGCGGCGCCGGACAGAGTGCCGATACTGATGGCCTCGGCATCACCATCTCCGGTGCCGCCGAACCATCGAGTTCTGGTATGTGTTACCGAACCCCCAACGGTTCGAAGACTGGCGCGAATGGCTCCCCAGAGCGGTCTCCCAGAGCGTCGTGCTGTGGGATGAGGTTGAAGTCTACCTCTCGATCTGGATCAGTTCCACGGCTCAGGTCACGAGAGTGGTCGCTGCTGGCAACTCCACTCTGCGTGAACGATCAGTGATACAGGGCCTTCACGCGACCCCAGCTCGTGGGCTGTGTGACCGACGGTGCCGGTCCGAACACCTGGATCCGGCAATTGTACGCGTCCGTCACGTAGACGTTGCCGCTCCCGTCCACCGCCACGTGGCGTGGATAGTCGAACTGACCATCCCCACTGCCTTGCGTGCCCCACTGGTCAACATAGGTGCCCCCACCGGTGAGCATCTGGATTCGGTAGTTGTACGCGTCCGCGACGTAGACATTGCCACTTCCGTCCGCGGCCAGTCCGAACGGTGTGTCGAACTGCCCGTTGCCGCTGCCGTACGTGCCCCACTGGTCCAGATAGATGCCGGCGCTGGTGAAGACTTGGATGCGGTGGTTATAGAAGTCTGCGACGTAGACTCTGTCGCTGCCACCAACAGCTACTCCGACAGGGTAGTTGAACTGCCCGTTGTCGCTGCCATATGTGCCCCACTGGGTCAGGTAAACGCCGTCGCTGGTGAACACCTGGATCCGGTGATTGTAGCGGTCGACCACGTACACGTTGCCGCCGCTGTCCACTGCCACGCCCGCAGGGTGATAGAATTGCCCGTCGCCCGTTCCGTACGTGCCCCACTGGCGCAGATA
>CAZLTC010000069.1:4151-5950 GCA_964562405.1 uncultured bacterium | reverse complement strand
GAATTGCCCGTCGCCCGTTCCGTACGTGCCCCACTGGCGCAGATACGTTCCGCCGCTAGTGAACACCTGGACACGGTGGTTGTTGATGTCGGTCACGTACACGTCGCCGCCGCCGTCGACCGCCACAGCCCACGGCGTGCTGAACTGCCCGTCGCCGCCACCCTCCGTACCCCATTGGGTGAGGTATGCGAACGACTGTGCGCCCGCCCCTGTTGGAAGCAACGCGGCCGCAACGCAAATACCGAGGACAACAGCAGCAATGCGTGAGCACCTGCCCATAACCACCTCCTGAGTTGAAGGATGCCGCTCCTGACCAAGTATATTACCCATAGGAACGGCCAGCCGTCAAGTTCCGGAACAAATGGCTCCCCACAGGAGTACCAGTACCGTTCGCACGGGCCTCCCGGGAACCGGGCCCCTTGTCACCGGCTTCGAGTCGCCAGAAGCAAAACGCCGCCTTCGATGGCGGCGCGTTCAGTCGCGGAGGACGGTATTCGAACGCCTGGCCGGGGTGAGACGGTTCGCGGCCGGGTCTGGATGGTCCCTGCAGGTGCTCAGGAATCCCCGGACGTATTGTTCACATCGGCGCGCCCTCCCCGCTTCTCGTGGTACATGCGCGCGTCTGCCTCCTTGAGCACGACCGAGAGAGGCCGGTGGCTCTCTGCCGTGCTGAGACCAAGAGAGACGTGGACAGGCATCTCGGGGTGCTCGGCATTCCGCTCGGCAATGATGCGTCTGACCCGCTCCAGCAGGCGCTCCCCGGAAGTCGCATCGGTGGAAGGCAGAAGTACGGCGAACTCATCCCCGCCCATACGCGCGACAATATCGTCCGCACGGAAAGCGGCGCTCAGCATGTGCGCGACGCACTTGAGCACGACGTCTCCCGAGGCGTGGCCGTGGAGATCGTTGGTAAGCTTGAGGTCGTCCACATCCGCCGCCACGATGCTGATGGGGAAGCGGCGCCCCCGCTCGAGGCGTTCCATCTCTTCCACGAAGAAACCTCGACTATACAAGCCGGTCAAGGCATCGTGCGTGCTCAGATGTCTCAGCACTTCCTCGGTCTGCTTCAGGGCGGTGATATCGGTGATGGCGACCCTGAACGCAGATAGACCGGTCAGGCCATCCCGCAGGAGATTCGCATCCAGCTGCACCCAGATCGTGGCACCGTCGCTCCCGTTCATTCTCAGCTCGCAGATCTGGAACACACCCGTCTCGAGTAGCCTATCAAGGTGCGAGTGAAGAATGGACAGATCCTCTCTCGCGACCAGATGTTCCACTTGCTTCCCGAGCAGCCGCCCTCTCTCGACACCCAGCAGCATCGCGACGGCCAGATTGGCATCCAGAACGCTACCATTCGCGTCGAGCGTCATGTAGCCCACCGGTGCGAGGTTGTAGAGATCGAAGTACTTGGCGTGCGACGCTTCGAGTTCATCCTGGATCCGTCGAAGCTCCTCGTTCTGCATCTCCAGCTCAATCTGGTGCACCTCCAGTTCGTGCATGAGGCGCAGCATGTCCGATTCGTCGAAGGGAGTGACCGCGGCCGCTCTCTTGCGTTCGCTCAGCCTCTTCTCCGCCTGCCGGCGCAGGTCGGCGGCGTCAGTGAGCTGCTCTCCGGTCGGTTTCATCGCCAGCTCCTCTCACTGGTCCTGATCCGGTCTGTCCTGCGGGTCTGCGCCCGCCGCCCGCAGTTCAGCCTCCAGAGTCTTGGCGTGGGTGATGTCCATGAATGTGATCACTGCACCCGCTACCGCGTTTCCCTCCGCCCAGTACGGGAGGATCCGCGTTGCGAACCAACTCCC
>CAZLTC010000069.1:0-4051 GCA_964562405.1 uncultured bacterium | reverse complement strand
AGCTCTTCCTTTGAGGTCGTCAGCTCCTCGTTCGTGGACTGCATTTCCTCGTTCGCCGATTGCAGCTCCTCATTGGCAGACTTCAGCTCCTCCTCCCACGTCCTAACGTCTTCCTGCATGGTATGAAGTTCAAGACGGACCTGATCGAGTTCCTGCTCAAGTTCGTTCTGAAGCTTCGCGTCTCTCGCCACCTGCGGGCCTGGCGCGGCGACCGTTTTCCCCTGCGCCTCTTCGGCAACGTCATTGAAGACGAAAAGAACTCTTCCCCGCAGGCCATCCGGTTCAGTGATGGGCTTGATGGTGACGTTCAGCACATGCTTCTTCCGGTCAGCCACAACCACCACACGATCGAGCGTTACCGTCTCCTTAGCCCTCAAAGCTCTCTTGAGCCCTCTCAGCAGTTCGGGGCGCAGACCTTCGCGTGCCATCGCGAGTATGTTCCAGTTGACCTTCCCGGTCGGCGGCTCCAGGTACTTCCCGGTGTGCCCGTTGATGTAGAGGATGTCGCCCTTGTCGTTGGTCAGAGCCGCAGCGGGGGAATACTGCTGCAGGAGCATGTGCGCAGCCATCGTTTCCAGGCTGGCCTTGGGGTCGAATCGCTCGATCCGCGCATCCTGCTTCGCGGTGGTGTATGCTATCGGGAACTCGATCGGTTCCGTCCGCAACCCGGAGTCAAGCCGCCGGTACAGCTGCGACCCCTTGCCCACGGGCTCGAACACGTCGCTGAGATCTCCCACGGTCTCCGCGTTCCCTAGAAGCAGAAAGCCACCCTGGTTTAGGCTGTAGTGGAAGACCCTCAGGAGTTTCTCCTGCAGTTCGGGCCTCAGATAGATGAGAAGATTGCGGCAACTCAGGATGTCGAGTCTGCTGAACGACGGGTCCATGACGATGTTCTGGGGGGCGAAAACCACCATCTCGCGTATCGACTGCGCCACCTGATAGCCATGCTCCAGCTTGACGAAAAAGCGCTCCAGACGCGGTGCGGAAACGTCGGCCTCTATATTCGGAGGGAAGATGCCCTCGCGCGCTTTCACGATGGCCTGATTATCCAGGTCGGTCGCGAAGATCTGCAGCGAAAAGCTCCTGGCGGGCGAGATCTCTGCCGAAGCCTCCATGAAGAGGATGGCCAGCGAATAGGCCTCCTCACCCGTGGAGCAGGCGGGCACCCACGCGCGCAGCGCGCGATTCGGGGCGTCGTCACGCAGCAACACGGGCATGATCTCGGTCTTCAGCTGTGTCCACACCTCCGGGTCGCGGAAGAAGCTCGTCACCCCTATCAGCAACTCACGGAACAGGAGTTCCACCTCCTGCGGGTTGCGCTGCAGAAAGCGGACGTAGTCGGAGAGATTGGCGATCTGGTGCAGCCCTCTGCGCCGATCGATGCGGCGACGGACCGTGCTCTGCTTGTAGAGTGAGAAGTCGTGACCCGTCTCCATACGAAGCACGATCAGCGCCTTCTCGATGTCGCCACAGGGCACGTCCCGGTCCGTGTGCCTGGCTCGCGACCGCAGCGATGTGTGGTGGATGTAGGAGCAAATGGCGCCGGGAAGCGTCTCCACCGGGGCCACCACGTCTGCAAGTCCGGAACCAATGGCACTGCGGGGCATGCCATCGAACTTGGCAGAGCCCGGTTGCTGCACGAAGACCGCCCCGGCGTTCTCCTTCACCGCTCTGAGACCGAGCGAGCCGTCGGAGCCCATGCCCGAGAGGATCACGGCGATTCCGTGCTCCCTCTGGTCATCGGCCAGCGCGCGAAGGAAGTAGTCGATCGGCAGGCGAAGCCCCCGCGGCGCGACCGGATCGAGCAGATGCAGGACTCCATTCAGGATGGACATGTTCTTGTTCGGAGGAATGACGTAGACGCTGTCCGGCCTCACCCGCGTCCCATCCTGCACCTGCATCACCGGCATGACGGTGGCGCGCTGGAGCAGCTCGACCAGCATGCCCTCACGCGTGGGATCCTGGTGCTGGACGATCACGAACCCCATCCCACTGCCTTCGGGCACGTTGGCGAGGAACGCCTCCAGCGCCTGGAGTCCTCCCGCCGAGGCGCCGATGCCGACGACAGGGAACAAGTGGTCGGAATCGTCTATAGGGTCGGTTCGCAACGAAGACACATCTTCCATCGTGGGGCTGGATGCTTCTGCCTCTGGTCGTGCGGGGTGGGACGTTCCGCTCACGACTCAGCCTCCTGTGGGAACCTCCTGCTTCTGCGGACCGGTCGGGGATGCGGGAGCTACCGCGTCTGCAACTGGTCTCTGAGAGGAGCAGGACCTCTCCGGGGCGCTGCAGAGAGCGGTCTCAACGCTGACCTCCAATCATATCAGACATCATCGCTCCCGGTCCGGCAGTCGGTCAAGAGCCATTTTGGCCACCATCGCGTCGCGCCAGGCGCAGCCCCGCGCCAGGCGCAGCCCCATTCGTCTGAGCGGTTGGCTCTCGACTCCCGCCGCACGGAGAGACAGGAGGCCGGCCCTTTCGAACCGGGCCTCCCTATGCAGGCTCCCCCGTGGTGGACGGTATTCGAACTCACAGATGAGCTATCGAGGATTTCGGTAGAGGGCTTTGATCGCTCCCCAGGACGTGCGGTCCGCCGGCGAGACACACGAGCCGCACCCAGACCCGTCCGTGTGCGCACCCATGGCGATCCCCAGAGGCTCGTTCTCCGCCAAGCATGGCGAGTTCGAGCAGAGGGCGTAGTCGCCTCCGAGGACGTCACAGAACAGGGGATCCTCAAAGATGTTTGAGCGGTTCGAGATGCTCACGGGAAGGCTGTCGCCTCCTGCGTTTCCGAAAAAGCAGCTCAGATCGAAAGTAGAGTCACCGAGCGGCCCCTGAACCAGGTCCGTGCAGGAGTTGAATGCGACTATGCAGTTCCGGACCGTGCAGTTGTTGTAGGCGCCCGAATGGCCCTCCGCCGAGAACTGGAAGATCCCTTCAGAGATAGATTGATTCGAGACCACCGTGCAGTAGCTGATCGAGGCCGTGCTGGAGTTCAACCGGAACACCGGACCGCCGCCCCCAACGAACAGACACTCCTCCACCACAGGATTCTCCCACGACGCCAGCAGCGAGTAGCCCGCGACCCCAAGGAAGGAGCAGCCCAAGACCGTATGTGGGAGGTGGCCGCCCCCGTACCACTCGTCGTAGATGCCAAGACCCGGGCCGGTGTGGTTCCGGAAGACGCAGCCGCTGAGTATGGTCTGGCCACCGGGCTGGACGACGACGCTCGTCGCCCCGTGGTCGAGGAAGGTGCAGTCTGTGATGAGGTTGTCGAAGTAGGTCAGAACGCCGGTGCCGGGGTTGTCGGTAAACACGCAGTCGGAGATGGTCGCGAATCGAGCGTACACGGCAGTGTATCCGTCGTTCACGAAGCCGTTTCCCCCTCTGATCGTGAAGCCGTGAAGGCCTCCACGGACGTAGAACGCGTAGTCCGAGCCTCCACAGTCGACGACTGTGAGGTCGGAGCCACCGTCAGACATCAGGACGACGCCCTCCGGAACGTCGATCCCTCGATTCAGTGGCCCGGTGTAGGTACCGGGAGCGACGAGCACGGTGTCCCCTGACGCCGCCGCGTCAATACCTTCCGAGATGGTCAGATAGTCGCCGCCGCCTTCGTGGTCGACGTGAATCAGGCCTGCAGTAGCTGAAGCCGCGACAAGCAGGATTGGTAGCAGCGCTGCTGGACATGAGCGAAGCACGGTGGCCTCCCCGGGGGGAGTGTGTGTGAGAACGAACCCGCAACTCCAGCATTGCACGCCATGGCAACTATGTCAATCCGATTCCCGCGCGGCCCCCGAGGCGCTCTTGACGAGCACGACACCGACAACTGCACCACGGGGGAGCGCCATTCGATGCTACCCGGCGCCACGCCAAAGCCTGGACGTCCATGTCACGACCGGGCGAGGTCAAAGCGATCGAGGTTCATCACCTTGTTCCACGCCTCGACGAAGTCGTTCACGAACTTCTCCTGGGAGTCGTCGCACGCATAGACTTCCGCCACGGCCCGGAGCTGGGAGTTCGACCCGAAGACGAGATCGACACGGGTGCC
>CAZLTC010000068.1:0-13437 GCA_964562405.1 uncultured bacterium | reverse complement strand
AGGGGACGCGGTCGACCGGGTCCCACTCGAGCGTGGTGGTGGTCGCGTTGACGGATGTGCCGTTCGCCGGCGCGGTCGGTTCGGGGAACAGCGGCGACTCGACGACGATCTGGAACTCCTCCGAGCTCTCACCGGTCGCCGCATCCCGAACGACGCAGAAGTGGACGCCAGGCAGCAAGCCCTCGTTGCAAGGGAAGAACGTGAGTTCTCCGACTGCCTCGGTGATAGTGCGAGAGCTGTAGACGCCGGGGGCGGGGCCGTAGGCGATGTAGCAGCGCACCTGCTCCTGCCAGGACACGGTCGCCATGTCGGTGAGCGCGATCATGTCCTGCGGGTAGCTGAGGAGTGTGATGGACGCCGATGCTGTCCCCGCAAGAAGCAGGATCGCAAGCGCCACCGCCAGCAAGCGCGCTCCTCCGGCTACATGCGCGCGTCGCGACCCTGTCAGAGACGTCCGTCGGGGACGACGCGTGGCGACCCGGGGGCCTGACTTTCTGGTTCGAGATGATCGCACTTGTGCTCCCCGTGTTCGACGGTGACCTGATCGTTAGAACTCGTACGTGAACGAGAGCCTCGCAACCTGGAGCGGTATCGCAAGCACGAGGAGGTCCACTCCGGCTTGCTCTCCCAGCTCGAACCCCATGCCGAGATTCGCCAGCGGAATGAGGACGTTGTCCGAATTCGCGTCGGCGGCGGACTCTCCGACGAGCTTCCCGGTGATGACGCCACCTCCGATCCTGAGACCCTTGTACCAGAGCTCGAGACCGAGCCCGTGCGACAGCGCGACCCCCTCCGAGTAATCCTCGTGCTCGAACCCGATGCTCCCGGAATACATCCTGTACTCGAGCGTTGCGCTGACGCCCGCCACGTCGAACGTAGCGGCGATGCCGGCGTAAGAAGGAAGCCGGAGCGTCACGCCGTCGTCCTCGACGGTGACCTCGGTCTCCGTGAGCGTGGGTTGGGACGCGGTCACGAGATCCACGTCGACCCCGTCATCGGTCACCGCCGGTGGCATGCTCTCGACGGTGACCAACCTGCCTTCGAGAGAGAGCTCGGGCTGTCTCGAGTAAACCGCGTCGAGCGTGACCCACGCGAGGCCGCGATAGCTCGCGCCCACTGTCCATCCAAGTCCGTCACCGTCGTAGGAACCGTCGAGCGACCCCCCGAGCTGGTTCTCCCAGGGGTCGGCGTCGTCGTTGAAGGAGTACTCCTGCCCTCCGTAGTTGACGATGCCGTCCCCGCGGAGGACCCCGCTTACCGAGGCTCTCGCGTAGTACCGGCTGACTGAGACTCCCAGCCCGACCCCGTTGCCGACGTCGGCGGCGAGGGCGGCGGTGGTTCGGTCTACCCTGAAGGCCAGGTCGCAGGCGGCGTCCGCGAAACCCCGCATGTCGATGTCGACCTCGCTCCCGCTGTCGTTCTTGACTCCGCCCGCGAACGCCTCGATGCCGTTCTCGACCAGCTCCAGCTCCAGCACCAACGGCTCGTCGACGGACGCGCCGAGCACGACTCGGCCGACGCGAACGGCGATAGCGCCGGAGACGAGCCCCGCCTGCTGCCCCACCTGTGCGTCCAGCTCCGGGTAGTTGGGACGCATCCCGTAGGCTGCTACATCCTCGAGCGCGTCGTCGATGGCGCGCGCCGCTCTCTCCTCCAGGTCGGCGATGTCGGAAACCGATACGCCGATGGGAGGAAGCGCGTCGATCATGAGGCCACCGCCGCCGATATAGGCGAGGCCCGCGGGGTTGGCCGAGACGGCGCCAATGCCGGAGTGAAGGGTCGAGACCGGAGCGCCGAGACCGTCCGGTCGCGCGCCCGCGCCGTAGAGGAATCCGAGCGACAGCATCGCGTTCGAACGCAGGGCACCGCCGTCGAAGTACTCGATGGTCCCGTCGCGCGTCACGGCCAGACCAGGGAGAGGGCCGGCCACCAGTAGCGCCGTGACGAGCACGGTCTGGATAATGAGTCGGAGCAAGCTCGTTATTCCCGTTCCGGGGACCGGCGGTGTGAGGGCGGCGGCAGGCATCCCCGGACGGCCTCGTCGGCCGGGGAGAGTTCAGTTCGCTCGCGTTCGGGTGGCAGGAGGCCCCATATTCCCGCCTGTGTGCCCAGTCTGGCATGTATGTCATGCACATCCCGTGCCACCGTCCGTCCTGAGTTGAGACCGGGACCGGGACCCTGCGCTGACCGGTCCGCAGCAGGGCGGAGGGCGGCCCGAGAGCGTCGCGCAAGAACCCTCTTGACGCGGAAGCGACCTCCGTGGTATACTAGACTTAGTCGGTAGTGATACTATGGATTGGAGCGGTTCCTGCATGAAGCTGTCCCGGAAGGGTGAGTACGCGCTCAGGGCCATGATCGTGCTCGGTTTGGAGTACGGAGCCGGGCCGATCCAGATACGGGAGATCGCCGAACGCGAGCGCATCCCGAAGAAGTTCCTTGAGCAGATCCTCCTGGAGCTCAAGCGTGCCGGGCTGGTCGAGAGCACAAGGGGGGTGGGGGGCGGATACAGGCTCATCAAGAGGCCGGAAGATGTGACCGTGGCGCAGGTCGTGCGCATCATAGACGGGCCTCTCGCACCTCTCAGCTGTGTGAGCCAGCTCGCGCACGTGAAGTGCCCCGAGCAGGCGGGCTGCGGTCTCTACAAGGTCATGAAGGACGTGCGCGACGCGATAGCCGGGGTCCTGGAGAACGTCACGGTGGCAGACATATGTGAGAGGACGTCGGGCGTGTCCACTCATTCGGCGGCGCGGGGGTGAGAGACCAGGGTGCCTCTCTCTTTTTGCCTCAAAGTCGACTAAGTCTATAGGGATAGATACAATCGGCATGACTCCACGGGGAGGCTGACATGAGGAGGACGAGAAGGACTTCGTTGTTGTGTGGCGCACTCGCGGCCGCGTTGTGGTTCGCGGCTTCTCCGGCGCCGGCCGAGTGGGAGATCTGGAGCGGAACGTCGGTGAGCGGCGTCGTCGGCGAAGGAACGACCTTCAAGTGCTCGACCTCGTTCAGGAGCGACGACGCGGGGGAGAGTCTCTACTTCTCGCTGGTTGAACTCGGCTTCGATCACAGCGTGAACGCACATCTGACCCTCGGCGCCTACTACGCCCACGTCAACCAGCGCCGAGGCGACGGCTGGCTGGTCGAGTACAGGCCCCACGTGAATGCGACAGTGAGGTGGTCTCACGGCCCGCTCAGCTTCTCCGACAGGAACAGGCTCGAGCTGAGGACCGTCGGAGACGAGACGAGCGCGCGATACAGGAACCGGCTGAAGCTCTCCATCGCCGGTATCTCCGCGGTGCCCGTCAGGCCGTACGTGGCGGTCGAACCGTTCTACGATCTCGAGGCGGACGAGCTGAACAAGAACCGCACGTGCGCGGGCATGGGCATCGCGCTGCCCGGGGGATTGGGCGCGGACGTTTACTACATGTATGAAAGCAGGAAGAAGGATGGATCGTGGTCTGGCGTTCCCGTCGCGGGCGGGACGCTGGCCTACTCGTTCTGACCGCACGGCGCTCGTCCGCTTGCGGAGCGCGGGCGCGGTCCGGAGGCACGAAACCGATGAACAGGCGTGAGCGAATCGCAGCAGCAGTCGGGAGGCAAGAGACGATGAGAACGTGTGTGGTCGTCGCGGCGGCGCTCCTCATGGCGTGTGGTTCGGTGGAGTTCAGCGCTGCGGATGAGGCGGCGCAGAAGGCAGTCCCGGAGAAGCTCTCCGGCACGATAACGCTGTCCGGTGCGTGGGCGCTCTATCCGATGGCCGTCAAGTGGGCCGAGGAGTTTCAGAAGCTCCATCCCGACGTCCGCATCGACATAGGCGCCGGAGGGGCGGGCAAGGGCATGGCCGACGCACTCGCCGGGATGGTCGACCTCGGCATGGTGTCGCGCGAGCTCTACCCGGCCGAGATCGAGCGCGGCGCGTGGTGGATCTCCGTCACCAAGGACGCCGTCGTTCCCGTCGTGAGCGAGTCGAATCCCGTCCTCGGGGCTCTGCTCGCGCGGGGTGTCACCAGAGACGTCTGCAGGCGCATATGGCTCGAGGATCGACCCGCGACCTGGGGAGAGATCGTCTGGAGCGAGAACGCGAGCCCGGTCAGGGTCTACACGCGCTCAGACGCCTGCGGTGCGGCGCAGACCTGGGCTGGCTATATGGGTGCCACCCAGGAGGAGCTTCTCGGCATCGGGGTGTACGGCGACCCCGGCCTGGCCGACGCGGTGAGACGCGACGCGCTCGGGATAGGCTTCAACAACATCAACTACGTCTACGACGCGTCGACGAGAAGGCCGGTCACCGGTATCACGGTAGTGCCGCTCGACCTGAACGGCGACGGAAGCGTGGACGAGTCCGAGAGCTTCTACGGCACGCGGGACGACATCGTTCGAGCCATAGCCGATGGGACGTATCCCTCTCCGCCGGCGAGAGATCTTCACCTCGTGTCCAGGGGCAGGCCACAGAGCCGTCTGGTACTGGCGTTCCTGGAGTGGGTACTCACCTCTGGCCAGCGGTTCGTCCCCGAGGCCGGCTACATAGGTCTGGGCGAGGAGAAACTCGCACACGAACTGGAGAAGCTGCGCGGATGAGACTGCTGCTTGACAGGCTGGCCGGCCGAGCGATGCGGCTCCTCACGATCTCCGCCGGGTCGATCGTGTTCATCATGATCTTCGGGCTCTACATGAGAGCGCGCCCGATCCTCCAGCTCCAACCGGCCTGGGACCTCTTGACCTCCTCGGTCTGGCGACCTCTGTCAGGAGATTTCGGGCTCTTTCCCTTCATAGCGGGCACGCTCTGGGTGACGGGTGTCGCCATCATCGTAGCCGTCCCCCTCTCGCTCCTCTCCGCGCTCTACCTGTCCGAGTACGCGCACAGGATCGTGCGCGAGTGGTCCAAGCCGCTGATCGATGTGCTCGCGGGCATCCCGTCCGTGGTGTACGGGGTCTGGGGCGTCCTGGTCGTTGTCCCTTTCGTGAAGGATCACGTCGCGCCCGTCTTCGGCAGCTTCTCAACGGGGTACAGCGTTCTGTCCGGCGGCATCGTTCTTGCGGTCATGATCATTCCGGTCATCATGCACGTCTGCCTCGAGGTGTTCGGCACCGTTCCGTCGGAGATGCGGCATGCATCCCTGGCCGTGGGCGCGACCAGATGGCAGGTCGCGAAGAGCGTCGTTCTCAGGAAGTCGATGCCGGGCGTCGTGGCCGCCGTCGTTCTCGGCCTCTCGCGGGCCTTCGGGGAGACGATGGCGGTGCTCATGGTCGTGGGCAACGTGCCGAGAGCGCCAAGTTCGGTGCTCGACCCCGCGCTTCCGCTTCCGGCCCTCATCGCGAACAACTACGGCGAGATGATGTCCGTGCCGCTCTACGATTCCGCGCTCCTGCTCGCGTGCCTCGTGCTGCTCGTGGTCGTGCTGGTGTTCAACGTGGTCTCGAGACTCGTGCTCGTGAGGGTGGAGAGAAGCACTCAGTAGCGGTGACGCGGCTCTGCTCGCGTGCAAACGCCAGGTGGTGAGACGATGAACATGCGAAGGACGGAGGAAACTCTCTTCAAGACGCTGATGGTCGCGTCGGCCGCGGTCATACTCGGCGGGCTTGTGCTCATCATTGCGACGATCGTGATGAAGGGCGCGCCTGCCCTGGACCTCGCCATGATCACCCAGACTCCGAAGGGCGGGTTCTACCTCGGGAAGGAGGGCGGCGTGCTGAACGCGATCATCGGCTCGCTCTACCTCGCCGGAGGAGCCTCCGTTCTGGCGCTGCTCGTCAGCGTGCCGATCGTCATCTACATGAACGTCTACGCCAAGCGCACGTCCCGGCTTGCTTCGTTCACGAGGTTCTCGTTCGACGTCCTATGGGGTGTTCCGTCGATCGTGTACGGCGTCTTCGGCTTCACTCTGATGCTGTTCCTCGGAGTGCGCGCGTCGCTCCTGGGAGGTATCGTGGCCGTCTCGCTGCTCGTGCTGCCCATCATGAGCCGCACCATGGACGAGGTCGTGAAGATGGTGCCTCGGGAGCTTCTCGACGCCTCATACGCGCTGGGCACGACGAGACTCGAGGCGGCGACCAAGGTGCTCGTGAGGCAGGCCCTTCCGGGCATGGTCACGGCTTTCCTCATCGCGTTCGGTCGGGGCATGGGAGACGCCGCGTCGGTCATCTTCACGGCCGGGTTCACCGACCGCATCCCGACCTCGCTCCTTGAGCCGGCGGCGACGCTGCCGCTCGCGATCTTCTTCCAGCTTGGCACCCCGGTCCCTGAGGTTCAGGAGCGGGCCTACGCGTCCGCGCTCATACTGACTATCGCGATACTTCTGATAAGCACCGCCGCGCGGCTCCTATCGAGGAAGTACGCGCGCCACGTCGTTCGATAGGGAAGCAGCCGGGCCACCCATCCGGCATGAGAAGTACGCGCGCCACGTCCGACAGGAGGACACCGATGAGCTGCAACGGACACATCTGCGTGAGGGACCTGAACCTGTGGTACGGCAAGGTCCAGGCGCTCCGGAACATCAGCGTCGACATCCCCGACCGCCAGATAACCGCGATCATCGGTCCGTCCGGATGCGGGAAGTCGACGCTGCTCAAGTGCTTCAACCGGCTGATAGACACCAACGAGGAAGTGAGGGTCGAGGGCTCTGTGCTCGTGGACGGCGAGAACGTCCTGGACCCTGCCACGGACGTCACGAGCGTGCGCAAGAAGATGGGGCTCCTCTCTCAGCGTCCCTATCCGCTCCCGATGTCGATCTACGACAACGTGGCATACGGGCCGAGAATCCACGGCGTGAGAGACAGGGCGCGGCTTGACGAGATCGTGGAACGTCGTCTCAAGGAGTCGAGTCTCTGGAACGAGGTGAAGGGCAGGCTTCGCGAGCCGGCGTCGAGGTTGTCGATCGGTCAGCAGCAGCGGCTGTGCCTGGCTCGCGGTCTCGCGGTCGAGCCGGAGATCATACTCGCCGACGAGCCCAGCTCGGCCCTGGACCCAGCGTCCAGTCAACGCATCGAGCGCAGGTTCCTCGAGCTCAAGGAGACCTACACCATCGTGATCGTGACGCACATTCTGAGACAGGCCCGGAGGCTGGCGGACCGCGTGATCTTTCTCTACCTGGGTGAGCTGGTGGAGGACGGCCCGGCCGACGAGTTCTTCGAGAACCCGCGAGAGCAGCTCACGCGCGACTACGTGAGCGGCGCCTTCAGCTGAGAGGACGGGGCTGCGGCCGGCCGCACCTGGGAGGGACGGTCCATCCGGGCCGTCCCTCCTTCATTGACACCGTTCGATGCCTACTGCTAGCCTCACGCGTCGAAGTGAACGCCGGCCCGGCGGCGTCCAGCGGGAGAGCGTCGGAGCCTCCGCCTCCCGCCCCCGGATACCCTGATTGGAGAGCGACGATGGGCCGCCATCCTCGGCCGCCGACACACGACCGCGTCATGGTAAGCGGCTTCGCGAGCATAGGCGTCGGTACGTTCGTCTCGCGCGTCTCGGGGTTCGTACGTGAGGTGGTCACCGCCGCCATGTTTGGGGCGGGGACCGAGATGGACATCTTCGTAGCGGCCTTCACGATCCCCAACCTGCTCTGCCGCGTCCTGGGCGAGAGCTCGGTCGAGGCGGGTTTCATGCCGCTCTTCAAGGGCATCCATGCCTCGGGCGACAACGCGCGAGCCTGGCGGCTCGCGGCCAGGACGACCAACTGGCTCGTGCTTGCGCTCAGCGCTCTGGTTGTCGTGGGCGTGATCGCTTCACCGCTTCTGGTATCTGTTGTGGCGCACGGCTTCGGTCCCGGGAAGGCGGCGGCCACCGTCCGGATGACACGCCTCATGTTCCCGTTCGGTATCGCGATAGGTCTCGCCGCGCTCATGGGTGCCATACTCCTCGCGTTCGGCAAGTACCGCGTCTACAGCCTGGCGCCCGTGCTCCTGAGCGTGGGCATCGTCGGTTCGGTCCTGGCTCTCAACGGTCGGATTGGGTACGTGAGCCTGGGTGTCGGCGTGCTCGTCGGTGGCGTGCTGCAGTTCCTGGTGCAGGTGCCGTTCGCGCGAGCGCTGGCGCGGAAGGACGGCCAGAGGCTGTTCAGCGCGGATCTGAGCCCGAGCGATCCCGATGTCCGACGAGTCGCCGGCCTGACGGTGCCCGTGATCGCCGAGTCGATGATCCAGCGCGTCGGCGTCATAGTGGACAGGACCATCGCTTCGTATCTCGTGCCGGGCAGCATCTCGTCCCTCTACTACTCGTTCAGGCTCGTTCAGCTTCCGTACGCGATTCTCGCCCTTGCCGCGGGACGCTCAGCGGCGCCGGTCCTGGCGGAACGCCACGCGCTCGGCGACGAGCAAGGGTTCGCGAACTCGCTCCTGACGGGCGTCAGGATGAACATCGCCTTCCTGGCCCCTGTGGTGGTGCTGTCGGTCGCGCTGGCGAGACCGATCGTCGGTCTCGTGTTCGAGAGAGGGGCGTTCGATCAGACGGACCTCGCGATGACGTCCTCGGCGTTCGTCATGTACTCGGTCGGCCTCGTGGGAATGGGCCTCACATTCCTGCTCGTACGCGCTTTCGCGGCGAGGCTCAACACGAAGACCCCGGTCAAGGTCGCGGTGGTCACCTTCTTCATGAACGCGGGACTCAATCTACTGCTCGTCCGCACGCCGCTCCGACATGCAGGGCTGGCGCTCGCCAGCTCCATCGCCTTCACCGCCCACGCGGTCATACTGTACGTCATCCTGAACCGCCAGCTCGCCGAGCGGGGCGCGGGCATAGCGCCCCGCTCGCTGCTGTCGGTCGCCTGGCGCATCATGGTATCGTGTTCGGCCCTCCTGGCCGTGTTCCTGCCCCTCGACTGGTGGGTTGGCATGCGTTTTGCTGAACTTCTTTCAGTCGGGAGGGTGTTGCGCATTTTGCTCGCCGGCGGCGCCGGCGGCGCGGCCTACCTCCTTGTCTCACGACTCCTGGGCCTCGGTGAGGTGACCGACCTCCTCTCTCGCGGGCGGTTCGGCAGGAGAGCGTAGGGGGAAGCTTGAAGCCAAGAGTACTGGTCGCTGAGCGGATCTCCGTCGAGGGGATGCGCAAGCTGGCAGTGTCGGCCGACGTCGATGAGCTGCTGGATGCTGACCGGCCCGAGCTTCTGGCCACAGTCGGTGGTCACGATGCCCTCATCGTCCGCAGCCACACGAATGTTGACAGGGAGCTTCTCGAGAGGGGAGCGAGGCTGCGTGTCGTGGGCAGGGCCGGCGTCGGCGTGGACAACATCGACGTGCGCGCGGCAACGTCCCGCGGCGTCATGGTGGTGAACGCGCCGGAGTCGAACGTCGTATCCGCCGCGGAACACACGATGGCCTTCATGCTCGCGCTCGCGCGAAACCTGCCGGAGGCCGACAAGCAGCTCAAGGCGGGGCTCTGGCCTGAGGCGAAGCCGCGCGGTGTCGAACTCCTGGGCAAGACGCTGGGCATAGTCGGTTTGGGGCGAGTAGGCTCGGCGGTCGCCTTGAGGGCCGGGGCGTTCGGCATGCGGGTCGTGGCCTACGACCCCTACGTCTCCGAGGAGCGATTCCGCACCTTCGGGGCTGAGAGAATGGAGAGCCTTGACCGGCTCCTGAAGCAGTCCGACTACGTCTCGCTCCATACGCCGAAGACGGAGGAGACTACTGACATGATCGGCCAGCGCGAGCTGTCGCTGGCCCGCCGAGGTGTCCGCGTCATCAACTGCGCCCGCGGAGGCATAGTGAACGAGGCGGCACTCGTGAGCGCGCTATCCGAGGGTCAGGTGGCAGCCGCCGGCATCGATGTGTTCGAGGGCGAGCCGGTAACTGCGCATCCTCTGTTCGGGTTTGACAATGTGCTCGTGACGCCGCATCTGGGCGGGTCGACCGAGGAGGCCCAGGCCAGGGTCGGGGAGACCGTCGCCGAGCAGGTGCTCGAGGCGCTCGCGGGGAAGCTCCCGCGCTACGCGCTCAACATGCCGCTCGCAGACGCCGAGACCCTGTCGCACGTGACTCCCTTCATGCCCCTCGCTGAGACCATGGGGTCCGCGTTCACACAGCTCTTCGGGCTGCCGACCGATGGAGTCGAGATACGCTTTGGGGGCGAGGCCGGGCGCTATCGAACCGAGCTCCTGACACTTGCATTCCTCCAGGGTCTGCTCGGTCCCATAGAGGGCGACGAGGTGAACCTCGTGAACGGGAGGCACCTGGCGCAGCAGAGGGGAATAGAACTTACCGAGTCGCGGACGACGGAGGCCGGTAACTTCACCAGCCTCGTGAGCGTGCTGGGTTCCGGAGGCGTGGCCGGGAGGCTGTCGGCCACGCTCATGTCACCAGGCTCCGTCCGCGTGACGGAGATCGACGGATTCGAGGTGGACGTCGCGCCGTCGGGCAACGTCATCGTATGCTGGTTCGAGGGCGGTGCGGTCGACGAGCCCGGCATCGTCGGACGCGTCGGCACGATGCTCGGTCAGGCGGGCGTCAACATCAGCAGGATGGAGGTGGGTCGCGAGGTCATAGAAGGCCGCGCGATCATGATCATATCGCCAAGCGGGGACGTGCCGCGAAGCGCGGTCGAGAAGCTCGAAGCGTACCCCGGTGTGACCGCGGTGCGCTTGGTGAGGCTCCCGCTCGTCGCACATCGTCCTTAGGTCAGGGCCGGCCGCGCCGCCGAGGCGCCACCGGACCGAACGCCGGACACGCGGTCCGGCATCAACCAGGAGGTACTCATGGACCCCGTCAAGATACTCCTTCCTGAGAAGGACATGCCTAGGGCGTGGTACAACGTGCTGCCCGATCTCCCCAAGCCGCTGGACCCACCGCTGCATCCGCAGACGCGTCAGCCGCTCGGCCCCGATGATCTGGCTCCGCTCTTTCCCATGGACCTCATCCTTCAGGAGATGTCGGGCGAGCATTGGATCGACATCCCGGAGGCAGTGCTGGACATCTACACGCTGTGGAGGCCGTCCCCGCTCGTGCGCGCCCGCAGGCTCGAGGCTCATCTCGGGACGCCGGCGAGGATCTACTACAAGAATGAGGGAGTCAGTCCTCCCGGCAGCCACAAGCCCAACACGGCGGTGGCGCAGGCCTACTACAACAAGAAGGCCGGCGTCAGACGGCTGGCCACCGAGACCGGCGCAGGCCAGTGGGGGAGCGCACTGTCGTTCGCGTGCCGCCTCTTCGGTCTGGACTGCACCGTGTACATGGTCAAGGTCAGCTACGAGCAGAAGCCCTATCGCCGCACGATGATGCAGGTCTGGGGCGCCGACGTGCACGCGAGCCCCACCGACTACACCGAGGTCGGGAAGAAGATCCTGGAGGCAGACCCCGACTGCCCTGGCTCGCTCGGCATAGCCATCAGCGAGGCGGTCTTCGACGCGGCCACGCACGAGGACACCAAGTACGCGCTCGGCAGCGTTCTGAACCACGTTATCTTGCATCAGACCATCATCGGGCTCGAAACGAAGAAGCAGCTCGAGATGGTGGGTCACGAGGCAGACGTGATAGTCGGCTGCGTCGGCGGCGGCAGCAACTACATGGGCATGGCGCTGCCGTTCCTGCGGGAGAAGGCCGACGGCCGCGACCTGCGGTTCGTCGCGGCGGAGCCCAAGGCGTGCCCCACCATGACCAAGGGGATGTTCGCGTACGACTACGGCGACTCCGCCAAGATGGCGCCGCTCATGAGGATGTATACGCTGGGCCACTCGTTCGTGCCGCCGAAGATCCATGCGGGCGGGCTCAGATACCACGGCGACTCGCCCATACTGAGCCAGCTCGTCCATGAGGGCATCGTGGAGCCCGTGGCGTACGCGCAGAACACCGTGTTCGAGGCCGCCCTCACGTTCGCCAGGACCGAGGGCATAATCCCGGCGCCCGAGACGTCTCACGCCGTCAAGGCGGGCATCGATGAGGCACTCCGGTGCAAGGAGGAAGGCGTTGAGAAGACGATCGTCATCACGTTCTCCGGGCACGGGCACTTCGACATGGCCGCTTATGAGGCGTACCTCTCCGGCGACCTGCCGGACTATGAGATGAGCGATGAAACGATCGCGAAGGCGCTCAGGGACGCCGGTGTCTGCGAGTAGACGGACAGATTGAACGGTCGGGGCGGTCGCCAGTCTTGGGACCGCCGGACGCGCCGGAGCGTGCCGCGCACGCCGCGCGTGAGCGCGTCGGCTCGGATGAAAGGAAGCCGCGATGGGTCCATCGATCCTCGTCACTGGGGGAGCCGGTTACATAGGCAGCATCACGGTCGAGCGCCTCGTGGGCGCGGGACGGCGCGTCGTGGTGCTGGACGACCTCTCCAAGGGCCACCGCGAGGCGGTGCCGGAGGGAGCCACGCTGGTCGTAGGCAGCGTTGGGGACCGCGCGCTCGTCGCATCGACGCTCCGAGAGCACGACGTCGACGCCGTGATCCACTTCGCCGCCAGGAGCCTCGTGGGCGAGTCGATGAGGCGGCCCGGCGAGTACTACGAGTCCAACGTCGTGTTCGGGGGAAGGCTTCTGGACGCGGTGGACGACGCGGGAGTCCGGAAGATCGTGTTCTCGTCGTCTGCGGGCGTCTACGGTGAACCCGAGTCCGTACCGATCGTGGAGACGCAGTCGACGAGGCCCGTGAATGTGTACGGCGAGACGAAGCTGGCGTTCGAGAAGATGCTCTCGCTGCGTTCGTCCGCAACCGGTCTCCGGCACATCTCGCTCCGGTACTTCAACGCCGCCGGCGCGTCGGAGCGCTTCGGTGAGGACCACGATCCCGAGACACACCTTATCCCGATAGCCCTCAAGGTCGCGCTGGGTGTTCTTCCCGAGCTCACAGTGTTCGGCGATGACTACGACACGCCCGACGGAACGTGCGTGCGCGACTATATCGATGTCCGCGACCTGTCCGACGCGCACATACTGGCGCTCGGCGCGCTCGACGAGGGAAGGAGCGGCGTCTACAACCTGGGCAACGGCGAGGGCGCCAGCGTCCTGAGCGTGATCGAGACCGTGCAGCGCGTGACCGGTCGGAGACTGCGCGTGGTGATGGGTGAGCGTCGAGAGGGAGACCCGGCGAGTCTCGTCGCAAGCTCCGCTCTCGCGGAGAGGGAACTCGGCTGGCGGCCCTCCCATCCCGGTCTCGAGGACATGGTCGAGGCCGCGTGGGGGTGGGCGGAGGCGCATCCGGGGGGCTACGGGTCGAACTAGGAGGCCCGTTCCGATGCGACCGTCTCGCCGGCCCGCACTGGCGGCCCCCCCGGCCGCGGCGGGGCGAACTTAGCTTGACTTCGGGGGGGTGCGTTGCTAACATTTCGTTTCTGACTAGAGAGCCGCCCTAGCTCAGTTGGTAGAGCAACGGACTGAAAATCCGTGTGTCCGCAGTTCAATTCTGCGGGGCGGCACCATTATCGCTGGCGCGCCGGGTGGACGGGCGGGCCGGCACGGAAGGCAAGCGGGCTGGTGTAGCTCAGCTGGTAGAGCAACGCACTCGTAATGCGTAGGTCAGCGGTT
>CAZLTC010000067.1:0-13525 GCA_964562405.1 uncultured bacterium | reverse complement strand
CCGGGTCCATCGCGAAGGCGTGGTTGCGCTCTATGCTCTCGAACGCGGCGACGCCGGGGAGCAGTGACTTCCGGCCTCCCGTGTATCCCGCGAAGTAGTGCGGCTCGACCGACCCGATGATGAGCAGGTTCGACGCCTCGGTCACCCGCGTGTCCAGCAGGATTTCGTTCCCGCGCGACGTGACGCCCACGCTCGTGTGCTCCTCCGGCTTCCGCGCGTCGTGGACGACCGTGCGCGGCCCGTAGAACGCCCGCAGATCGCCCAGGATGCGGTCCAGCTCGGCGTCGGTGGGGCGGCGATGCGTGCCCGTCGCCACGATGAGCTGCACGTCCGGCATGCCTCGCACGACATCGTGAACGTGTCGGAGCACACGCGCCGTGGGCGTGGGGCGCATGGCGTCGTTCACGATGATGACGAGCGGAGCGGAGCGATCGAAGAACCCGTCGAGAGGTGGAGAACCCACGGGGTTCGCGAGGGCGTTTCGCAGGACGGCTTCCTCGTCGGTGGATGGCGCGGGGTTGGGCCTGACCATGCCGGCCAGGTTGGCCTCAGGGACATCGACGGTGACGATGCTGCCACCGTACGGGATGTTGACCCTCATGGTCTCCTCCGGTTGATGGCGGCCGAGGCGCCGCGCGTCCAGGATGATAGCCCGCGGTCGGGGGGGCATCAACGATTCGGGTGTTGTCCCCGTGGCCCTGGCGCAACATGGTCATCAGTGTATCCCATGACATAGCAGATGACGAGAGGCTTGGAACCAGGCAGCTGCCGGGCGAGACCGGCTTCTTGCACTGCAAGGACTACTGGGCAGCGCACGATCCCCCTGGAAATCACCCTGGACCTTGACTGAAGCCTCCCTCACGGGCTACCCTTGTGGTCCGCCACAAGCAGATCCGAATACCACCCGCAACCTTCCCCCGAGGGGAAAGGAGAGACCCAATGCGCGGCTCTCGCGCCGTCTTGTTCCTCGCAGTTGCCGTCCTCGCCTTCGCAATGGCTGCCCAGGCGCAGACGCTCGAGGACAAGGTCAAGGAGTTCGAGCTGGACAATGGGATGAAGTTCCTGGTCGTGGAGAGGCACGAGGCTCCGGTCGTCTTCTGCGCCGTCGCCTTCGAGGTCGGCGCCATCTACGAGCGACCCGGCATCACAGGCATCTCCCATCTCCTCGAGCACATGCTGTTCAAGGGGACCGAGACCATCGGGACGAAGGACTACAAGGCCGAGAAGGTGTACCTGGACAGAGAGGACGAGCTGGCCGAGCAGGCGCGTTCGCTCATGATCGAGATCGAGCCGTGGAGGCTCGAGTTCTTCGACGAGTACGCGACCGACCTGCTGGCATCGCTGAGCGAGGAGGACCGTGAGGCCATAGGCACCGACCACGCGCTCGAACTCGAGATGCTGGTAGAGATGCTGAACGACAGTGGGCCGGGTGAGGACCTTCTCGCGATAAGCGGGCTCGTCGAGAGCGGCGACACCAACTACTTCGACCTCTACTCCGAGTTGAAGAGCGTTCAGGTGGCCCTCTACGACACGATGTCCGAGCACCGCGACCTGGTCGTCTCCAACGAGCTGTGGGAGACCTACATGAACAACGGGGCCCGCATGCTCAACGCGGGGACCTCGAACGACGGCACGTTCTACTTCTCGTATCTGCCGGCCAACAGGCTCGAGCTCTTCATGCTCATGGAGTCCGACCGTCTGGCCAACGCGGTCTTCCGCGAGTACTACACCGAGCGCGACGTCGTGATGGAAGAGCTCAGAATGGGTCTCAACGACCCCGAGGGCGTCCTCTACGACTCGTTCATGTCCACCGCCTACACCGCCAGTATGTACGGCGTGCCGGTCGTCGGGTGGGCCTCGGACGTGAGCATGATCACGCGCAAGGACCTTCAGAACTACTACGACAACTACTACACGCCGAACAACGCCGTCGGGCTCTTCGCGGGCGATGTGACGGTTGAAGACGTGAAGAAGTTCGCCGAGAAGTACTTCGGCCCGATACCCGGGGGCGCCGACCTGCCCGCTCTCACGACCCGCGAGCCCGAGCAGCAGGGTGAGAGACGCGTCGTCGTGAAGCAGGACGCGAAGCCTACGCTCATGATCGGCTACCACATCCCTGCTATGCCTCACCCGGACGCGTACCCGCTGGAGGTGCTGCAGTCCATTCTCTCCAGCGGCCGCACGAGCCGCTTCTACAAGCACATCTATGAGGAGAAGGGCCTCACGCGCGGAGCGCCGGACGCCTGGTCCGGACCCGGCAACAGGCTCGACCCGCTTCTCGTGATCGGCGCCGACCCCAAGGATCCGCACACGCTCGAGGAGGTTGAGGCGGCCATCTACGAGGAGCTGGAACGCGTCAAGACCGAGCCCGTCACGGAGCGCGAGCTCGAGCGCGTGTGGAACGAGAACGAGGCTTCGCTCGTGCGCGCGCTCGGGTCGAACGTGGGCCTGGCGTTCCGCGTCGGCATGTACGCCGCGATGCGCGGCGACTGGCATGCGCTGCTGGACGACATGGAGAGGATCAAGCAGGTCACTCCCGATGACATCATGCGCGTGGCGAACAAGTATCTGACCGAGGAGAACAGGACGGTCGGATGGCTCGTGGAGACGGCCGGAGACAATGAGGACAAGGGCGAGGAGATCGACTTCAGCGTGCTCATGCAGTGGGCACAGACGCTGCCCGAGGCCGAGCAGCGTGACCTCATGACCAAGTTCCAGACGCTCGACGACGCCGGCAGAGAGGCCTTCGCGAAGGAGCTCTGGGAGCGGATGAAGGCGGAGCAGGGAGACAAGTAGTCCTCGCGCCCGGCGACCGCGCCACCGTGCGCGGCATCAAGGAGCCTTACTGATGAAGAGAGTCTTGGCAGTCTGTATCGTCCTGGCCGCGGCGACGCTGCTGGCGGCCTGTCCGGCGGGCGCAGCGAAGGTGAAGCGCCCGAGCGAGCTCCGTTATCCGAAGCTGGAGATGGAGCCTCCGAGCTACGAGCAGGTCGAGTTCGAGAACGGGATGAACGGGTTCTTCATCGAGGACCACGAGGTGCCCATCGTCAACATCTACATGCTCGTGACCACGAACCGAGACCCTGCCGACAAGATGGGCCTGGGCGACCTTGCCACGTGGTCGATAAGGAACGGCGGAGGAGCGAACTGGGACGCGGACAGGATCAACGACGAACTGGAGTTCGTCGACGCAAGGCTCGAGATGAGGACGGGGCTGCACAGCGCGTCCATCATGGTCGACTGCCTGAAGAAGGACCTGCCCATGTGCCTGGAGATTCTGGGCGACCTGCTGGTCAATCCCGCGCTCCCCGATGACAAGATCGAGCTGCGACGCGAGACGATGCTCGAGGACATCAGACGCGAGAACGACGAGCCCAGACGGCTGGCGTACAGGGAGTTCGACAAGATCGTCTACGGCGACCACCCGATGGGCAGGAGACCCACGGAGCAGACCGTCAGCGCGATCACCCGCGACGACATCGCCGCCTACCAGGAGTCCTTCTTCCGTCCGAACAACACCATCATCGGGATCTCCGGCGATGTCACGCTCGATGAGATCACCGGGCTTATGGACGGCGCGCTGGCGGGCTGGAAGCCTGCCGAGGTCATGGTCGAACCAGAGCCGCCGCTCGAGCTGACGTTCAAGCCTTCGGTCAACTACATCTACAAGGACGTGAGCCAGGGCGTCATTCTCATAGGTCACCTCGGCGCGAACAGCCACGACCCCAACCTGCCGGCCATCCAGATCATGAACTACATACTGGGCGGCGGCAGCTTCACGTCGCGCATCACGCAGCGGGTTCGCACCGACGAGGGACTCGCGTACGCGGCCTACTCGGACTATGGCGATGACCCGTTCACGTACGGCGTCTTCGTCGCGTCCTCACAGACGAGGGCCGACGCGACGGCGCGCGCGACAGCGCTCATCGAGGAGATCATACGCGACATGCAGGAGAACGGGCCGACGCAGGATGAACTCGACCGCGCGATCGACACGTATCTCAACAAGCACGTCTTCGACTATGACTCCAAGCAGGCAGTCGTGCGCCAGCTCGTTCGGCTGGCGTGGGAGGGCAGGCCGCTCGACACTCCGGAGCGGGAGGTCGAGGCCATCGGCAAGCTGACCGTCGACGACGTCAAGAAGGTGGCGGCCGAGTACCTGCACCCCGACGGACTTACCGTGCTCGTCGTAGGCAACGCCGACGAGTTCGAGCAGCCTCTGTCGAACTTCGGAGAGGTCAACGTCATCGAGCTCAACTGACCAGGTTGGCCCATTTCAAGGGGGCCCGGGGCGGACTTGACACGTGCCGGGCCCTCTGGTACCATCCTGCTGCCGGCTTCGTCTCGCTTGGCGCCATCCTGTCTGGGAGGGCCATGGGTGTCGCGAGAGTGACGACGAAGAGCCGGCGCATCTATGTCAGGGGATGAGACAATGCTGTTCGTCCTCCTTCTGGCCCTGGCCTATCTCGGCTACGGCGTGCTCGAATACCGTCTCCACCTTCGCAATCTCAGGAGCGTTCCCATCCGCGTGCACGTCAACGGCACACGCGGGAAGTCCTCGGTAACAAGACTCATAGCGGCCGGGCTGAGCGCCGGCGGCGTGCGGACGGCGGCCAAGACGACCGGTTCGGCCGCGCGCTACATTGACCCCGAGGGCAACGAGGAGCCCGTGCTCCGTCCGGGGCCTCCGAACATCAGAGAACAGCTATCCATCGTCTCGCGCGCCCGCAGGGACGGGGCCCATGCACTGGTCGTCGAGTGCATGGCGCTCCGCCCGGAGCTTCAGTTCATCTCGGAACAGAAGATCGTGCGGTCGACGGTGGGCGTCATAACGAACGCTCGGCCGGACCACCTCGACGTGATGGGGCCGACCGTGGACGACGTGGCCGCGGCGCTCTCAGGCACTGTCCCGAGGGGGGCGACCGTCTTCACGGCCGAGCACAGGCGGCAAGGCCCCATCGCCGAGGCGGCCCGCGAGCGAGGGAGCGAGTTCCACGAGGTGCGGACCGAGGGCGCGGACCCGCGCCTCACCGAGGGATTCAGATACGTAGAGCACCTGGAGAACGTCGTCCTGGCGCTTGCGGTGTGCGACCATCTCGGCGTGCCGCGCGACGCCGCTCTCGATGGCATGCGGCGGACGGCGCCCGACCCGGGCGCGCTCACGATCCACCGCGTCACCGAAGGCGGCAAGACGATCGAGTTCATAAACGGGTTCGCTGCCAACGACCCGGAGTCCACGCTCACCGTGTACCAGACGGCCGCTCCCAGGTCCGAGCCCGGAAGAAACGTCATCGTCGTAGCGTGGATGCGTGCGGACAGGCCCGACCGCGCTCTCCAGTTCGGGAGGATACTCGCCAAGGACCTGGACGCCGACCACTACATCCTGGCGGGCGGACTCACACAGATCGTGCGAAGCAGCGCGCTCAAGCTCGGACTGCCGTCCGAGAAGCTGGACGACATGGGAGGGCGCACCGCGCAGGAGGTCTACGACAGGATCGTCGAGCTCTCCGGGAAGCGGTCGATCGTCGTCGGAGTGGGTAACATAGTCGGGACGGGCGGGCAGCTCGTGTCGCTGTTCCAGTCCAGAAGCGAGGCAGCGTGATACCCATAGCGATAGGCCTCGGGCTCGTGGTGAGCCTGGTCTTCACCGAGGCGTTCGGCCTTGCAGCCGGCGGAATGGTCGTGCCCGGCTACATCGCGCTGGCATTGGCCGAGCCGTGGCGCGTCGTCGGGACCGTGGTCGCGGCGGTCGTCACGTTCCTCACTGTCAGGCTGATGAGCAGATTCATGCTGCTCTACGGACGAAGACACCTGGTGATGGTGGTTCTCGTCGGGTTTCTCTTCGGTCATCTCACGCGCGTGGCACTCCAGGGCCCCGGGTTCCCCCAACTCCTGAGCTTCGAGGCCGTCGGCTACGTGATCCCGGGCCTCATCGCCTATTGGATGGAGCGGCAGGGCGCGCTGTCCACGCTCATGTCGATGCTGACCGCGGCGGTGCTCGTCCGCCTCGTCATGATCGTCGTTACCGGAGGAGTGCCCATTGAAATACCGGCCTGGTAGGGTCCACTCCCTCTCGCTGACGGCCCTCGCGGTCGTCGGTCTTGTCCTGTTCGCCGTCGCCGAGCGGTCGAAGGCGCCGGTGATGCAGCCGTACTTCGTGACCAAGATGGAGGCGGCGACCCGGACCAGACTCGCCATGGACGCCATCAGAGAGGCGAGACTCGATTCCGGCGGCGGCCCCATAGATATCGTGAATGACCCGAACGACACGGGGATGATAGGCGACGAGTTCTCGCTCATCACGACCAGCCGCGGTTCGCACGAACAGAAGCTGCGGGCGCTCGACCCGAACCTTGCCGGCGTATTCGTGCACCTGCTCAAGCGTGCGCGTGTAGAAGAGGGGGACCGCGTCGCCGTGGCGTTCACCGGGGCGTTCCCCCTCCTGAACGCGGCCGCCATCATCGCCATCGAAGCGGTTGGCGCCACGCCCGTTCCCATGACCTCGGTCGGCTCCTCGATGTGGGGGGCGAACGACCCGGACCTCACGTGGCTGGACATGGAGACCGTCCTCGAGGAGCGCGGTATCATCTCGCACAGGTCGATCGCGGCCTCGCGAGGAGGCGGCGACGACAGGGGCAGGGGGCTCTCTCCGGAGGGCCGCGCGCTCGTGGACGAGGCCGCGGCCAGAAACGGCGTCATGCTCATCGACGAGCCTACGCTCGACGAGAGCATAGCGCTCAGAATGGAGATCTACGACGAGCACGCCGACGGCGGCTACGCGTGCTACTTCAATGTCGGCGGCGGACTCGCGAGCATCGGAAGCACGCAGGTCGGCAAGCTGCTCATGCCGGGGCTCACCAGGCATCTCTCCACCAGGAACTTCCCTCGCCAGGGGACGCTGACGCGCATGGCCGCCCGGGGAGTGCCGGTCATACATGTGCCGAACGCCGACCGGCTCATCGATCGCTACGGGCTGCAGGCCGAGCCGACGCCGCTGCCCGAGACGGGGACCGGCGGCGTGTTCTACCGCGACAGGTACAACGTCCCGCTCGCGGGCGTTCTCGCGGCGCTCTACGCGTTTCTCGTGTTCGTCGTCGTCAGGGTCGATATCAAGCACTACCTCTTCCGGGGCAGGCGCGAGTGAGTACCGTCCCCGGTCCGCGCCAGGGAGGAACCGCATGCCAGAGCGCCCACGTCCCGCTGCAGGAGCCGCCCTCGTTCTCCTGATCGCCGTCGCGCTACAGATTCCGTTGGCCGCGTGCGCGCTCGCGGCCGACTGGCTCTCCGTCGAACCGACCTCCTACGAGTCGCGGTCCAACGTCGCGGTGGACGGAAAGCAGCTCTCCTATCACAGGTTCAGCGCCGAGTCGCCGCTCCGGTTCGCGGTCGACGGGCCCACGCGCCTCAAGGTGCTGGTTCGTCTCAGAGTTCCCATGAACGCTGACGAGACGTCCTGCGTGCTGGACGTCCTGAGGGACGGAGCGGTCGCGGCCGCCGAGACGCTCTCCGCCGGGCCGACGGAGCGAGGGTACTACGTTGCGCTCGAGGACTTCCGGCCATCGGTCCTGAGGCGCTTCTACGTCGACGTGCCGACGGGCCGGCACGGATACGAGATCGTTCCGCGCGGCAGATACAGGGTCGACGCCCGCCTGTTCCGGTCGGCCAACGAGGACCCGAGCCGCGCATCGCTGGCCCCGGAGCAGTACGCGAGCGTCGAGACGATGCTCTACAAGGACAAGGAGCTTGTCTACTACCTCGCGACTGAGTCGCGCGGCGTGGTGCTCGAGGTCGTCGGTCCGACGTCGATCAAGGTGAACTCCAGATTCATCTACGACGAGACGGTTACCGGCAAGCAGACCTACGCGCTGTCCGTCAGTCGCGACGGCGGCGACAGAATGCTGTACAGGGTAGAGGCCGAGCCGTCGGAGACGGTCACCTTCCGCGACCGCCGGGACGCGGTGCCCGGCGCCCTGCGTTACTTCATGCTCGACGTTCCGGAGGGCAGCCACCGCTACGAGTTCGACGTGGCCGACGCGTTCGCCCCCGGCGTCGCCCTCAAGTTCTACATCCCCCGCGGGGACCTGCTGAATGAGCCTTAGGCCCGGACCCGTCATTCTCGCAGTGCTCGCGACGCTGCTCGCGGTTCCCGCGCAGGCCGCGAAGCTCGTCCCGTCCGGCGGGCCGCTCCCCGTCGCGGTGGAGATCTCCGGGAAGGCCTACACGTACTTCCCGCTCCAGCCCGGACGCGCGATGTCTCTGGCCGTCGACGGGCCCTCGGTGTTCGAGGCGATCACACGCTGGCGGTTCGCTGAGGGCGAGGGTCCCGTCAGAATCGAGCTGCAGGTGAGCGTCGACGGCGCGCGCGCGTGGCGGGAGGTCTTAGAGGCGAGACCCGGCGGAGCGACCTACCCGGACATGCCTGGGATGGTCGCGGGCTCACCCGACAGGGTCAGGTTCGAGCTTCCCTCGGGGCGTCACACGGTCGAGCTGACGCTCGTGTCCCCGTCCGAGGGAGTGCTCGACGTGAACCCGCTGTCGCTCGCGCCCGACGTGCTCCCGTGGCGAGTCGAGTGGAGGCTCGAGGAGGGCTTGAGCTACGACAGCAACATCTTCCGCTACGGCGACCCCGACATCGAGGGGTTCCAGGACGGCGAGCGTCCCTACCGGTACGGGATGGACACGCTCGATGACGTGAGGCTCGAGCCGTCGGTCGACCTGTCGTTCGTGCGTGAGGAGCCGCGGGTCAGGAGCACCAGTCTCACGCTGTCGGCCGACTGGCGCCTGGCGACGTCCAACGGCGAGAAGAGCTTCTCGAAACTCGGCGCGCGTCTGCGCGAGGAGAGGGCCGGTGTCGCGTTTCTGTCGCTCGACTACTACGCGATACCGAGCTACCACCTGAGATTGCTCTGGGACCCCGACGCCGTGGGGGGCGACGGCGCGTACCGCTCCTGCGACTTCCGCAAGCACTCGTTCGGCGTTGCCGTGGGGAGCGACCGGTCACTGCCCGTGGACGTGTCCGGGGATGTCAGGTTCGAGTCCTACGCCTACGACCCCGACTTCGTCGAGTACGACTCCGTGGCCAGGACGGCCGGCCTGACGTTGACCGTCCGCCCGGCCAGGGGGCTCAGGCTGGACGCCCGGTACGCGCTCCGGAGCGCCACGGCAAGGGGCAGCGACGAGGCCGGTGAGACCCGCGCCACGTCCGACGACAGCGACACGACCTACGACCAGGACGAGTACTCCCTGCGCGCGCGGCTGGAGGCTGGCAGATGGTGGGGCAGGAGGGCCGTGCTGTCCGCGAGCGTGAGGCACGCCAGCCGCTTCTACCTGACGTCGAAGTCCGGAGATAGCGACCCGTACCACGCCGGGCGTGAGGACTCATACTGGGTCGCCGGTGCGAGGCTTCGCCTTGAACTCACCGGCTCCACCGGCGTGGAGGGCTTCTACCAGTACCGCTGCAGGACGGTCGACTCGCCATTCGTCGAGGACATCGGGGATCTCAAGGACTACGGGGCCCACAGGTTCGGCCTGCTTGTATATGTGGAGAGGGGGCGATTCCTTGACTGAACGCGTAAGTAGTGATATAATCAGGAGTAAGCGAAGTTCCCCGCGCACCGGGAGAACGGCGGTCGCCGCGACGATGCTGGCGGTCGTCGCCTTCATGGCGTTGTCGTCGGGGTGTGCCCGTCGCGGGGACCCGGCCGGGCCCGACGGAGACGAACTGGCGGGATACCGCGTCGTGACCACGTTCGCCATCGAGGGCTACGCGGAGGATGTGTGCGTGTCGGGTGACCTCGCGCTCGTGGCCGCAAGTGAGGGCGGGCTGGTCGTGCTCGACCTGAGCGACCCGGGGTCGCCGGCGTACCTCGGGACCGCGCCGACGGTGTTCAAGGGGACGGGCTGCGCGTACGCGCCGACGGACCACTTCGGCTACGTGACCGACGGCAGCCTCGGAGTCGTGGCATTCGACCTGACCGACCCTACGGACCCCCAGGAGGTCTCGTACGCCGCGGGCACGCGGACCTGGGACATAGAGGTCGTGGAGACCACTCCCGGGCTCCTGCACCACATCTTCGGGGCCGACGGGGAGGGCGATTTCAGGATCTGGGAGCTGCGGTACTTCGCCGGGTACAACGCGTGGTTCTCGAACGAGGTCTACCACGGCACGACGACGGGGAGCGCAAGGGGCATCTGCCTTCATGAGGGACTCGCGCTTCTGGCGATGGAGGAGCTGGGCCTGGCGATATTCGACGTGAGCAACCTGCAGAGCCCGCAGGAGATGGGGCGCGTCGACACGCCGGGTGATGCCAGGGCGGTGGCCGCCGACGGCGACTGCGCGTACATCGCCGATTGGCGCGCCGGGCTTCAGGTCGTCGATATCAGCGACCCGTCCGACCCAACGCTCGTGGGCGAGTACGACACGGACGGCATAGCGGACGGCATCTTCTACCACGGGGGGATGGTCTATCTCGCGGACCACGCCGGCGGCCTCAAGGTCTTCGACGTGACCGACCCGACGGACCCGCGCCTGGTGGGGCGTCTCGACACGCCGTACGCAAACTCGGTCTTCGTGACCGACGACTTCATCTACGTGGCAGACCGCGACTGGGGGCTCGTCGTGGTCGAAGAAGAATAGAGGAACGAGCGGAGACATCTCTGACGGCACTTCGGGGGAAGGGGTACCACGTGGCACGTTCGGTAGCTTTGGTAATGGCCGTCCTGCTGGCGTGCGTCTGCGGAGCGACGGCGAGAGACTGGGTGGAGATAGAGCCGGGCAGCACGTTGACGGAGGCCAGCGCGCGCGTCGAGCGGTCAGGGGCCGGCGGCACGCTCATCGAGATCGAGGTGCCGGGGTTCGACGTGGAATCGGTGGACGGCGCACGCGGCGCCGTGTCGCTGCGCGTGCCCGGGGCTGAGGCCCTGAACGCTCCCGGAATGCCGGATCTTCCCGCGATGACGTATTTCGTGGCGATACCGGACGCTGGCGGCGTGGAGCTCGAGATCGTGTCCTCGGACGAAAGACTCGTGGGCAGCTACCGTGTGGCTCCGGCTGGGGATCTAACCGCCGACGGCGAGGCCGCGCGGCGCTCCGACCCCGACGACGCTGTCTACGCATCCAATGAGTTCTTCCCGAGGGAGCCGGCGACCGTCGGCGACCCCATCGTCATGAGGGACGTGCGTTTCGTACCTCTGACCGTCTACCCTGTCCGCTGGAACCCCGTGACGGGTGAGCTGGCAGCGACCGGGAGGCTGAGTGTCAGGCTTCGCAACACGGCGACGGGCCCGAACGAGAAGACCGTGTCGCGCCCATACCGCTCCGAGGCCTTCGAGCCACTCTACGCGCGCTTCCTCCTGAACTACGACGAGCTTCCGCGCGGCGAGGTGCGACGCGGCTCGTATCTCATCATTGCGCAGGACATGTACCTGGCACAACTCGCTGATTTCGTGACGTGGAAGACACGCCGCGGCGTCGAGACCGTGCTCGTGCCCCTCTCCGACATCGGAGCCAGTCCGACGAACCAGGACATCAAGGACTACATACAGGACGCGTACGACACGTGGGACAATCCGCCCGACTACGTGATGCTGGTGGGCGACACGTGGACCGGCGGGCCGGCATTCCCGTGTTGGTACATCTCTCTCGGCGGGCCGCAGGACCCCACTGACCTTCCGTACTCGCTCCTGGACGGAAGCGACTATTTTCCCGACGTCATCATCGGCCGGATGTCGATCGACACGACCGCCGAGGCGACCGTGGCCGGCCTCAAGACGATATCTTACGAGAGGGGAGACGCCGCCACCGACGCCTGGTACGAGAAGGCGCTCACGTGCGCCGGGAACTACGGCGGCGACCACGTCACCTCGCCTCGTCAGACCAGCCTCCGCGTTGGCGAGATGCTCAAGCACGCCGGCTACGCGCAGGTCGACACGATCTTCTATAAGCCCGTGACGTCGCCCGTCCCCGTCATCAATTCCATCAACTCCGGCGTCAGCTTCGTGAACTACAGAGGATGGGGAGATGCAGAGGGCTGGGCGTATCCTGAAGTCAAGGTCGACGACATCTATACTCTCGCCAACGGCGAGATGCTGCCCGTGATGACGAGCATCGTGTGCGGCACGGGCAACTACGACAGCTGGGGCGCCGACCCCTGCTTCGCCGAGGCGTGGATTCGTGCGGGGACGCCGGGTGCGCTCAAGGGCGGGCCGGTGGTCTTCGCGCCCAGCCACTTCAACACGCACACCAAGGAGAACAACTACATCTGCACCGGGTTCTACCAGGGCGCGCTCTTCGAGGACCTGAGGCACGTCGGACAGGCCGCGCTCCGCGGTAAGATGGAGCTCTACAGGCACTTCCCGTTCGATAACGAGCCCGGCGGCAACACCGATTTCTACTTCCACGTCTACAACGTGATCGGTGACCCCGAGCTGTGCATCAGGACCGGCGTGCCCGGCTCCTTCTCCGTCTCGCACGACGCCGCCGTCTCGCTGGGCGAGAACGCGCTCGCCGTGCACGTCACGGACTCGAATGGGGAAGCCGTGCCCGGAGCGGAGGTCGTGGTGTGGAAGGAAGGCGAGTCGTTCGCCTCCTACGAGCTCTCGGGCGGCAAGAACATCACGATGCCGCTGAACGCCCAGACGCCAGGCTCGGCGTACGTGACCGTCACGGGCAAGAACATGCGCGCGTATGCCGGCACCGTAGCGGTCACCCAGGACGCGCAGTACGTGGGCTACTACTCGCACGCGGTAGACGACGACGGCTCCGGCGCGAGCAGCGGGAACGGCGACGGCGTGGTCAATCCCGGCGAGACGATAGAACTCCCCGTGTCGCTCAAGAACTACGGCACGGCGGCCGCGACCGGCATCAGCTGCGAACTCGTTGCTACGGACGGCTCGGAGTACGTCACCGTGCTCGAAGGTGAGTCGGCATGCCCCGATTTACCAGGGGGCGCGAACGACGGGTGTGCGGATGACTTCCTGCTGTTGGTTGCCGACGGATGTCCCGACGGAACCGAACTCTCCTTCCGTCTTGCAGTGACGGCGGGCTCTGCGAGAGCGACCTACAAGAGCGAGTTCAGAATGGTGGTCGGCGCGCCCGTTCTCGCGTTCGGATCTGTCGTGGTGAACGGCGACGGCGTCCTCGACCCCGGCGAGACCGCGACGCTCACGGTAACGCTGGCGAACACGTCGTATCTCGGGGCCACGAACGTCGCCGGAACGCTCAGAACGCCCGCGAGCGGTCTCACGGCGAGCGATGCAGCCGGCGCCTGGGGAACGGTGCCCGGTGGTGGAACGGCATCGAACGGCGGCAACACCTTCACCGTGTCGGCCGCCTCCGACGTGGCAGTGGGCCACGAGTTCGACCTCGTCATTGACCTCACCGGCGACGACGGCCTCTCGCAGTTCGTCATCGTCCCGCTCGTGGTCGGCACGCCATCGACGAGCGACCCGTTGGGCCCCGATGCCTACGGGTACTACTGCTACGACGACACCGACGCCGGCTACTCGGAGACCCCGACCTACTCGT
>CAZLTC010000066.1:0-13731 GCA_964562405.1 uncultured bacterium | reverse complement strand
GCCGTGGGCTACACCGTGCTCGCGGTCGTGCTGCTCGCGGCGGTCGTCTTTCTGGGTATGGGGCTCGTAGATGTGTTCGCGCCGCCGCCCTCGCGCGCGGATGAGCTTACGGTGCTCGTCCTGAACGGCTGTGGTGCCGAGGGGATAGGCCAGCGAACGGCGAGGCGCCTCCGGGAACTCGGGCTTGACGTCGTCGACTATCGAAACGCCGACAGCTTCGACTACTCCGAATCGATCGTCGTTGACCGCACCGGCGACATGGCCAGCGCCGTGACAGTGGCGCGGCTTATCGGCGCCTCGAGTGTCATCCAGCAGATACCCGAGACGCCGCTCGTGGACGTCATCGTGATCGTCGGGTCGGACTACGAACGCTACCTCGATAGCTAGAAGTACCGCTCTCGATAGTCGTCTATCTTGGCCTGAGCCGTCAGACCCTCGAGCCACGCCGTGAAGAGATCGATCTGCTCTGTCCTGAGCAGCTGCGCCCGCAGCTGCTCCTGCTGCTCCGCGAACATGTCCCGGTCGGGGGCGAGCTTCTCCTCGACGCGAAGAACGTAGAAGTGCTGCGGGTCACCGGACGAGATCACTCCGCTCGTCTCTCCCGCTCTGAGCCCGAAGCTCGCACCTATGAACTCGTTGGCCCTGCCGATCCGGCGCACGTAATCACGCCTTGAGAAGAGGTCGGTCTGCTGAACGCTTGTCTCCTCGGCCGCGGCCGCCTGCTCCAGGGTCGAGCCGGCACGGACCGCGTCGGCGATCCTCTCCGCCTTAGCGCGCCCGCTGTCGATCCTCCTTTGCCTCAGAAGATCGAGCGCGGCGGGGTTCTCGGCTCCGTCTGCCTGCGCCTGCTCGGTAAGCTCGTCGTACGTCGGGAGTGTCCGCGGGTTGCGTTCGGCCACCTCGAACACGTAGAAGGCGTCGGTCGAACTGACCGGACCGAAGACGAATCCGGGCTTGTTCTCGAACGTCAGGACGACGGCCGGCCGAATCTCGCCGACGCCCGGGATCATACGGTCATTGACGAACGGGGGAGTCGCCACAGGCTTGTATCCCAGCTCGGCGGCGGCGGCATCGAGCCCGTTCTTCTTCGCCAGCTCCTCGAGTTCGTTGGCGCTGTCCTCGAGCTCCATGAGCGTCTCCTCGCTCGGAGCCAGCTTGACCAGGATGTGGCGCGCCTTGATCTGCTCCTCGCCGTTCTCTCGCCTCTTGTCCTCCACCTTGATGATGTGGTAACCGAACTGCGTTTTGACCGGGTCGCTCACGTCACCGACGCCGAGGGCGAAGGCGGCGTCCTCGAACTCAGGCACCATCTGCCCGCGGCCGAACCACCCGAGGTCCCCTCCGTCGGGCGCACTGGGTCCCTGCGAGTAGGTCTTGGCCAGTTCGGCGAAGTCCTCACCCTCGCGCGCGACCGAGGCGAGGTCGGCCAGGTACGAGCGGGTGTCGGCCTCGTCGGCTTCTGAAGCGACCTTGGGGAACGCGACGTAGCGGAGCACAGCCGTGGCAGGCTGTTCGTAGTCGGCGCGATGAGACTGGAAGTAGCTCCTGGCTTCTTCGTCCGTGGGCATGAGCGACGCCGCGTCGATGCGGTTCGGATCGATGTCGATGTAGGAGACCCTCACCTTCTCGTTCTGCGCCGCGAACTCGTCCCACACCTCGTTGTCGGAGACGAAGGCGCCGGCCTGGATCTCCTGCTGGAGTCGCTGGCGTTGTAGGGACTGCCGGTACATCTGCGCTATGCCCTCCCAACGCTCCGGATGCATCTGGATCTCACGGTGGTATAGATCGAAGTCGAAGTTGCCGTCCGCGTCCTGGAAGGACGGGGAGTTGTAGACCTGCTGCGGCGGGTTGTTCCACAGGATGTCGAAGATGCTGTCGTCGGGGACGTCTATGTGGAGCTTCTCGATCTCACGATTCACGATGATGTCGGCCACCATGGCGTTCCAGGTCTCCTCGCGCAGCGCGTCGCGAGCCGCGTCGGAGACTTCTGCCCCGCTCTGCTCGGCGTAGTTGCGCACACGGTTGGAAAGCTCGTCGCTGAAGTCGCGGTAGGTGATGACCGTTCCGTCGACCCGTCCGACGACGCCCTGCTGCGGCGCCGCGTTGCGGTACTTCTGGAGTCCTCGCCCCCAGCCGGCGAATATGAACCCGAGGAAGCCGATGACTACGATCCAGAGGATTACCTTCGTATTGGAACGCATGACTGCGAGCATTTGACGGTGCCTCCGTGGCCTTTGATAAACCTCCCGGCCGGCCGCTCGGCGGTTTCGGCGGGAGGACGTTCGTTCAGGAGGGCGCGCCGCAGGTGGGCCGCCCCCCTCTGGTGATTCCGGGTAACAACCCCCTAAACTAGCATGGGGAGGGCGCCTCGCGCAACCTGAATGTGGGAGTTTCAGGTTGACGGGAGCCCTATTCTGCTGGTATCTTCTGACGTTTGATGACACTACGGTGCGGCCCCTGTCGGGCCGCCATCGCGTCCGGCGAATCGTGAAGGGAAGGACCATGAAGTCTCCATCTCCAGACAAGATAAGGAACATAGCCCTCGTGGCGCACGGCAGCTCGGGCAAGACGACGCTGGCCGAGGCGATGCTCTTTGCGGGGGGCGCCATCGCGAGGATGGGAAGCGTCGACGACGGATCGTCCGTCCTCGACTACACCGAGCTCGAGAAGAAGCGCCAGATAACGATCAGCCTCGGGGTGGGGTTCTGCCAGTGGAAGGGCGCCAAGATCAACATCCTCGACTGCCCCGGATACGCCGACTTCTACGGGGACGTCGAGGCGGGCATCAGGGTGGCCGATGCGGCGATCGTGCTCATGGCGGCGCCCTCCGGCGTTGAGGTGGGCACGGAGCTCGTCTGGCAGTTCCTGGATGCGGCGTCGCTGCCGCGGATGGTCTGTGTCAACAAGATGGACAAGGAGCATGCCGACTACCGCAAGTGCCTCGGTCAACTGAGCGACGTGCTGGGCGCGCGGCCCGCGCCGGTCGTGATCCCCATCGGGTCGGCCGAGAACTTCAGGGGAGTCATCGACCTGATTGACCAGAAGGCGTACATCCACGAGGCTCCCGGCAAGTTCAAGGCCGTGGAGATTCCCGCCGACATGGCCAACGACGTAGCCGAGCTGCGGGCCCAGCTGGTGGAGGCGGCCGCCGAGAACGACGACGAGCTGATGGAGAAGTTCTTCGGCGACGAGTCTCTGACACCCGACGAGATCCGCAGAGGCCTCCGGGCGGGCGTCGCCCAAGCGACCGTGGTTCCCGTCGTGGCGACGGCCGCGGAGTCGGCCGCCGGTGTCGAGCAGTTCATGGACCTCGTCGTGTCGATACTGCCTCCCGCCTCGGTGGTGAAGGAGTCCGTGGGCACGAAGCCCCGGAGTGAAGACGTGGTTACGATCCCGGCCGAGGCCGGAGCCCCGTTCTCCGCGCTCGTCTTCAAGACGGTGGCCGAGCAGCACGTCGGCGAGCTGTCGCTCTTCCGCGTCTACTCGGGCAGCGTGAGCGCCGGCGCCGAGGTCCTGAATGCCAACGAGGATGAGGGTGAGCGGATGGGCACCGTCTACGGTCTGGTCGGCCGCGAGCGGAAGGATGCGGAGTCGGTCTCCGTGGGCGACATCGGGGCGGTCGTTAAGCTCAAGGTCACCTCGACGGGCGACACGCTCTGCACCAAGGCCAGCCCGATCGTCCTACCTGGCATCGAGTTCCCGAAGCCTGTGCTCTCGGTCGCCATCCACGCGAAGTCGAAGGGCGACGAGGAGAAGATCTCGACGGGCCTGTCCAAACTCCAGGAGGAGGACCCGACCTTCTCGGCCGGGTACGACCCCGTCATCAAGCAGACGATCATCTCGGGGCTCGGCGAGCAACATCTGGACGTCAAGATCTCGGAGCTCAAGAGCAAGTTCGGGGTCGAGGTCGAGATGGAGAAGCCGAGGATCCCGTATCGAGAGACCATCCGCGGCACAGCGAACGCTGAAGGCAAGTACAAGAAGCAGACTGGCGGCCGGGGGCAGTTCGGCGTCGCGTGGCTCAGGCTGGAGCCCACCGAACGCGGAAACGGGTTCGAGTTCGCCAACGAGATCGTGGGAGGATCGATCCCCTCGAAGTTCGTTCCCGCGGTAGAGAAGGGCGTCGTCGAGAGGATGAACAAGGGCGTGATCGCCGGGTACCCGATGGTCGACGTCAAGGTCGCCGTCTACGACGGCAAGTACCACTCGGTGGACTCCTCGGAAATGGCCTTCAAGATGGCCGGATCCATCGGCTTCCGCCTGGCCGCGGCTGATGCCAGGCCGGTTCTGCTGGAACCCATCTATCTGATCTCCGTAACGGTTCCGGATGAGTACCTTGGTGACGTGATGAGCGACGTGTCCTCGCGTCGCGGTAAGATTCGTGAGACGGGTCAGGAAGGGCGCTACCAGATCGTGAAGGCGCTTGTTCCGCTCGCGGAGCTGTACAAGTACTCGACGCACCTGCGTTCGATCACGCAGGGGCGGGGCTTCTTCGAGATGGAGTTCTCCCATTACGAGGAGGTCCCCGGGGATGTTCAGGCGAAGGTTGTGGCGGAGTCGACGGTCGAGGCCGACGAGGACTAACGGACCTAGAGGCGCGCGGGAGCGCCGGCACGGGGAGGGCGTCCGATGTCGGGACATTCGAAATGGGCGAGCATTAAGCACAAGAAGGCCGCGACAGACGCTAAGCGCGGCAAGATCTTCAACAAGCACGCCAAGCTCATCGAGACGGCGGCGCGTTCGGGCGGGGGAGACGCGAACATGAATCCCCGTCTGCGAACGGCCGTGCAGGCCGCGCGCGATGACAACATGCCCAACGACAAGATCGAGAAGGCCGTCGCCAAGGGGGCGGGTCAGATCAAGGGTGTGGTGTACGAAGAGATCACGTACGAGGCGTACGGTCCGGCCGGTGTCGCGATGATCATACAGGTCCTGACCGACAACAAGAACCGCACGGTGGGAGAGATAAGGCACGCTCTCCAGAAGTACGGCGGACACCTGGGCGAGAGCGGCAGCGTGGCGTGGAACTTCTTGCAGAAGGGCCTCATCGCCATTCCTTCGGACGGGAACGACGAGGACCGCGTCATGGAGGTCGTGCTCGATGCGGGCGCCGAGGACCTGAGCGTGGAATGCGACGAGTTCGAGGTCACGACCGACCCGAAGAACTTCATGTCGGTCAGGGACTCGCTGACGAAGGCGGGCATCGCCGTCTCCAGCTCGCAGGTCACCTGGGTCCCGGGCACGACGGTAGAGCTTGAGGAGAACGACGCGCGCAAGGTGCTGAGGCTGATGGAAGCGCTCGACGATCACGAGGACGTCCAGAGCGTGTCCGCGAACTTCGATATATCCGACGAGGTCCTCGAACGCGTGAAGGAAGACGAAGAGGAATAGTCGAGTGGCCGGGACGGTCGTGGTGCTGGGCATAGACCCCGGTTCGATCACGACGGGCATCGGCGCCGTCTCGAGTGAGGGCGGGCGCCCCCGTGCCCTGGGCTGGTGGAGCGTTACCACCTCGGCCAGGACGCCTCTACCGGAGCGCCTGAGAAAGATCCACGACCAGATACTCGTTCGTATCGAGGCCGAGAGGCCGGACGAGATCGCGGTCGAGGACGTCTTCCAGGCGCGCAACGTGAGGTCGGCTCTCAAGTTGGGACACGCGCGCGGCGTCGCGCTCCTCGCCGCGGCCGAGAGCGGCATCCCGGTCTTCGAATACGCCCCCAGAGAGATAAAGAAGTCGGTCGTGGGCATAGGCTCCGCTTCCAAGGCCCAGGTCGCGTCGATGGTGAGTCGGCTGCTGGGTGTGGACGTGTCCGGCATGAAGGATGACGAGTCCGACGCCTTGGCCATCGCGCTCTGCCATCTCCACAAGCGAGACGGGATCGGCCTTTAAGATGATCGCTGAACTCACCGGAAAGCTCGCCAGAAAGTCGCCCGCGGGCATCGTGGTGGACGTCGGCGGCGTGGGCTTCCGGCTGCTGGTGCCGGTCTCCACCTACCGTGGGCTGCCCGATGAAGGCCGCGAGGTTCACGTCTACACGCATCTGCACGTCAAGGAGGACGCGCTTGAGCTCTTCGGATTCCTGACTCCTGAAGAGCGGGTCCTCTTCCTCGAGCTGATATCGATATCGGGAATCGGGCCGAAGCTGGGCCTGTCCGTGCTGTCCGGGCTCGCCCCCGACGCGTTCCACCGCGCCGTGGTCGAGGAGGACCTGGGGCTCTTGACGAGCGTGTCGGGCATCGGTAGGAAGACGGCTCAGCGCATGATCGTAGAGCTCAAGGAGCGTCTGTCGGGCATGGACGTCGCCTCGATCGGCGGTGGCACTGCGGGCGTCGGCGACGTTGGGGACGCGGTGCTCGCGCTCGTCGCGCTGGGAATGAACAACCTCACGGCCCGCGAGGCCGTGCTGAAGGTCCAGCGCGAGGCGGGCTGCGAGCTGTGCGTCGAGGAACTCATCATGCGCGCGATCCGTAAGGGAAGGTAGTCGACGATGGCCGAACGCGTCACGACTCCAAGGCTCTCAAACGATGACGCGCGCTTCGAGACGCGTCTAAGGCCCGCGCGCTTCGACGAGTTCGTCGGTCAGCAAACGCTCAAAGACAATCTGGCGGTCTTCATCGAGGCCGCGAAGAAGCGTGGCGAGCCGCTGGACCACTGCCTCTTCTACGGCCCGCCCGGGCTCGGCAAGACCACCCTCGCGTACATCATCGCGACCGAGATGGGGACGGAACTCGTGTCGACCTCGGGTCCTGTGATCGAACGACCCTACGACCTGACCGGGATGCTCACCAATCTGAAGCGCGGAGATGTCCTCTTCATCGACGAGGTACACAGACTCCAGCACGTGGTCGAGGAATATCTCTACCCCGCGATGGAGGACTTCTCGGTGGACATCGTGCTCGACAAGGGCCCGTCGGCGCGCAGCGTGAAGCTGAATCTCGAGCACTTCACGCTCGTGGCGGCAACGACCAGGGCGGGACTTCTGACGTCACCCCTCCGCTCGCGCTTCGGCGTGGCTCAGCGCCTCAACTACTACGACGGGGACGAGCTGGCGACGATCGTGCGGCGCTCGGCGGACATACTCGGGGTTCCGATCGACGACGACGGGGCTCTGGAGATCGCCAGGCGGGCCCGGGGGACACCCAGGATCGCCAACAGACTTCTGAGGCGGGTCCGCGACTTCGCGGAGGTGATGGGCGACGGGCACATATCGGCGCGTGTCGCGCACGAGTCTCTTCTCAAGCTCGAGGTCGACGAGCGCGGGCTCGACGAGATGGACCGCCGCATAATGGAGGCCGTGATCCTGCGTTTCGAGGGCGGCCCCGTGGGCATCAAGAGCCTGGCGGTGGCTGTCGGCGAGGAGGCCGACACCATCGAGGAGATCTACGAGCCGTTCCTCATACAGCAGGGCCTTCTCAAGCGCACCCAGCGCGGCCGCGAGGCCACGCACTCCGCGTACGAATACTTCGGCGTCTCGCGCACGCCTGGCGAGCAGGGAAAGCTCCTGTGAGCCGGGCAGTGGCCTGACTCCGTGTCGAACCCCGACTGGTGGCGAGACATGCGCGTTCTCCTTCACATCTGCTGCGGACCGTGCGCCATCGTCCCTATACGGGAGCTGCTGGCCGAGGGACATGAGGTCTCCTGCGCGCTGGTCAACCCGAACATCCACCCTTACAGGGAGTTCGAACTTCGGAACGACGCCGCGCGCGAGGTGGCCGCTGCGCTCGGTGTTCCGATCGTACACGAAGGACCGTACGGTCTCGTCGAGTTCGCGCGGGCGGTTGTTGGTCGCGAGGGCTCGCGCTGCGAGATCTGCTATCGCATGAGACTCTCGCGCGTGGCTGAACTCGCGGCGGAGCTGGGGTTCGACGCCTTCACCACCAGCATGCTCGTCAGCACTCACCAGGACCACGACCGGATCACGGCGATCGCCACGGAGGAAGCGGCAAGGATGGGTGTGGAGTTTCTCTATCGCGACTTCCGGCCGCGGGTCATGGACGGCGTCCGCGAGTCGAAGGCGATGGGCGTGTACAGGCAGCAGTACTGCGGATGTGTCTACAGCGAGTGGGAGCGCTACGGCGGCGGGCCCGCCGGGCGCAGCTAATGGGGATGCCGCCGTGCGCACGTCCGACTTCGACTACGAGCTTCCGAGAGAGCTGATAGCTCAGTACCCGGCAGAGCGTCGGGACGAGTCGAGGCTTCTCGTGCTCGACCGGCGCACCGGCGCCATCGAGCACAGGGTCTTCCGCAACGTCGTCGAGTACGTCCGCCCGGGCGATGCGTTCGTCGTCAACGAGAGCGCCGTGATCCCGGCCCGCTTCCTGGGGCGCAAAAGCGCAAGCGGCGGACGTGTCGAGATGTTCCTCCTTCGCGAACTCTCGCCGGGCGTCTGGGAGGCGCTCTTGAGGCCCGGCTCGAAGCTCAGGGAAGGGACGCTGGTCGAGTTCGGAGACGCGCTCCTTACCGCGAGCATCGGAGAGGTCCTCGATGGAGGCAAGAGGGTCGTCCGGCTGCGGACGGACGAAGGAGATCTTGGCGAACTACTGGAACGACTCGGGCGAGTGCCGCTACCTCCCTATATAGACCGCGAGGCCGAGGAGATGGATCGCGAGCGCTACCAGACCGTCTACGCTCGCGTGAGGGGCGCGGTCGCGGCGCCGACGGCGGGCCTGCACTTCACCGACGAGGTGATGCGGGGCGTCGAGAAGCGCGGCGGGCGCTTCGCGAGGATCATCCTCCACGTGGGCCTGGGGACGTTCAGGCCCGTCGCGGTGGAGGATCCGTCGCAGCACGAGATGGACTCGGAACGATACGAGGTGACCGACGCGGCTTCGGACACTATCAACTGCGCCCGCGAGAAGGGCGGACGCATCGTCGCGGTCGGGACCACGGCCGTGCGGGTGCTCGAGACCGTGGCCGACGACCGCGGCATCCTGTCGGCGGGAGAGGGGGAGACCAGGCTGTTCATCACTCCGCCGCATCGGTTCAGGGCCGTCGACGTCCTGCTCACGAACTTCCATCTGCCACGCTCCACGCTCCTCATGCTCGTGTCCGCGTTCGCCGGGCGCGAGCACGTGCTCGAGGCCTACCGCGAGGCCGTGCGGGAGCGTTACCGATTCTACAGCTACGGTGATGCGATGCTCATCGTGTGAGTGACTCGCTGGCCGTTCTTCTCACCGGAGGAGGACTATCTTCGACGTCCGTGTGTCGGTCCCCATCGTCGCGCGGACGAGGTACACGCCGGTCGAGGCCGGACGCCCACGGGCGTCCCTGCCGTCCCAGGTGAGCGAACACCTGCCACGTTCCACATGCCCGTCCGAGAGCATACGAACCAGCTTTCCTGCAACCGAATAGACCGCCACGCAGCCTCGGCAGGCCTCCGCCACATCGAGCGCGAGCGCCACCCGGCCGCGCGCGGGGTTCGGCCAAACGCTCAGACGCATTCCGGTCTCCGCCACGTGGTCGCCGGTCTCGTCGTTGATGCAGGTCGGACCGCCCGCCGCAAGCGCGTCGTAGAAGCTCCTCGCTCCGGCGAACGCCGCAAACGCGGCCGCAGAGTCGGCGGGCGAGGTCCACTCTCCACGTTCATGGGCCAGCTCCTCGAGGTCTGCGATCCACTCGCTCAACGCCTCAGCGTCCTCCTGAACTACGACGCGCCGGCTCCCGAGCGCCACGTACACGGGAGTCGTGTGGGCGAAGAGGCTGTCACCCATCGTGTGCCAGCTCTGGTCGAGGCCGAACACGCGTCCGGCCACCCAGGAGCTCTCGTCGATCGTCATCGTGAACGTCGTATCGAAACTGCAGCACGCGGGAGGGAGGCAGAAGGAGAGTGCGCTCTCGCCGTTTCGCACGATGTCGATGCGCCTTAGCGGAAGCGCAGAGGTCACGGAAACGGAGCCGCTGAGAACGGCGCTCTCGCCGTCGAGAGCAAGCGTGTCGCCGGGTGCCGCGCCACTGAGTTCGAACTCCGTGATGAGAGGCCCGTTGGTCACGAACGTGTGGCCACGGGCAAGGCCCGCCAGCCATGACTCGCAGCACAGTGAGCGCTCAGGTATGCGCACGTAGACCCTGTATCCGCCCACGGGGCGGCCAGTGAGGCGGTTGGGACACGCGTCAGTGCCCGCACAGGCGGAAAGCGCGAACCCGCAGTTGAGGAGTCTGTACCAGAGGTCGAGTTCCCGTCCGCGGTTGTGGCAGTTGCTGTATGAGAGCACCTCGAAGCCGTCGATTGCGCCTGACACGACGTCCACCGGGAGAGTCCGCGCGAGCATGGTGGCCGACGGGCCAGAGTCTATGTCGAAGAAGTCGTCGGTGCTCACCGGGTGAGCTGAGACCACCACTCCGTTGGGTTGTTCGTGGACGGACGGCGCCATCGAGGAGATCAGCGGTTCCCAGGTGGAGTAGAAGGGCTCGACCAGCGTTGCGAGACCGAGAAAGGCCGTGTGTCCGTACACCGAGCTGCGCTGCTCCTCGGTCACGTATACGATCCGTTCCGGGCAGCTGCAGGGATCCGGGCCGCCGCAGAAGCTGTGCGTGTTGTCGAGGCAGTTGACGACGTTGATGTCTTCGGCGCACGCGATGCGGTACACCGTGGGAACGTCAACATCGTACACGCCACCAGGGTGGCAGTAGTGCATGTGGCAGTCGCCCGAGTACCATCCCTCTGCTGACATGTCGTGGACCTCCTCGAGGCGAATGCAGAGGAGGCTGTCCGAGGTGACGACGACCGTGTCCGCAGAGGCTGCAAACTCGATGCCGTGTGAGACGCCGACGAAGGTGGGCCCCGGGGGCACGGCCACGGTGAAAGAACCGCGTGCGTAGAAGTAGGGCCCGTGCGCCCCGCAGGGTTCGTGGTAGAGACAGCTCTCGGCGGGTGCGGGCCAATGAGGCCGCCCCAGAGCGTCGACGATCGTGCAGCGAGCGTCAAGCGTGTCGCCGCTCAGGGCGTGAAGAACCACACAAGTCAGGAGTATGCTGTCTCTTGAGGCCGGCGCGGTGGCTCCATGGGAGATCGGTTGACGCGGGAAGGACGACGCGTCAGGCGCCAGGCAGAGAGTTGAGAGTGCGGCGAGCACGACGAGGCAGCGCAGCGAGCCACGGCGGGGGCTGCGAGTGCTTGAGTGAGCTTCCATCAGGGACCTCCTTGGCCAGGTAGGGGTATGAGAGATGTTGACCTTGAACTCCGTGATATCGGACGAAAGGCGGGCCTGGGGCGTAGGACACACCATAACGAGCATCGACCGTCATTGGACGGCTGTCAATACGATTGCGCTGTTCCATCAATATCACGCATGCCAGTGAGGTACATCTTCGCAGGAGCTACATGATAGTAGGAATTGGTCTCCATGAAGCATGTTGACGAGGCGCCCTCAGCGGACTAACCTCGCGTGCTTGACGAGGCGCGCAAAGGCTCCAGGGAGGGGCGGATGTTCGAGTTCACCGTGGTCGCAGAAGACCGGGCGACGGGTGCGCGCGCAGGCGTTCTCGTGACTCCGCACGGTGAGATAGAAACGCCCGTCTTCATGCCGGTAGGTACGCAGGCGACCGTGAAGACGTTGGCCCCGTTCGAGCTGCGGGAGATCGGGGCGCGCATCATCCTGGCCAACGCATATCATCTGTACCTGCGGCCTGGCGCGGATGTGATACGCGAGGCGGGCGGGCTGCATCGTTTCATGGGTTGGGACGGGGCGATACTCACCGACAGCGGGGGCTTCCAGATATGGAGCATATCGAGACTGAACCGCATCCTGGAGGAGGGCCTCGAGTTCCAGTCGCACCTTGACGGGTCGCGTCACTTCATGAGTCCGGAGAGCAACGTTCAGCTTCAGCGAGACATCGGCGCGGACATAATGATGGCTCTCGACGAGTGCGTCGCGTATCCCGCCGAGCGCTCGTACGCGGAGCGGTCAAGTGAACTGACGCTGCGGTGGGCGAAGCGAGCCCGCGACGAGTGGGCGCTTGAGCCCCGCAGGCAGGCGCTGTTCGGGATCGTACAGGGTGCGACCTACGAGGATTTGCGGCGCCGGTCGGCCGGGGCCATTGCCGAGATGGACTTCCCGGGCCACGCCATCGGCGGGCTGGCCGTGGGAGAGCCCAAGAGCGCAATGCGTGAGATGGTCGCTGCCGTGGTCTCGGAGCTTCCGCCGGAGAAGCCGCGCTACTTCATGGGGCAGGGGTTCCCGGAGGATATAATCGGCTCGGTCGCGCAGGGCGTAGACATGTTCGACTGTGTGATGCCCACCAGGAACGCCCGCAAGGGCTCGGTCTTCACCTCCAGGGGGAAGGTGGTCGTGAAGAACGCGGCCCACGCGCGTGATTTCGAGCCCCTCGACGATTCATGTTCGTGCTACGCTTGCAGGGAGTTCTCGCGCGGTTATCTGAGGCACCTGTTCAACAGCGAGGAAACGCTGGCGGGCAGGCTAGCCACAGTGCATAATCTCACGTTCTACGTCTCCATGATGCGCGACATGCGGCGCGCGATCATTGACGGGGGGTTCGTCGAGTGGCGGCGAGCGTTCATGGAGAGGTACGAAGGTGGGGATGGCACCTGACGTCGCGACCACGATGAGAGGACGATTCATGCAAGGCACGGGAACCAATGTGATCGAGACAGTCGCGCAGAGCTCAGGCGGCAAGATGGTGCTGCTCGTCGCCGATGGTCTGGGCGGACTCCCGCATCCTGACACGGGCCTGACCGAGGTCGAGACGGCCGACACGCCCAATCTGGACGCGATCGCTGCCGCCGGGATAACGGGTCTGCACGTTCCGATAGTCCGCGGGGTGACGCCCGGGAGCGGCCCGGCCCATCTGGCCCTCTTCGGTTATGATCCCGTCAAATACGAGATAGGTCGCGGTGTGCTGGAGGCGCTGGGCATCGGCTTCGACCTCAGGCACGGCGACGTGGCGGTGCGCATGAACTTCGCCACAGTGGATGACAAGGGGAACATCACGGACCGGCGAGCGGGCCGCATATCGACCGACAAGTGTGTGGAACTCTGCTCCAGGCTCGACAAGATCAGGCTGCCGGGCGTGGAGTTGTTCGTCCGGCCGGTGAGAGAGCACCGCGCGGTCCTGGTCCTGAGGGGGTCTGGTCTCGTGGGAGGGCTGAACGACACGGACCCGCAGAGGACCGGAGTGCCTCCTCTCAAGTTCGAGGTGGAGGAGCGAGAGCAGGAGGAGACGGCCGAGGTGCTGAACGCCTTCCTGGGCGCTGCCTTCGAGATGCTCAAGAAAGAGCCGGCCGCAAATGCCGTCACCATGCGAGGGATCGCCTCGCTCTCCAAGCCTCCGGCCTTCACCGACAGATTCAAAGCTCGCGCCGGAGCGATAGCTGCGTACCCGATGTACCGCGGCGTTGCCGGGCTCGTTGGGATGACGGTGCTTCCTGAGGCTGAGGACAGCGCCGGGCTCGTCCGCCTGCTCAATGAGCACTACGAGGATTTCGACTTCATCTTCGTGCACTTCAAGAAGACCGACTCGAGCGGGGAGGACGGGAGCTTCGAGGCGAAGGTCGCGGCGAGCGAGGCCTTCGACGCGCTGGCGGGCGAGGTCCTGAAGCTTGACCCCGACGTGCTCGCCGTCACGGGTGACCACTCCACGCCGTCGGCCATGGCTTCCCACAGCTGGCATCCGGTCCCTGTAGCCATCCGGGCAGCGAACGTCCGGCGCGACAAGGTGAAGAAGTTCGGAGAGTCGCACTTCCTGTGCGGGGGGCTCGGCATGATAAGAGCGAC
>CAZLTC010000065.1:0-14138 GCA_964562405.1 uncultured bacterium | reverse complement strand
AGTTCCGAAGTGCAGAAGGGGCAGCGCACCGCCTTGAGGGGGATGCTCGAGAAGCAGAAGGGACATTCCTTGTTGGTCGGCTCGACGGGCGGTTCCTCCTTCTCGCGCTTGAGACGGTTCACCTGCTTGATGAGCATGAAGATCACGAACGCAATGATGAGGAAGCTGATCACTGTCATGATGAACACGCCCCAGTTCATCGTTACCGCGCCGGCCGCCTGCGCGTCGGCAAGCGTGGCGTACGGACCGGCGACTTCGCCCGACTTGATGACGCTGAAGATGTTCGTGAAGTCGACGCTGCCGAGCAGCAAGCCGATCGGCGGCATTATCACGTCCCTCACCAAGGACTGGACGATCGACCCGAACGCCGCGCCGATCACTATGCCGACGGCCATGTCGACAACATTGCCGCGAGCCACGAACTCCTTGAACTCCTTGAACATCGTGTTCCTCCTCCTGTGGGTGTGAGCCACCTTTGATGCGCGAGTGGAGGATAGGTTTCGGCGGGAGCCCACGTCAAGCTCCGTCGGGCAGCGCCGTGCGGAGCCCCTAGACTAGGGGCGATCGACCTTGACACCCGAGGATACCGGCACTACCATGACCGCGTGAACGAGGCTCCGGTCGGCGCGCCCGTCGCCCGGCCGCGCCCTGCTCCACGTCCGCAACCGGGAGACATCGCGCCGTGGCGCCCTTTACACAGGTATCGGCTCTGGTCATGGTTCCCTGGTCGGTCGGCCTCCTGGCGGTGGGCGTAGCTGCGGGCTGGTTCCTGGCGCATCTCGCCAGGCCCGGCACGAGAGGGCAGCACTCCGACGTCCTCAGGAGCAAGCGCCAGCTGCAGGCGGTCTTCGACGGGATCACCGATGGACTCATCATTGTCGACCGCGACTTTCGCATCGTCGCGGTCAACAAGGCCGAGGCCGCCTTCCTGGGTAGGGAGCCCCAGGACCTGGTGGGGCGCCCGTGCTACGAGGTCTACTGCAGGGGAGAGGCCGCCTGCGAGCTGTGCCCCGCCCACGAGACGTTCGCCAGGGGTGAGGCCTCGATGGCCTCGAGGCTCGAGTTGACGTCCGGCTACCACAGGCGCGGAGTCGACGTCTACACGTTTCCGGTCAAGGACGACAAGGGCGAGACGATTCAGGCCATCCAGTACATCAAGGACGTCACGGACCGCATGAAGCTGCAGAAGCAGCTCCGTGAGGTCGAGCAGCTGACCGGCATAGGCCAGATGGCGGCCAACGTGGCGCACGAGATCCGCAACCCCCTCCTTGCGGTCGGGGGCTTTGCAAGACAGCTTCACGAGGACATGAGTCCGGACGACCCCAAAAGGGAGTACACCGGCATCATTCTCGAGGAAGTGACGAGGCTCGAGCAGATCCTGAGGGAGCAGCTCACGCTCGAGCGACATCTCGTCCCCGTGCTCGCTCCGGTCGACATCAACCAGATACTGAGGGACGTAAGGAAGCTCCTGTCGCACGGTCTCCTGTCGTCGCAGACACGGCTCGTGGGCGAGTTGGCGACGGGGCTCCCTTTCACGATGGGAGATGCCAACCAGCTCAAGCAGGCGTTCCTCAACATCATCAACAACGGCATACAATCGATGCCCGACGGAGGTACGATAGAGGTCACGACCGCCCAGAGCGGCGGCAGCATAGTCGTCAGTATCGAGGACACCGGTCCGGGCATCCCCGGCGAGGTGATGAGCAAGCTCTTCGTGCCCTTCTTCACCACGCGGAAGACGGGATCGGGACTCGGGCTGGCCGTGACCAAGCGCATCATCGAGAATCACGGCGGTGACATAGAGGTTGTGAGTGAGGTCGGGAAGGGTACGAAGTTCAACGTCTCCCTGCCGATCGTGCGTAGCACTCATGAGATGGAGCGCAGGAAGGTCTACGGAGTCGACAGCGGTGCACGCGTCGCTGCCGAAGACCTGCCCGCGCCTGACGACGCTGACAGGAAGGGACACGAGGAAGTGCGGGAGGATGCCGATGACCAGGATACTAGTCGTTGACGATGAGAAGAACATTCGCAAGCTCTATGAGACGGAACTCAAACGGGAAGGGTACGAGGTGCTGACCGCGGAGAGCGGGGAGGAGGCGCTGCAGGTGATCGACAGGGAGGCGCTCGATATCGTCGTCCTGGACATTCGCCTCGAGGGCATGGATGGCATTGACTGCCTGCGCACGATCATGGAGAAGCGCAGGGACCTGCCCGTCGTGCTCAATTCGGCATACTCGACCTACAAGCAGGACTTCGCGTCGTGGATGGCCGACGCCTACGTTGTCAAGTCCTCAGACTTGACAGAGCTGAAGGACAAGATCAAGGAGGTGCTCGTCGCGCGCGGCAAGTAGGGAACGCAGAGTGACGGTGGCAACGGCCCGCGCGGGTCTTTCCCCCCGGGAGGGAGTGTGAGCAGGCGAATTCTGGCGGACAGAGAATCCACGGGTCTGCGCAGGCGGCTCTCCGCCTCGCCGGACGACCTCGATGCGCTGCGGGAGTTGGCCTCTTCGTACATGGAGGACGATCGTCTGAGCGACGCCGTCGTCGTGCTGCAGCAGCTTCTCGGCCGCAGGCCGAACGATCTGCGGGCCATGCTCGATTGCGGCACGTGCTATCTGAGACTGGGACTGCTGGACGCGGCCGCGAGCGAACTCGAGCGGGCCGCCAGGACGTCGCCCAAGAGCGCTGAGGCTCACTACAGCCTGGGTCGTGTGTACGACCTGGAGGGTAGGGTGAGAGAGGCCTACGACCACTTCGAGCGGGCGATCGAGCTGGCCCCGGATGACCCCGAGCCCCACTACAGGCTCGGCGTGGCCCTGGCGCTCAGGGGTGAGTTCGAGGAGGCGGCGGCGTGCTACGCGAGGGCCATCGAGGCGGACTACGACTGCGCCAAGGCCCACACCAACCTCGGATACGCCCTGGACCAGCTCGGGCGCACGGACGAGGCCATACTCGAGTTCAAGCGCTCGATAGAACTGGACCCCGACAACGCGGAGCACCACTTGAACCTCGGCGCGATATTCGGCGAGCGCGGCATGCTCGAGGACGCCGTGCAGGAGTTCGCCAAGGCTGCCGAGGTGGCGCCCCGCAGCGCGGAGGCGCACTTCAATCTCGGCGCCGCTCTGCTCGCGAGCGAACGCACCGACGAGGCGCTCGAGTCGCTGGAGCTTGCGGCTCGTCACGACCCCGACTCCGCGATGGTCCACTTCCAGCTGGGTCTCGTCTACTCGAGGAAGGGGCGCTTCGGCCGCGCGGTGGCGGCGTTCCAGCGCGTGGTGGCCCTCGAAGGCGAGGGACCGGACATCTGCTACCACCTTGGCACATCGCTGGCCGCGCTCGACAGGCTTGATGATGCGGAGCGCTACCTCTCCAAGGCAGCCAAGGCGGCCCCCGACGACCCCCGGATACACTACCAGCTGGGAATCGTGCTGGACCGTCTGGGGCGCAGCCTCGAGGCGGCCGACTCGTACAGACGGGCCGGCGAGCTGCACGCAAGGAGCTAGGGCCCGGGAAGCGGCGAGCACACAAGCCGCCCACTCAAGACGAGGACTTCTATTCTCGATGACACGTTTCACACGCAGCGTGGCCGTCGCGGTTCTGGTCGCCGGAGCCGTGGTCATCTCAGCCACGGCCGCGGCCGAGACGCCTCCGGTTGAGGTCGGATCGCCGGCCGCCGTCGCGGAAGGACGGCTGTCGCCAAGGCCTCCTGGTGACCTGCCCCTGGGCCACTGGGCCTATCCGCTGCTGGAGCGCCTCGAGGCTCGCGGCATCGTGAGGCTCGACATGTCAACGCTGCCGCTCTCCCGCGAGTCCGTTGCGGAGGCTGTTGCAGCCGTGTTGGGACCCGACGGCGACCGGTTCCCCGACGGTGCCACAGAACGCGAGAGGTGGGCGCTGTCGCTCCTGCGCGACGAGTTCCTGAAGGGCGAGGTCGACCGCGCTCCGCTCTCGGTGGAGGGTAACGACGCGCGCGTGGGTCTCGGCTTCCTTCTGGGGACCGAAGGGAGCGGAGGATCCGACCGGGATGCCGACGTGTCGATGGACCTCACGTATGAGCTATGGGGCGGGGCTGCGGAGAACCTCGGGTTCTACGCGGACACCACGATACTCCTCGAGGGGCAGGACGGACCGCGCGTGGAGGTCCTCTCGAGCCGCGCCAGAACCTGGCGCGGCATAGCCGTTGCGGCCGACAGGGCGTACATCAAGTACGAGCGCGGGCCGCTCGACGTCGCAGTCGGAAGACGCGGGGTGGCCTGGGGGCGCTCCCCCGGCGGCAGGCTTCTCATCTCCGGCACGGCCCCCACGCTGGACGGCATCGAGGCGCGACTGCGCGTCGGACCTCTCACGCTTCAGGCCCTGCACGCGTTCCTCGACAGGCCGTACGTCCCGACAGACGGCGACCGGGACGACGTCTCGGGGAGCCAGACATTCCTGGCGGCCCACAGGGTAGTGGTCGCAGGGAACTGGGGCAGCGTCGGCGTCGCTGAGGCCGTCGTGTACAGCGGGGGAATGCCGGACCCGGCCTATCTCAACCCGCTCCTTCCGTACTACGTCTCGCAGCACAACGAGAGAGAGAACGACAACGTCCTGTGGTCGCTCGACCTCGTAGGCCGTCCCCGTCCGGGCGTCGAGGCGTGGGGCGAGTTCGTGGTCGACGACCTTCAGTACGACCGAGACACCGGCCATCCGGACAAGTACGGCGTGACGGTGGGAGCGGGGTGGTACGGCGCACTCTTCTCGGGCGACTTCGAGCTGAACGCGGAATACACGAACGTGAGAAAGTGGACGTACACGCACCACGTTCCGGGTCACAGCTTCACTCAGGACGGACGGCCCATCGGTTTCGAACTGGGTCCGGACGCCGACCGCACGACGCTGACGTTCGCGTACCACCCGTCCCCTCCCTGGAGCGTGACGACGACCTACTCCTTCACGAGAGAAGGAGAGGGCGACACCGAGACACCGTTCGAGGAAGGGGAGAACGACGAACCGACCTTCCCGTCGGGAGATGTCCTGAGCAGCAGTCGCGCGTGCGCTTCGGTCGCGTACGACGACCCGGGTGGTCTGAGCGCTCAGCTGGGCGCGTGCTACACACGCAGCCGGAGCGACAACGCTGATGACGACACGTACGAGCTCTGGGCCCGGGTCGGGCTCAGGCTCTGACGGGAGTGCGGCGATCGCGCTCTTCCGTCCGCTCAACGCCGCTCTCGCGGCTGCCGCCGTCCTGGTGGGAGCGGTCGCGGCGGCCCGTCCGGTAGACTGGAGCGCGGCGGCTCTCGGGGCGGGCAGCGCCGTCGCGGCATCGTGTGCGGCCAACGCGCTGAACGACGCCGTGGACGTGATGAGCGACACGGTCAATCGTCCGCGGAGGCCCGTCGTATCGGGGCGGGTCTCGCCCCGCGCGGCCGTCTGGTCGGGCATTGCGCTCTTCGCTGCGAGCGCGGTCCTGGCTGCGCCGCTCGGCGGGCACGCGCTGGCGCTGGTCGCGGCGTGGGCGCTCCTGACGACGCTCTACTCGCTGGCGCTCAAGGGTGTCCCGGTCGTCGGCAATCTTATCGTCGCCGCCGTCGCGGCCTCGCCTCTTCTGATGGGTGGGCTCACGCAGGGTCTGACTACGGCCGTGCGCACGGCTGGAAGATCCGCGGCTCATGCGATGCAAGGCGTGGAGCCGGATCTCGCGATCCGAAGGCTCGTGGTCATGTTCCTGCTGGCCGCGCTTGTGCACTTGGCGCGCGAGCTGGTGAAGGATGCAGAGGACGCCGCGGGCGATTCCCTGGCGCGGAAGAGGACGCTCGCCGTTGCGTTCGGGCCGGCGGCCGCGCTGGCGGGTTCGCGGGTCGTGATCGTTGTCGTCATGTGGGCCGCCGTCGCCCCGTATGCGCTTGGGCTCCTGGGGACAGGTTATCTCGGTGTCCTCGTGCCGCTCGAGGCGACGCTCGCGTGGCTTGTGGTGCATTCATCGAGCGGCGGAGCGCCGGATGCGGCACGGCTCAGGCAGTTGTCGAACGGTCTCAAGGTGGTCATGGTGCTCGGGCTCGTGGCGTTCGTTGCCGGCATCTACTCCTGAAGGTAAGGTGAGCTGAATGAACCTCCTGACAGCCATCGCCCTGGGCGTGCTCCAGGGCCTCACGGAGTTCCTGCCGGTATCGAGCTCGGGGCACCTCGCGCTGGCGGAGTATTTCTTTGGCGTGAACAGCTCAGACATGACGTTCGAGGTGTTCGTCCACTTCGGGACGGCTCTGGCGGTGCTCGTCTACTTCAGGCGCCGGGTGACAGCCATCGTGCTGGCGGTCGTCCGCTGGGCGTTTCGAATGAAGCACGAACCGGACGACGCCAGGATGGGGCTCCTGCTCATCCTGGGCACGGTGCCCGCGGCGCTCGTCGGCGCGCTGTTCGAGAAACGCGTCGAGTCGGCGTTCGGGAGTCCCGTGTTGGTGTCCGTCCTGCTGCTCGTTACGGGGACGATGCTCTGGCTGACGCGCCGCCTGCCTGCCGGGACACGTTCGGTGGGAGGCCCGAGGGACGCCCTCCTCGTGGGGCTGGCGCAGGCGGCCGCCGTGCTCCCGGGCATCTCGCGTTCGGGAGCGACGATATCGGCGGGCCTCGGGTTGGGGATCGAGAGGTCGAAGGCGGCCGAGTTCGCGTTCCTGCTATCGATACCGGTGATACTGGGTGCCACGGCGGTGAAACTGAGCGACGCAGTGGCGTCGGGCCTGGGAGTCGGAGGCCCAGTTGTCGCCGGCACCGTGGCGGCCTTTGCGAGCGCCATCCCCGCGATCGCTCTTCTGATGCGGGTCGTGAGCGCCGGAACGTTTCACAGGTTCGCATACTACTGCTGGGGCGTCGGGCTCGTGGCGCTCGTCTTAACGATCGCGCGCGGCCAATGACGATTCACAAGTGAGGGAGGACAGGTTGATGAGAACGCTCTTGTGCGTACTCGCAGTGCTCTCGGTCGCGGCGGTCCCGCGCGCCGCTGAGCCGGGCGTATCGATCACCGTGTATAACTCCGACATGGCTCTCGTCAAGGATGTGAGGACCACGTCGATCGAGTCGGGCGTCCACGAGGTCCGCTTCCCCGGGATCGCGCAGCGAATCGATCCAACGAGCGTCCACTTCAAGATACTCGAGGGACCCGAGGCGTCCGTGTGGGAACAGAACTACAGGTTCGACCTCGCAAGTTCCTCGAAGATCCTCGCGAAGTACCTCGAGACAGACATCGACGTGATCGGCGAGCAGGCCGACCTCTTCACCGGCAAGCTCGTGAGCTTCGACGACTCGTCGATCGTCCTCGACCAGGGTCGCGGGACGGGCCCCGTGGTGACGCTCAACCGCGACAAGGTGTCGTACATTCGCTTCCCGAGCCTTCCTTCCGGCCTGATATCGAAGCCGTCGCTCGTCTGGAAGATAGGCGCCGAGAGGTCGGGGGACCGGTTGGTTGAGGTGACGTACGTCACGTCGAGCATCAACTGGCACGCGGAGTATGTCGGCATCGTCGATCAAGACGACACGAGTATCGATCTGACGGCCTGGGTCTCTATTGACAATCGGTCGGGGGCCTCTTATGAGGAGGCCCAGCTTGACCTGGTCGCGGGGGACGTACACCGGGTCCAGGCGCCCAGGGCGATGGAACAGGAGCTGATGTACGACGGGGCCAGGGCCATGGCCGCCAAGGGGGCCCCGGAGTTCCAGGAGGAACAGCTGTTCGAGTACTACCTGTACAAGCTCGACACTCCGGCCACCGTGGCCGACAGGGAGATCAAACAGCTGACTTTCTTCCCCAGCACTCAGGTTGCCGTCGAGAAGGCGCTGGAATTCGACTATTATAAGGGGTCGGATGTGCGCGTCCTCCTGGAGTTCAAGAACTCCGAGGAGGCCGGTCTGGGCAGGGCGCTCCCCGCGGGCAAGGTCAGGATGTACAAGGAGGATTCGGCCTCCGACCTCCAGTTCATCGGAGAGGACTCGATCGACCACACGCCGAAGGACGAGGACGTTCAGCTCTACCTCGGCAATGCGTTCGACGTGAAGGTCGAGCGGAAGCAGACCGACGCGCGCAAGATCACCGAGCGGATACGCGAGGACGACTACGAGGTCTCGGTCAGAAACCACAAGGACGTACCCGTCGTTGTCAGGCTCGTGGAGCATCCGCAGGGCTACTGGGAGGTCAAGCAGACAACCCACGAGTACGAGAAGACCGAGTCCAACCGCATCGAGTTTGCGATACCGGTCGAGGCGGACGGAGAGGTCATCGTCAAGTACACGATCCGATACCAATACTAGAGGGCGAAGGCTCCGGAGGAACAAATGGAATCCGTCGGCGACCTCCTGAGGCGCGAGCGCGAGGCCCAGGAGAAGACGCTGGAGGACGTTGCCAAGGCCACGAAGGTGAGCTCCGTGATCGTCCAGGCGATCGAGGAGGACCGCTTCAGCGTCCTGCCCGCGCCCGTGTACGTGAAGGGGCACCTGCGCACCTACGCCCGTTTCCTTGGACTTGACGAGGACGAGATCGTCCAGAAGTACATGCGCTTCACTCAGCAGAACGAGCCCGATGAACTCGACGAGTGGGACACCGTCGAGATCGAGCTTCAGGAGCAGCGCAAGGAGCAGGGCCGGCGCTGGCTGTGGATCGCGGCGGCTATCGTCGCGGTCGTTCTCGTGACCGTCTTCGTGGTGAAGTGGGCGGCGCGGCCGAGGATGCCGGAGCAAACGGCCGAGGAGGCGCCTCTCGTTACCCAGCCCGTGAGCGAGGCGGCCTGGGTCGACACGATGATAGAGGTGCACGGTCTGGAGCTAATGGTCGTCGCGAAGGAACGTGTCTACGTGGCCGTTTCCGTGGACGGGGAGCGCGTGTCGGACCTGACGCTGGACGCCGGCGAGAGGCGCCGCTGGGAGGGCGTGGAGGAGTTCAGTCTTTTCGTCGGCACGGGCGATGCCCTGGAGCTCTACCTGAACGGGGAGTACCTGGGAGTGGCCGGCTCCGGGCGCGGCCCTGTGGAGAACCTGGTCGTCACGGAAGCGGGGATGTCGCGCTAGACGGCGCGAGCGGTCCACCGGCCGTCGGACGGCGGGCTCTCCTCGCTGGGATCCGTCAGTGACCTGGGGCGCCGCGGGGAGACAATGAACAAGTCCTTCAAGCTCGTTTCCGGATACGGCCCGCAAGGCGACCAGGGTACGGCCATAGAGCAGCTCTCCGACGGGCTCAATCGCGGCGAGCGGTACCAGACCCTCCTGGGCGTCACGGGCTCCGGCAAGACCTTCACGATGGCGAACGTCATCGCGAGGCTCAACCGTCCGGCTCTTGTCATATCCCACAACAAGACACTCGCGGCGCAGCTCTTCGCTGAGTTCAACGCGTTCTTCCCCGAGAACGCCGTCGAGTACTTCGTAAGCTACTACGACTACTACCAGCCGGAGGCCTACGTCCCGGTCACCGACACGTACATCGAGAAGGACGCTGACGTCAACGATGAGATAGACAGGCTCCGTCTGCGCGCAACGGCGTCTCTGCTCGAACGCCGCGACGTTATCATCGTGGCGTCCGTCTCATGCATCTATGGCATCGGTTCCCCGGAGGCATACAGCGAGATGCTGCTTTCGGTCGACGTGGGAGACCACGTCGACCGGGACGTGATGCTGAGACGCCTCGTCGACATGCGCTACGACAGGAACGACTACGAGTTCGCGCGGGCGACCTTCCGCGTCCGCGGAGACGTCGTGGAGATCAGACCCTCGTACGAGGAGAAGGCAATACGCGTCGAGTTCTTCGGCGACGAGATCGAGAGGATCTCGGTCATAGACATCGCCAGCAGAAAGGCCGTGGAAGAGCTGGACACCGTCTCCGTCTATCCTGCCAAGCACTTCGTCACGACGCAGGAGAACGTCGAGCGGGCCATCGCGCAGATAGAGATCGAGCTCAGCGGACAGCTGGCGGAGCTGCGTCACGACAACAAGCTGCTGGAGGCGCAGCGGCTCGAGCAACGCACCCGCTTCGACATAGAGATGATGCGCGAGATGGGCTACTGCTCGGGCATAGAGAACTACTCACGGCACCTCTCCGGCCGTGGGCCTGGAGAGCGCCCCGCGGTGCTGCTCGACTACTTCCCGGACGACTTCCTGATGTTCATAGACGAGTCCCATGTCGCGATTCCGCAGCTTCGCGGGATGTTCCGCGGCGACCGCGCGAGGAAGGAAACGCTGGTCAAGTACGGGTTCAGACTGCCATCGGCGCTGGACAACCGGCCGCTCGTGTTCGATGAGTTTGAGGACTTCATGAGGCACACCGTCTTCGTGTCCGCGACCCCGGGCGCGTACGAGCTGGAGAAGAGCGAGGGAGTCATCGTCGAGCAGATCATCCGGCCGACCGGACTCGTCGATCCCGATATCGACGTGCGGCCCGTCGCCGGGCAGATCGATGATCTCCTGGAGGAGATACGAGTCCGCGCCGCCAGGGGAGAGAGGGTCCTCGTCACGACACTCACGAAGCGGATGTCCGAGGACCTCACCGACTATCTTCACGGTCTGGGGATACGCGTTAGGTATCTCCACTCCGACATAGACGCGCTCGGTCGCGTCGAGATCATCCGCGGCCTGAGGCTTGGGGAGTTCGACGTGCTCGTGGGTATAAACTTGCTCAGGGAAGGGCTCGACCTCCCCGAGGTCTCACTCGTGGCCGTGCTCGACGCCGACAAGGAGGGGTTCCTTCGCTCCGACACCTCGCTCATCCAGACGTCAGGCCGAGCGGCCAGAAACTTGGGCGGCAAGGTCGTCCTCTACGCCGACAAGATGACGGGGTCGATGGAACGGGCGCTGGCGGAAATGGACCGCCGTCGTCGGCTGCAGATCGCCTACAACGAGAAGTACGACATCACGCCGACGTCGATCGTGAAGTCGAGGGACGAGATCATGCGCGCGACGGCCGTCGCCGACGCGAAGGCCGACTTCGAGCACGACGTCGAGATGCTCGAGTTCGAACCCGGCCTGGACACCGATGCCATGATCGCGATACTGGAGGAGCAGATGATGAACGCGGCCGCCAGGCTCGAGTTTGAGAAGGCGGCGTCGCTCAGGGACCGCATAGACGAGCTCAAAATGACCGGCGTCATGACACGTCCGGCGACCGAGGGCATCCCAACACCGAAGCGGCCACGCAGGCAGCGCGCGGGCGCCGACGGCAAGCCCATCGCGGGCGACGTCGTCGACGGAGGGCGCGGGGCGGACAAGGCCGACCGGCGGAAGAGGGGCGGCGTCATCGACGGGAGCAGGAGACGAAAGGGAAAGGAATGAACGTAGACCCGACCGGGCGCGAGCTGATACGCGCGGCGCTGTCCGAGGACCTCGGTCCCGGAGACGTCACGACGGACTCGGTCATACCCGAGAGCGCACGCTGCGAGGCGGTCCTGATCGCCAACGCGAGCGGCGTGATCGCCGGGCTCGATGTGGCGGCGGTCGTCTTCGCCGAGCGTGACCCGCTCACGAGGTTCCAGCCGGTCGTGGCGGACGGGTGCAGCGTCGAACCGGGGGACGTGGTCGCGAGGGTCGCGGGCAGGACGCGCTCGATCATCTCTGCCGAGCGTGTCGCGCTCAACTTCCTCCAGCACCTCTCAGGCGTGGCGAGCGCAACGGCCGAGTTCGTCGAAGCGCTCGGCGATTCGCCCACCAGGCTGCTGGACACGCGGAAGACGACGCCGGGCATGCGGTCGCTGGAAAAGCAGGCCGTTGTCCTGGGCGGCGGGACGAACCACCGCATGGGGCTGTGGGACATGGCGCTCATCAAGGACAATCACATCGCGGCGGCCGGGAGTATCGCGGGCGCCGTTGAGGCGGTGCGGCGGGCACACCCGGGCGTTCGCATCGAGGTGGAGGTGACGAGCGCCGCTGAACTCGGGGAGGCTCTCGATGCCGGCGCCGACCGCGTGATGCTCGACAACATGACGCGAGGTGAGATGCGGAGCGCCATCGCCGAGGCGAGGAGGCATCCGAGCAGGCCGGAGGTCGAGATCTCTGGCGGCGTCACCAGGAAGACGCTGGTGGAGCTTGGGTCGCTGGGCGCCGACTTCATCTCAGTGGGCGCGATCACCCATTCCGCAAGCGCTCTGGACATATCGCTCGAGATACTCTGAGGCGTCGCGATTCGACGGGGATACTCCGAAACGTCGCGATTCGACCGGCGACGCCGGGGCACGGGAGACGGAAGATGCTTCTCGCAATCGACGTGGGCAACACCAACACGGTCATCGGGTTGTTCCAGGACGGAGTGCTGGTATCGAGGTGGCGCATAGCCAGCGACTCGAGGCGGACCGCGGACGAGTACGGGATACTCCTGCGCGAGCTGTGCGGCCAGTCCGGCGTGACGGTGGCGGACGTGACCGGTGTCGTGGTGGCATCAGTGGTGCCGGCCCTCACGAGCGCCGTTACGTCCATGGCGGAGAACGTGTTCGGTGTCGACCCCGTCGTGGTCGGGTCCGACACTGACCTGGGCGTGGTCATCGACTACGACAACCCGCGTGAGGTCGGCCCCGACCGACTCGCGAACGCGGTGGCAGCGCGCCACATGGCAGATGGAGCGGCCATCGTGGTCGACTTCGGCACGGCGACGACGGTCGACGCCGTGACGGCTGACGGACACTACCTCGGCGGTGCCATCGCGCCCGGGCTCCTGACGTCGGCGGAGAACCTTTTCAGGAACGCGGCGCTCCTGCACCGCGTCGCGCTCGATCCACCGGAGAGGGCCATCGGGCGCTCGACGGAGGAGTCGCTGCGGTCGGGCATCGTCTTCGGGGCCGCGGGCCAGGTGGACGAGATCGTGGGGCGGGTGCTGGAGGAGTGGGGGGAGACTGCCCGAGTAATCGCCACCGGCGGTCTGGCCGAGCGGATCGCGCTCTTCTCGAAGCGCATAGAGGCCGTCGAGCCGGACCTGACCCTGCTGGGGCTCTCACTCATATACGAACGTGTCAAGGGAACGGACGCCTAGCGAGGCCGCCCGGTCGTCGTGGGCAAAAAGACCTTGCAGAACAGCCTCTCTTCGAATACATTAGCAGTCCGCAGACAAGAGTGCTAGCGAGACGGTCCCGGCCACGGGGGCGAACGCTCCCGTCGGGGCCTCTCGCTGGCGATTGAGATGACGGGAACGTGTGTGTGACGGAAGGCGGTTCGGACCGCCACAGATAAGGGAGGAGACATGGCCACGAAGAAGCAGACCGCCAAGAAGCAGATGGCCAAGAAGCAGACGGCCAAGAAGCCCGGCGCGAAGAAGATGGGTATCAAGCCTCTTTCGAACAGGGTTCTCGTCAAGAGGGTCGAGGAAGAGATGCAGACGACCGCCGGCGGCATCATCGTCCCGGACACGGCCAAGGAGAAGCCGCAGCGCGGCAAGGTCGTCGCGGTTGGCCCGGGCAGACTCTCCGAGGACGGCACCCGGATCAAGGTCGACGTCAAGGCGGGGGACGAGATCCTCTTCGGGAAGTGGTCCGGCAGCGAGATCACGATCGACGGCGAGGAGTATCTCTTCATGAAGGACGACGATATCCTGGCGATCCTGTAGCCGGGTGGTTGAGCAGGGAGGTAGAGCAGCATGGCGAAGCAGATGGAGTTCGACTCCACGGCACGCGAGCATCTTCGTAGAGGCGTTGACAAACTCGCGAACGCCGTGAGAGTCACCCTCGGGCCGCGGGGACGCAACGTAGTGCTCGACAAGAAGTTCGGTTCCCCGGTCATCACCAACGACGGCGTGACCATCGCCAAGGAGATCGACCTCGAGCAACCATACGAGAACATGGGCGCCCAGATGCTGAAGGAGGTCGCCACAAAGACGGCCGACATCGCGGGCGACGGGACAACGACGGCCATCGTGCTCGCGCAGTCGATGGTGGCACAGGGCCTTCGCAACGTGACCGCGGGCGCCAACCCAATGCGTCTCAAGCGAGGCATCGAGAAGGCCGTCGACGCGGCCATCATCGAGCTTCGCGAGATGAGCCACGAGATCAAGAGCAGGTCCGAGATCGCACAGGTGGCGACCGTGTCCGCCAACAACGACGCAGAGATCGGCGAGCTCCTGGCGGACGCGATGGAGAAGGTGGGCAAGGACGGCGTCATCACCGTGGAAGAGGCGAAGAGCATCGACACGTCGCTCGACGTCGTCGAGG
>CAZLTC010000064.1:0-14160 GCA_964562405.1 uncultured bacterium | reverse complement strand
AAGAGCCGGGCTACGATCCGACTGAGGATCTTGCCGCTCTCAAGGACATGTGGATCGAGGAGCTCACGAAATCGGGGGATGTGCTGTATCAGCAGTCGAAGCGAGGGGCCTAACGGGCGTATGCAGCCGACGAGTTCGGATGTCACGGTAGCTGCAAGGGGGGCTCGGCTTCACCTCCGCCGGCACCGACCGCGCCACCCTCCACCCGCGGTTGATACGCGAGCCGTTAGGCTGGAGGCTGGCCCTGCCGATTGGAGCCCAGAGCCTGGATGCTGGACGGAGAAGTGAATGGGAGTGGACCCCTCGGAGGTGAATGGGAGATGCGACGCTCTGCTAGTCGCGCAATGCAGCTGGTCGCTGTTCTGGCCCTTGCGGTCGCGCCCGGCTGTGGCAGGGTAGAGAGCCCGACTTCGGAGAGTCTCCCTCCGGAGACGGAGATCGTGGCACCCACGGAGCCGAGCGGTACGCTCACCATCGCCGACGGCACACCCATCGTTCTCCGCTGGCGCTCAGTAGATCCTGAGGAGCAAGCGGGGGAGCCGGGCGGGATAGCCGCGATGGAGATCCAGGTGGACGGTGGAAGTCCAGTGGTCTTCGATTGCCCGCCGGACTCGGCAGAGTGGTGGTTCTCGTCCAGCGTGGAGTCCAGCAGTGCACACTACATCTCCAGCAGCAACTTCCCGATGGGAGGGAACCGACCGCACTCCTTCAGAGTGCGTGCACGGGATGTCACAGGCTGCTGGGAGGCAGAGACGGACGCTCCCACCTATCTGTTCCGGTACAACTACCCGCCTTCTAGCGAGATCGTGATGCCGCAGCCCGGAGAAGTCGTCTCCTCGTCGTTCACGGTCGTCTGGCGCGGCTCGGATGTCGACGGTGAGGTCTCGGAGTACCAGTATGTCCTGGACCCAGCCGTGAACTCGTACCAGGTGACGAGCGACACCACAGCGAGCTACAGTGATGTGGTGCCGGGAGAGCATGAGTTCAGGCTGAGAGCGAAGGACTCATCCGGGTGTTGGGAGACGGAGTACCGCTTCCTCAGCATAGACGTGCAGTAGAGGCACTCCGCGGGGCCGCCTGACAAGGGTATGCGGCCCACGGACTCGGGTGTCACGGTAGCCGCCAGGGGGGCGCTTCGCTAGGCCGGTACTTGCCGCGCCGGTGCCTGGCGCCGCCGATATGCGAGTCGCTAGACAGCCGCCTGGATGGTCAGGTGTTGTTGCAGGGAGGTTGTTCGATCCGGGGAGGGGAGCGAATGCCAGCCAAGAAGAAGATCGGGATCATAATCTGCAATCGCTACCGGCGCTGTGCCGGAGGCAAGTGTTTCCGTGCGCTCCAAGCCCGGGAGGGAGCGTTTAGCATCTACGCTGATGATGAGGTCGAGTTGGTCGGGTACACCACGTGTGATGGATGCCCGGGCGGCAACATCGAGTACGCCGGTGACGAGATGGTGGCCAATGGGGCTGAGGTGATTCACCTGGCGACGGGGCTCCTTGTGGGCTATCCGCCGTGCCCGAATATCGAGACGTTCCGGCGCTTCCTCGAGGAGCGGCATCACATCAGCGTGATTGTTGGCACCCACCCGATTCCAGAGAAGTACATCAGGATGCACGAGAGTCTGGGAACCTGGAATGCGGCATTCTGGAAGCCGCTGCTGGAGCCGACGATGGTCGATGCGACGACACGCAAGGCATACGACTAGGAGATCCAGTGATTGGAACCGGCCGGCGGCTGTCCAACAAGCATGCGCGGCCGAGGTGCTCGGGCGTCACGGTAGCTGCAAGGGAGGCCTCGGTTCGCTCGGCCGGCACTTGCCGCGCCAGTGCCTGGCGTGGCTGATACGCGAGTCGTTGGACAGCGGGAAGGGAGAACAGGCCATCAAGGGCAATCTGCTAGGGCTCGTCCTGTGGATCGTCGGGGCTTTGGCCGCCGGCTGGGTGGGCTCCCAGTTCATGCCGGGGGAGTGGTACGCGGCTCTGGCGAAGCCAGCGTGGACGCCGCCGAACGCTGTCTTCGCGCCAGTGTGGACGATGCTCTATGTGCTCATGGGCATTGCGGCTTGGCTTGTCTGGCGAAAGGCAGGTTTCACAGGAGCAGCGGGTCCGCTGACGCTCTTCATCGTGCAGCTGGCGCTCAACGCTATGTGGTCGTACCTGTTCTTCGGTGCACAGCAGCCGATGCTGGCATTCTTCGAGATCGTCGTCCTGTGGATCGTCATCGTGTTGACGATGATAGGCTTCTGGAAGGTGACCCCGGCAGCCGGGATGCTGTTCATCCCCTACGCATGCTGGGTTGGGTTCGCGTCGGCACTCAACCTTCAGCTGTGGCGTTTGAACGTCTGAGGGGTCTTGGATCCCGCTGTTCAAGAGGCGTACGCTGCCGACGGCCTTGGGTGTAAGCGCAGCTGGAAGGGGTGCCTGGGCTTCACCTCGGCCGGCACCCACCGCGCCACCCATCGCCCGCGGCTGATACGCAGGTCGTTAGACCACATACTACGGAAGGCATTGGGTTGAACGAGGCACGCGATCCGTCAGTCGACTACAAGGAGTTGGTGCGCGACGCATATGACTCATGTGCCGAAGCCTACTCGGCAGCGCGACAGGCAGATGATGGCGATCAGTTGAGCGCTCTGCTGCGGCTGCTGCCTGATGGCTCCGAAACCCTCGATATCGGGTGTGGCGCAGGCGTTCCAATCGCGCGCAGACTGTCGAACTGGCACAGAGTGACCGGGGTCGACGCGTCAGAGAAGATGCTTCAGCTTGCCCGGGCCGCCGTCCCCGAGGCGACGTTCGTGAGGAGCGACATTCTGGATGTGGAGCTTGATGCCGGCTCGTTCGATGCCGCGGTTGCGATCTTCGTGTTGTTCCACCTTCCACGCGAGGAGCACGGTCGTGTGTTCGAACGGGTCTGGTCGTGGCTGCGGCCGGGGGGCTACTTCCTCGCGACGTTGTCGGAGTGCGCGGAGACCCCGTACACGGAAGACGGCTTCTTTGGTACCCGGATGTACTGGAGCAACCTGGGGTATGCGGAGTACAAAGATCTTCTGCTGGGTCTCGGGTTCGAGATACTCGGTGAACGGATTGTCGGAAACGGGTACGGCCGCACGAGCCAAGCTCGGGACGAGCGACACCCGATGGTGCTGGCGCAGAAGCCTCTGAGATCCGCGTGACGACGAAACAGAGGAGAGGGCGACGACAGGACCGTCGCGTGCGAAGACGATCGTAGGTGTCGTGATAGGCGCTCAGTGAACGTGAGTCCCGGAATGACTCTTTGTGCGGTTCTGGCGGCGGCGCTGTTCGTATGCGGGGCGCCAGTCGCGGCTTCGGCAGAGCAACCTGTGCGTCAAGAGCCGGTCCTCGCGCTCAACGAGCTCCAGGAACGTCTTGAGACAGGCACCGGACCTGAGTTCAGCGAGGCAATCCTTCAGGCAACTCGCCTCGGCCCTGACTACGCGTGGCTCCTGGGATATCTGCTCGGCTCTGACATCTCAACTCGTCTGATGAACAGAATCTGCAGAGCGCTCGCAAGAAATGGCGATACGGAATCGCTGTCGATCCTGCGCGCTTTCCTGTTGAATGACCTTGATGTCATCGAATACACGGAGTCACCAGATGTGAGCCATGTCTTCACAGCGGTCGAGTTCCGCGAGATCTGCTATCTCCTGCAAAGCGGAGCTGTGGTAGACGCGCAGGATGCGCCGATGGCCGCCGTGCCGGCATTCCGCCTGAAGGACGGCACAGAGAGAACTGCGCGAACGGACGGGCGAATCTACGGCGGCATCTCTGGGCGCGTGATCGTAGTTCCATTGCTGATGGAGTTCGTCTGGGAAAGACTGGGACGTGGCTTGGCACGATGATGCCTCTAGCCGCGGGAGGAGTCCATTTCATCACATGCAGCCGACGAGCTTGGGTGTTACGGTAGCTACAAGTGGGCTTCGGCGTCGCCAATCACGTGCGATTGGAGAAAGGGAGTCAGGGCGATGACTCGCAATGTTGGGGGGATCGACAGAGGTGTACGCATTGTTCTTGGAGTGATCCTGCTGGTGGTCGGGTTCTCGGCTCCCCTGGGTGTCGTCTGGAAGACCGTGGTCTTCGTGCTTGCCGCGGTCGCTCTCGTCACCGGTGCGAGCGGCACATGCGGCCTGTATGCCCTGATGGGGACAAGCACGCGCAAGGGCGAGTAGCGTAGGCAGCCTTCCTGCCGCGCCGCCTCTAGGAGAGCGAGATGAACCCGCCAAAGCAGATGCATGGAGGCCGCACTTGGTTCGTTGGCGTGGTGCTGCTGATCGTGTGCGCTCTGGTTCCGGGCTGCGCCCACACGGGGCCATCCATGGCTCCCATCGGGGAGGTTACAGGATTCCTCGGGTGCAAGGACGGCGACGCGCCGAGGGCAGACACGCGCGTCTCGGAGTCATGTGTCAGGTATGAGTATGATGGAATGGGCACCCTGACCTTGAAGCACGTTGATGGGGCATTCAACTGCGGAGCGACCTCTGTAGGTGGCGACGTCGAGTTCAGCCCCGACGCCGTGATTCGAATTGACGAGTGGGAGAGTGTCCCGGTGCCGGCCGATTGTCTGTGTCTGTTCGACATCGACTACCGGATCGCTCCTCTCGTACCCGATACCTATCGGGTGATCATCTCCGAGCCGTACCTGAGCGAGGGGAATGAGCCGTTCGACTTTGTGCTTGATCTGAACGAGGCGTGTACTGGCCAGGCCTGTCTGCCACGAGTGGGCTACCCGTGGAACCACGATTCGACCGTCAGGGAGCCCAACTAGCGCATGCAGCTGACTGGTGCGGCTCATACGCGAGTCGCTATGCGCCGCAGAGGGATCTCAACATAGTGAGGTTCCATGACAGAAGCCCTGTTGCTGTCGTTCCTGGCTGGTCTGGCCATGGTCGTCGGTGGTCTCGCCGCGATGGTGGAACGTCTGCGGCCGAACTGGCTTGAGCGTGAGTTCCGCCACGCCGTGATCGCTTTTGGAGGCGGTGTCCTCCTCGCGGCCGTGGCACTGGTCATGGTGCCCGATGGAGCGAGGTACCTGTCAGTCGCCCAGGCGTCCGGATCGTTCTTGGGTGGGGCGCTCTGCTTTCTGCTGGCAGACTGGCTCATGCAGAGAAGCAGAGGGTCCGCGGCGCAGCTCATGGCGATGCTTCTTGACTTCGTACCAGAGGCGATCGCGATGGGAGCTGCCTTCGCCTCGGCCTCCCGGGCCGGTCTGCTGCTCGCGCTTCTCATCGGGCTCCAGAACCTCCCAGAAGGGTTCAACGCCTATCGTGAGATGAGAGCGGGCGGTTCGTCAAGCAGGCGACGTATTCTGCTGTCGTTCGCTCTGCTGAGTCTGTTGGGGCCTGCCGCGGCATGGTTTGGTGTAGCGGTGCTGGCCGGGCACCCGGTCCCACTGGCTTGTCTCATGATGTTCAGCGGCGGTGGCATACTGTACCTGATATTCCAGGACATCGCCCCACAGGCGAAGCTGGAGCACCGCTGGTGGCCGGCACTGGGGGCGGTATGCGGGTTTCTTCTTGGCTTAGTCGGGCAGATGCTGTTGGCTGGCAGTGGGCCCTAACGAGCGCATGCGGCCGCGAGGACGAACCATGGACATCTGGAAGTTCTACGACATCACACACCGCGAACATGTGGTGTGCAATCCGACGAGCGAGGAGAAGCTCGGGCGGCTTGTGGATCTGCTGCGTCTCCCGAGCGATGCGTGCGTGGTTGACATCGCCAGCGGCAAGGGCGAGTTTCTGATTCGATTGGCCGAGGCGTACGATGTCCGCGGGGTGGGTGTCGACATCTCCCCATTCTTCATCGCGGACGCAGAGAGCAGACTCGACGCGCGCATGCCGGGCGCCAGACTCAGCTTCAGGAACATGGGCGGGGCGGACTTCAGACCTGAGGAACCGCACTGCCTGGCGCTCGCTTCCTGCATTGGTGCCAGCTGGATCTTCGGAGGCCACGGTGAGACGCTGGACGCGCTGGTTGGCATGGTGGAGCCCGGAGGCTGGGTGGTAGTAGGGGAACCGTACTGGCGTCGGGAACCGTCGGAGGAGTACCTGGAAGCTTCTGGCGACATGAGAGGTGCTTTCGGGACACACGTCTCAAACGTCGAGACTGGGGAGCAGCGGGGCCTGGAGCTGATGCATACCCTTGTCAGCAGCCAGGATGACTGGGACAAGTACGAAGGTCTTCAGTGGTACGCGACAGCCGAGTACGCGCGCCTTCATCCCGAGGATCCAGATATGCCGGAGCTGATTGAGCGGGTGCACCGTAACAGGTGGACGTACCTGCGTTGGGGAAGAGACACGCTGGGGTGGGCGATATATGTCTTCCGTAGGCGTCTGGCCTGAGGTTCGACAGCCACGGCTGCCTACGAAGTGCTTTCATGCGCGGGGCGTTGGACGGCGAGAACAGAGTCATGGCTGGGAGCAATGCGGTCGAGATACGCATGGTTCGTCGCTTGGGAGCGGGCCCTCGCCGGTGCTCCCTTCCTGACGGGTATTCCATGCGGTGGTACCGGGACGGCGACAAGGAGACCTGGCAGCGCATCCAAGAGGACACTGGCGCCTATGATCCTGTCGCCCCGGACCTGTTCGATCTCGAGTTTGGAGAGTCTTTCGAGTCGCTTGCGGAGCGACAGCTCTTCGTGGAAGACTCGTCGGGAGCTGCGGTGGGCACCGCGACTGCGTGGGTGACGGCTTCGGACCGGGCTTCCGGGATCGGGCGACTCCATTGGGTTGCTGTTTCACCCGCGCACCAGAGAAGAGGCATCGGGAGCTACCTGACTGAGGCGGCGTGTTGGCGGCTGCGTGAGCTGGGTGTGGACTCGGCCTACCTGACTACTGGTTCGGAGAACGTCGCTGCCGTCCAGCTGTACCTGAGCCTTGGGTTCAGCCCTGAGGTTGACAGCCAAGCGGAAGTGAGTGCGTGGCGCACGCTGGCGGAGAGCCTGGAGCCATGCTTCAGGGTGCAGCTTGAGGGGTTCGCTGTCTGACTACTGGATGCGGCCGTCGTGCTCGGGTGTTACGCGGCTTGCAGGGGGGGCTTCTGCTCCGCCTCGGTCGGCACCGACCGCGCCACCCTTCACCCGCGGCTGATGCACGAGTCGTCAGGTGACCGCCGCTCGCGCGCCGCATTAGGAGGGAGTGACAATGGCCGCCTCTCCGCGCTCCGCAAGACGGGCCGCAGCCGCTGCTAGATGGCTCGCTCGCCTTGGCGGGACCGTTCTTCTTCTGTACTGGATGCGGCATGCGGTGTACGAGCTGGCGAGGTTGCTGGAAGAGAGATGGGTATTCGGCGAACGGTTGTTCAGCGCGGGGTTCCTGGCCATGATGCTCGGCTTGTTGGTAGGCTGGCTGAGCGACCGGTTGGCGGCAGGTCTGCTGATCGCAGGGTATCTTCTCGCAGCGGGGGCACCGCTTCTCGGAACAAGCAGTCGCACCATGCTGGCGGATGACCCGCCGGGTGTGGCGTTTGTGCTGTTACCGTTCTTGCTTGTCGGCGTCGCGTATGCCTTTGCCGGGAGGACACGCGCTACGTTCTCGTAGTGTGGGGGGCACCCAGCCTGCATATGCAGCCGACGAACTCGGGTATCGCGGGGACCGCGAGGCTTTGGGCAGCTCGAAGAGAAGGGACGGGTGCACATGCCTGTGAAGCTGAAGATCATCGGTGTCCATGAATTCATGGAGGTGCAGCAGGATGGCAGGTTTGACCCTGAAGCGGCCAAGCAGATGCTCGTCGACATCGCAGCGGCGATGCCTCCGCCGGCGGACTATGAGATACTGATCGATCTTCGTCAGGCGGAGTGGCGTCTGTCAGGACCGGAGATATGGGATGTAGTGGCGGAGCTAGCGGTGCACCCGGACGCATTCCGGGAGAGAATGGCGCTGCTCACCCTGCCTGGAACTGGCTTCGACCACGCCGAGCGCGTGGAGATCTGCGCGCGCGCGAGGGGTCGTAAGGTACAGGCGTTCACGAACTTCGAGGAAGCCATACGCTGGCTGTTTGAGGGCGCGGGGCTGGTGGCTAGCCGCCCAGCAGCGTAAGACGGCCAAGGCGGCGGACACTTCACGGGAGATAGAGGATGGTAGCTACGCTGGTGTGGGTCTTCAATGTCCTGGTACTTGCTTGGCCTGTATCTGAGGTCATCCTCGGAGTGATTACACACGCCAAGCGTACTTCCGCCACAGTGAGAGACCGTGGATCACTGGTGGTTCTCTGGACTGTTATCGCTCTCGGCCTGTCCTCTGCCTACTTCGTCCGGTTCAGCGGCACCGGATCCATTGGTGCGCCTCCAGCCCTATTCTTATCGGCTGCGTTGGCATTCCTTGTCTCTGGCCTGATCCTCCGATGGATAGCTATTCTCACATTGGGGAGCTTGTTCACAGCCAACGTGGCGATTCAGCCCGGCCAGCACGTTGTTCAATCTGGAGTCTATCGGCATGTCCGACACCCGGCCTACAGCGGTCTGGTCCTGGCCTTTCTGGGAGTAGGCTTGGCTTTCGATAACTGGCTCAGCCTGCTTGTCATCTTCATTCCAGTAATGGCTGCCTTATCATACCGTATACGAGTGGAGGAGAACGCGCTCGTGGACATGCTTGGCCCTGAGTACGCCGAGTACATGCATAGGACGAAGCGCCTGTTCCCGGGCATCTACTAGCGTGCCAAGTCAGGAACGAGGATACTGGATGCTGGTACTACCGATGAATACGGGTGCTGTTCCGGCGGCGGTTGTGGCCAGGAAGCGTAAAGCGATCATTGCGGCGTTCCGTGAGGCTGGTGCCACTCATCCCGATGCGGCCAGGACGTTGCAGGACGTTGGTCTTCCGCCTACTCTGCTGACGGAGGTGCTCAAGCTCAGGCACGTGCTGGTCGAGGTCGATGGCGGCCGATTCTATCTGGACGCAGAACGGGAAGAGGAGACCGCAAGAACTCGGGGAGTGTTCGCGGCCGTTCTCATCACAGCGCTTCTTGCAGTTCTCTTCGTGCTGTGGCGCACGGGGCGGCTCTAGTCATCAGGCTGCTGGAAGAGGATGGACAGTACCCATGGTTAGGATATCTCGAAGTCTAGCAGACGTCTGGCTGCCGACCGTGGCCTTGCCGGTCCTGGCAACCACCGCCATTCTCACGTACCTAGGTGGTGCCTTGGACACGTTCCGTGGCTCATCGCTGGCCTATCTGGCCTGGGCTCTGCTGGGCGTGAGCGGTGCGCTCGGGATGGCGGTGTTCTCCGGAGTGCGGCGTCCTGCGATGCTCCTCCTGCGCAACATCGCGTTTGCGGCAGGCATCGCGCTGATCGGATTCGCTATCGGCCTCGCGGTGTATGCGAATGGCATGTTTGCCTGGGCTTGAGTCACCAGCGACTAGCAGGAGGCCGGAAGTGTCCCTTGCGAAGCGAGCCCTTGGATAACACGGTCCGACTCACTGAGCATCCCCCCAGAGAGAGGTGGGGCAGCGCGATGGGCCACTTGGCGGTCACGATCGGAGTCTCCCGCAGGAACACCGTTGCGACTCTTCTCCTCTCGGTTGCCCTGCTGGCTGGGTGCGAATTCGGCATGGAGTCGTCGCTGCCCGAGTGCAGCGTGACCCCTTCAAGCTTGTCCTTCGGCGCGGTTCCCTTGGGAGGGGATGCCTACCTGTCCTTTCACATTGAGAACCTCGGAACTGGCTCATTGGCCGGGTTTGTCAGCGAAGACTCGATTCACTACTCGATCTTCTCTGGCGGTGGCACTTTCAGTCTTACGGAAGGGCAGTCGCTGTTGGTCAGAGTCAAGTTCGCGCCGACGACCGCTGGGACCCACGCATGTACCGTGAATCTCGGCAGCGCGCGCTGCTCCGGCGTGGCATGCACCGGCACGGGCGGCACTGGGCCAATCTGTGAGGTCAATCCCGACACCCTGGATTTCGGGAACGTGCCTGTTGGATCCTTCTTCGACCGTGCGTTCAATATCAGGAACTTGGGTGACGGTACTCTGACGGGATATGTGAGTGAGGGCGATCCTGAGTTCTCGATCTCGGCCGGCGGCGGGACGTACAGCCTCGTCCGGGGACAGGTGCTCACCGTTGGTGTCCGCTTTGAGCCGACTTCAACCGGCCTCAAGAAGGCAACCATCCTTACAGGTACCGAGTGTGGTACGGTTCCGTGCGAGGGTGTTGGTACCACGAGTGTCGACCGATAGACGGATTCCTTGGGTTCTGCGAATCGCAGCGGTCTGACAGACGGAGTCTGACGGGGCGGATCAGAAGTTGGGAGGACTGCATATGAACAGGCTTGGGTTCCTGGGCTTTCTCGGCTTCCTGGGATGCCTCGGTTTTCTTCCCGGACATCGGGCGCTGTTCGGGCTATTCGCGCTCTGCATTCTGTTTGCTCTGTATCTGGTGCCGGCACGCAAGGAGTAGCCCCGGGTGTCGGTGGAGTGCAGGTCGGACCCCGAACGGTGTTTGAGGGCAAGCGTGCGGGTGCTTGGCTAGCGCATACAACCGGAGCCTGCTGCCCGTCCGCAGGCACTTGCCGCGCCGGTGCCCGGCGCGGCGGACAGGCTATTCGTTAGCCGGCCGCACATGAGAAAGGAGCAACGAGCATTGAGTAGCGCCAGCAGTTTTGATGAGGAAGTCACGCTTGAATCCGGTGAGCAAGTTCGGATCAGGGCGATTCGTCCTTCTGACAAGGGAGGGTTGCTTGGCCTGTTCGAAGCGTTGAGTCCGGGCTCCGTATACTCACGCTTCCTGTACCGGAAGACGGACGTCAGTCCAGAGCAACTGAAGTACTTCACGGAGCTCGACTTCGATAGCCACGTCGCATTGGTGGCCACGATCGAGCGGGATCAGGGAGAAGAGATCATCGGCGTTGGGCGCTACATCGTGGGCGACGAGGACAGCAGTCCGAAGTGCGCCGAGATCGCGCTTGCAGTAGCAGACGAGCACCAGGGACACGGCATTGGGCACGCGCTACTGGAACATCTGGCGTCCCTGGGTGCGACGGCGGGCATAGGGCGATTCGAGGCCATGGTTCACCGGAACGACAGCGCGCTGCTCCGGCTGTTCGAACACAGCGGCTTCGCGGTCGACGAGCAAACCGTTCTGGGCCGCATACAGGTCTTCCTTGATTTGAGAGACTCCCGTGCACGGTCGGCTGGCTAGCTGAGGCGGCGGTGGGCATGCGGCGTCTGGGTTGACCACAAGACTGCCCGGTAGTGGCCGCGATCCGGCCACCGGCCCCGTCGGCGTGGTTCCGTGGAGGCAGCCGTCGCGCATGAAGCGGATCATGGTCGTAGGCGCCGGGTCGTCTCCGGTGAGGAGTTCTACGGTGGGAATCGGGAGACCTTCCGGACCGCCTTTCTCAGCAAGGACTCGCTTCTCGGATGGGTGATACACACCCACCGTCGGTACGGCCGCTCGTATCGGAAGCTCTTTGCCTCTGATGTTGCCGCGAATGTCAGGCTGACGGAGCTGCGCGGTCCCCGGGAGGCCGACGGGCTTGTGGAGAGCCTCCGCGGTGCCGTCAAACGGGCACAGGTGGAAGATGGGGCTGTCAGTGGTTGGCCGGAGAGCCGCAACGAGTCCGCTCGTGGGCCGCTCGATGGCGCTGATGGAGAAGAGGCTGGATGCCGACGGGGCCCGCGTGAGTGATGCTGGGAAGGTCAGGGGTTTGATCCGCGGCGTCGTCGAATCGCACGTGCTGTGGTCCAGCTCTGCAACGCGCTGGCGCAAACCGCTGATCGGCTTCGCCGCTGCGGATGACACAGGGTTCTCGGAGTTGGCTCGGCGTGCCGGCGTGCCTCATGCGCTTCCGCGGGATGTCATGCCGGGTGCCCGCTCGGTCGTGTCGTTCTTCCTGCCGTTTGACGCTCGGATCACCCAGGCAAATGCGAAGGATCCTCGCGATGTGGCGCGCGAGTGGGCGGTGGCTTACGTGGAAACGAACGCCGCGATCGAGCGGATCACGAATGATCTGATCGCGCGACTGGCGAGCGCCGGTGTGGGAGCTGCCGCCGTGCCACCGACGGGCAGGTTCGACCGGGCCACACTGACGAGCACCTGGTCGCACAAGAGCGTCGCCGTCGTCACCGGACTGGGCAGCATAGGCGTGCACAGCATGCTGATCACGGACTCGGGCTGCGCCGGACGGCTGGGCAGTCTGGTCGTGGATGCCGATGTCGCGACGGAGCCCGTGCCGTTCAGAGAGCGTTGCAGGCACCGAGCCGGCGGCAAGTGCCTCGAGTGTCTGAAGCTCTGTCCCGTGGGGGCGCTTCGGTCCGATGGTACGATCGATCGTGAGCGGTGCTGGGCGCGCTGCAAGAGCGTTGCGACCGGCTTCACGGACATAGGTGTGGCGCAGGTATGCGGCAAGTGCGCTACGGGCCCGTGCGCCTCTAGCACCGCGAGCTGATCGTTCCGACCTGTCAGCGGCTAGCGTGTGAGGTTTGTCGCGGTGCAGGTCTCCGTCTGGCTAAGATGGTGATAGAAGGAAGGGGGAGTCTATGGAGCAGAACGCGGCCATGAGGCTTATGGGACAGGGTTGCGTCTGATCGGAGGCAGTACTCCTGGCCGTGTGCCGGGAACTGGGGATCGAGATAGAGGAGGATGTTCTTCGCCGGCTGGCCTTCGGGTTTGCCGGCGGCATCGGCAGCACGGGGGCGACCTGCGGCGCCGTCGTCGGCGGCGTGATGGCTCTGGGGCTCGAGCTGGGCAGGGCCGAGACCATGGAGGAGGGGCTCCGCCGGCTTGCCGTCTCTCGTGAGTTCCGCCGCCGCTTCGAGGCGGAGATGAAGGACATCACCTGTCGCGGGCTGACGGGGATGGACATGAGCACGATGAGCGGACGCGAGGAGTACATGAATTCCGAGGTACCGCAGACCGTGTGTTTCCCCGCGGTGGGTGTGGCCTACCGGCTCGTGTTGGACCTGCTGGACGAAGCGAAGCAGCCTTAGGCCACGAGCCGCCGGGCCTCCGGGCGCGCCGGTGGAGTTCCTCGAGTTCTCGAAGACGTAGGGAGGGCCCGGTGTCCAAGATGGAGCACCAGCAGTCCCCCAAGCCGGACCGCTACAAGGCCAGCAGTCTTCGCGCCTACAACGGACGACTCGCGGACCGATATGATACATCGTTTGTGGTGCGTGCCCTGCGCGTGCCTGCGATGGATGACTTCGTACTCACCGCTCTCGGCGAAGCTGCCAGGAGACGCGCGATCCTGGATGTGGGCTGCGGGACCGGGCGGCTGCTTGAGCGCCTTGTCCAAGCGGGTGCGCGTGAACTCGCCGGCACCGACCTGGCGCCGCGCATGCTGGAGGTGGCACGCGACAGGCTGAAGAAATCCGGAGTCCGCGTGGAGCTGCGCGCTGCCGACACTGAGACCTCCCTGCCATGGCAATCCGACGCCTTCGACATCGTAACGATGACCGGCGTCTTCCATCACTTCGCTGCCCCCGGAGCGGCACTGGGCGAGGTGCGTCGGGTCCTGAAAGGAGATGGGTGGCTGGTGATCGTCGACCCATGCTTCTTTACGCCGTTGCGCGAGATCTTCAATCTGCTGTTGCGCATCCACCCTCGCGATGGGGACTATTGCTTCTACAGACCTTCTCTCATGAAGCGACTGCTGTCCACGCATGCGTGGCAGATCGAGCGATGCGAAAGAGTCAACTGGTGGGCCTTTGGTATCCTCGCACGGCCTTGCGCTGTGCCGGAGGCTCATGGTGCGAGCGGTCCCGTCATCACTCGGAGGTCTGGACGATCACCACGCCTTCCCGGAGCATGACAGAAGGCGGTAGGAGTGGGGACTCTCAGACGAACGCCATCGGCCGCTTCTACGCATACGAGCCATACCTTGCCGCCACGCGGAACAGATGGTAGTGTCCGAACGAGTCACGCGTGGGAGAAGACATTCGCGCATACGTGATACGTCGTTGCGTGACCTGTTGCATGGGTCGAGACGTCGAGTCTAGCCGGTGGCAGTCCTGTCCGCGGTGAAGCGAGCGGACCTGGAGGAAAAGGTGGTGAAGAAGCACGGGATCGTTCTTACGGCAGTGCTTGTGGGCATCGTTGCACTCGCGATGGCGGTCTTTGCCTTTCTGGCCTTGTCCGACATCGCCCACGGCGAGCCGGACCTGACGCTCGAGTGGGCGGTCGTGCGCGTGGCGCTCGCCACGATGGTGGTGTCGCAGAT
>CAZLTC010000063.1:0-14223 GCA_964562405.1 uncultured bacterium | reverse complement strand
GAAGAAGAAGCCGGCCAAGAGGAAGGTCGCGAAGAAGAAGGTCGCGAAGAAGAAGCCGGCCAAGAGGAAGGTCGCCAAGAAGAAGGTCGTGAAGAAGACGGCCAAGAAGAAGACGGCCAAGAAGAAGGTCGCCAAGAAGAAGACGGCCAAGAAGAAGCCGGCCAAGAGGAAGACCACCAAGAAGATGTAGTGTCTCTTCTTGGACGCAAGAAGAAGCGGAGCGCGAACATCGCGCTCCGCTTCCTGTTTATGGTAGCGCCAACGGGAATCGAACCCGTGTTACCGGCTTGAGAGGCCGGCGTCCTAACCGCTAGACGATGGCGCCACACGGTCTGGTTGGGGAGGGAGGATTCGAACCCCCGCTAACGGATCCAGAGTCCGTTGTCCTACCCCTAGACGACTCCCCAGAGGTCTCTAGCTCGCCAGCTCCCTGGCCTTCTCGATCCGTCGAAGGACCTTCTCCCGGCCCAGAAGCCACAGGGTCTCGAACATCCCGGGGCTGGCGGTGCTTCCGGTCACGGCCACTCTGAGCGGCTGGATGACCTTCCCGGCCGATAGCCCCTCTTCCTCGGCGAACGACCTTATGATGGTCTCGAGGGATCCGGGACTCCAGTCCGGCGCGTCCGACAGCTCTCTTTTAAGCCCGGCCAGGATGTCTCCCGCGCCGGGCTTGGACAACACCTTGCTGACAGACATAGTATCATAGACGATGTCGGAGGCAAGAAAAAACCAATCGAAATCCAGTACGTCGCGCAGGGTCTTGAGCCTGTCGTCTATGACCTCGACCACGCTCTCGATCCAGGAGCGCTCAGAGCCTTCCGGCTCGCCCTCGACGAGACCGTTCTCCCGCAGGATGGGCAGCAGCCGGTCGGTACGCTCCCCGACGTCGAGCCGTTTCATCCACTGAGCGTTCATCCAGGCCATCTTGTCCGGGTCGAAGGTCGACGATTTCCGGCTCAACTTCGATATGTCGAACTCGGAGGCGATCTCATCGGCGCTCATGATCTCGGCGCCGCTCTCGCTGGCCCAGCCAAGGAGGGCTATGTAGTTGACGATGGCCTCCGGCAGGAACCCCAGCCTCCTGTACTCGCCGATGGCCACCGCGCCTCGCCGTTTCGACAGCACCTGACCGTCCTGCCCGAAGAGCAACGGCATGTGGGCGAAGACAGGCGCTTCCTTCCCGAGGGCACGCCACAGCATGATCTGCCTCGGCGTGTTCGTGAGGTGGTCGCTTCCGCGGATGATGTGTGTGACCCTCATGTCGATATCATCCACGACGACGGCCATGTTGTATGTTGGTGTTCCGTCGGTTCTGGCTATGATGAGGTCGTCGAACTCGGAATTGTCGAACCGCACGGGGCCCTGCACGGCGTCGTTGAAGGCAGTGACGCCCTCCGGGACCCTGAAGCGAAGCACGAACTCGCGCCCCTCCGCGGCCAGCGCCGCGCTCTCCGCCTCGCTAAGCGAGGCGCATCTGCGGTCGTACTTCCATGCCTCGGCGTCCTTCGTGTTCCGTGCCGACCTCCGCGACTCCAGCTCTTCCGGGGAGCAGAAGCACCGGTAGGCGGCGCCGGATTCGAACAGCGCCTTCAAGTAAGGGGAGTACTTCGCCTCGCGCTGAGACTGGAGGTACGGACCGTGCGGCCCGCCGACCCCCGGACCCTCGTTCCAGTCGATGCCCAGCCACCGAAGATCGGTGAGTATGGCCTCGAGGAATTCCGCCGTCGAACGCGCTCGATCGGTGTCCTCGATCCGCAGTATGAAGACGCCACCGCTGGCGCGCGCGTGCAGCCAGTTGTACAGTGCTGTCCTGGCGACGCCCAGGTGGAGGAATCCCGTGGGGCTCGGCGCGAACCGGACTCGTGTCTCGTTCATGGTTCACCTCAACAAAAACGGCCTCCCGAGAGGCCTCTGTGATCCAAGTAAGACTATAGCAGCAGGGGACCCGGCTGTCAAGACGGGGGCGGCTGGCACGGAATTCGCTTCAATTGGCAGTCTGCGGCAGCTTCGGCAGGGAGGGCAGGATGATCGACCTCATTCGCGCGGCCATAGCCCGCGACCCGGCGGCCCGGGGGTTCTGGGGTGCCGTCGAGGTCGTGCTCACATACTCCGGAGTGCACGCGGTCGCGTGGCATCGGGTCGCGCACGCCCTGTGGCGCCATCACGTTCCCTTCCTCCCGAGGCTCATGTCCCAACTGACCCGCTTCTTCACCGGCATAGAGATACACCCTGGCGCCATCGTCGGTCGCGGGCTCTTCATCGACCACGGTATGGGCGTCGTCATCGGTGAGACGACCATCATCGGCGACAACGTGACGCTCTACCAGGGCGTCACCCTGGGCGGAACCGGCAAGGGCACGGGCAAGCGTCACCCCACGATCGGCAGCGATGTCGTAATCGGATGCGGCGCCAGGGTTCTCGGCAACATAAGGATCGGGAACGACGTCCGCATAGGCGCGGGCTCCGTTGTCGTGCGGGACGTTCCCGACGATTGCACCGTGATAGGTGTTCCCGGCCGCATCGTGCGCGACGGCGGCCGGCACGTGGTCGATGCCCCGCTGGCCCACGGCGCCATACCCGACCCCATGCTCAAGCAGCTCGAGGACCTCGAGGCCAGGGTCCGGGAGCTCGAGAGCCGGTCTTGACATCCCGTCCTCCCGGGGCTAGGCTCCAGCTTGGGTCCGGATGGGTCGCTGGAGCGCCCGCCCGCATCCAGGGGGGACTAGAGATGCCTACACCTTCTTCGATTGGCACCCGAGTACAGGCTTGTCTTGTCGCGGCCGCATGCGTCCTTGCCCTCTCGCTGCCGCCGCTCGCCCGTGGCGAAGCGGCGGCCGGGAGTGGGAGCGACGGGGCCGGGCCGGACACAGTCGCGGCTGCGCCTGACACTCTGGGGCGACCAGGCCTCACCGTGCTCAGGGCCTACGTGTGCCGCGGCATTGAGCAGAGCGAGCCGACCGAGGCGGGCAAGAGCTTCATTCCGGCTCCTGACGGCTTGCTTCACCTCTGCTGCTTCAGCGAGATAGGCGCGCCCGCCGGCCCGGACACGGTTGTCCACGTGTGGTACTGGGGTCAGCGTGAGATGGCGAGTGTCCGTCTCGGGATCAAGGGGCCGCGCTGGAGGACCTGGAGCACCAAACAGGTTCTCGACGAGTGGCAAGGCGAGTGGCACGTTGACATAACCGACCGCCACGGGACCCTGCTTTCACGCCTGCCTTTCTCCGTGGAGTGACCTGCGGACGAGCGCCGCGCAGGCCCGTCGCGGTCTCTCGTGTCGGCCGGGCGGCGCACACTGCCGTCGGGCGGACCATTCCGTGGGGACCTGATGCTCGGTAGGGGGCCGCCCACGCAGGCGGCTCGCGCGCTTTGGTAGCGCCAAGGCTGGTCGCACGTCCGGCACCTGCGAATCCCCTTGACTTCATCCTCCATGCAGACTATATAATATTACTACATTTGAATGTTGGCTCGTATTCTCACGCTTCGGAGGAAGCGATGACGCAGGTCGGTGGCGCGCGCGAGGGGGACGACCGGTCCGGCGGGGGAGTGTCCCGCGAAGACAGACTCGGGGAGGCGGCTGAGATCCTGCGTGCGCTGTCGCACCCGACTCGTCTGCGGATCGTGGAGCTTCTGAGCGAAGGGGAGTTGTGCGTCAAGCGACTTGAGGAGCTGTTGGGCATCCCGCAGCCCTCGGTCTCCCAGCACCTGTCGAGGCTGCGCTATGCGGGACTGATCGAGTCGGAACGTAGAGGACACCTCGTCTGCTACAGGCTCACCGAGCCGAGAGGGTCGAGGATACTCAAGGCGGCACTGGGCGACGCCGGTCGCTAAGGCGCCCGGTCGCGATGGCCGCTGTGGAAAGGAGAGAAGAGGTGGAAGGTACGAAGACGATCGCTGTGACGGAGGGGACGTTCGAGGCGCAGGTCGAGAAGTCGTCGCTCCCGGTACTTGTGGATTTCTGGGCGCCGTGGTGCGGCCCCTGCCGCATGGTCGGTCCCATTCTCGAAGAGATAGCCGCCGAGAACGAGGGCAAGCTGACCGTGGCCAAGGTGAACGTGGACGAGAATCCCAAGCTTGCGAGCAAGTTCGGCATCCGCGGCATTCCGACGATGCTCTTCTTCAAGAGCGGGGCTCCGGTGGACCAGATGGTCGGCGCCGGCTCGAAGCAGATGATACAGCAGAAGGTCGACTCGCTCTTGTAGCGCCACGCGCTCATGGAGGATGAACAGATGCACGGACGCTCGAACGCGGTACTCGTTGTGGTCGCGCTTCTTGCTCTCATCGCGCTTGGTCTCTCGAGCTGCGGCGGGAAGGAAGAGGCGGAGACGACCTCTGGAACGCAGGAGGGGACGCAGACGTCCGCCGAGACCCAGCCGAGCACGGGCACGGGGACGCAAGAGGGACAGCTTCCGCCCGAGTTCTCCCTGCCTGACCTCGACGGTGTCGACACTTCGCTTGCCGATTTCGAGGGCAAGGTCGTCGTGCTCGACCTGTGGGCGACGTGGTGCCCACCGTGCCGCAAGGAGATCCCCTTCCTGGTTCAGCTGTATGAGGAGTTCAAGGACCAGGGGCTGGTGGTCGTCGGCGTCGGACTTGATCGGGGTGGCGCTCCGACGCTTGCCCCGTTCGCTGAAGAGAATGGCATAACCTATCCGATACTCGTCGGCGATGGGGACGTCCAGGCCACGTACGGTGTCACGGGCATTCCCACCACGTTCGTCATCGGTCGGGACGGCCGCATAGCCGCGAAGCATGTCGGCTACGATCCATCGATGGCGGAGCCGCTGCGTGAAGAGATCCAGCGTCTGCTGTCAGGCGTGGGCGAGGCCTGATAACACGGGACGGCCGTCGGGCGGTCCGGAACCGCTCGACGGCCGCGGCGTGCCGGCTGCGAACGGAGCGTATGCAATGAGGTGGTCGAACCTGGTGCTTCCGCTGGCCTTCATCGTCCTCTGGATAGTCCTCCAGGCCGTTGTCCTTCCGCGTATGGGCGTGTCCACCTGACTGCGTCCGGGATGCGAGCCCGCGGAGCGGGCGGACGAGGACGACCCCGCAGGCGGCACTGAGGAACGATGAGCGAACCCGGGATCGTTGTGCGCAAGTCACGGTTCGAGCTGGAGCTGACCACGAGCGAAGGGATCGAGCGCTTCGAGGTGGGGATCGGGTCGAATCCGGACGGTGGAGACAAGCAGGCGGTGGGGGACTGCCGCACTCCTGAGGGTGAGTTCATCATAGAGTCCGTCGAGGACTCGAGCGACTGGGAGCACGAGGGGGCTAGGGTCTACGGCCCCTTCTTCTTGAGACTCTCCTGCCCTCCCTGGGAGGGCATAGGAATACACGGCACCGACGACGAGTCGCGTGTGGGTCGCAGGAGCACCCGCGGCTGCATCCGCATGAAGAACGACGAGCTGATCCGTCTCGTCGGAAGGGTAGGCGTAGGCACGCGCGTCACGATCCTCCCCTGAGGACGCGAGCCTCGGTTCGCGGACGCTTCGGCGCAGCGCGTTCAGCGGTTCACGGACGGCGAAACGCCCGGCGCGAGACCGGCGTCGATTCCTCTGGAAACCAGTTGACAGCAAAAGACCTCGGCGGTAGAGTACGCACGCCTCTGGCTGGCGACTCTGTGACCTGCGTGCCGACTCTTCCACATACGGAGCGCTTTGATGCGACCGGGTAAGTTCGTTGCCGTAGCCGGGAACATCGGGGTGGGGAAGACCAACCTCACCACGCTCCTGGCGAATCACCTCGGTTGGAGAGCGTACTACGAGCCCGTCATCGACAACCCCTATCTCGACGACTTCTACGACGACATGCGGAGGTGGTCATTCCATCTCCAGGTCTACTTCCTTTCGAAACGCTTCGAGATCCACAGAGAGATGATCGATCTCGAGGAACCGTGCATACAGGACAGGACGATCTACGAGGACAAGGAGATCTTCGCGGCGACGCTTCACCGTCAGGGTCTCATGTCCGACCGCGACTACTCCAACTACGTCGACCTGTTCGAAGCGATGACCAGCTTCCTGAGGACCCCCGACCTCATTGTCTATCTTCGAGCCGGTGTCGACACGCTGTCCGAGCGTATCAGGTGCCGAGGGCGGGAGTGCGAGCGGGACATGGCACCCTCATATCTCGACGCGCTCAACGCGGCCTACGAGAGCTGGGTGGCGAGGGCCTCACGCAACTCCCGTGTCCTGACCATAGACACGGAGGGGCTGAACCTCGTGGCCGACGACTCGGCCATAGAGTCCACGCTCTCTGATATAGTGGGTCTCCTGGGGCCTGACGCGCGCGCACCCAGACCGGTCGAGCTGGAGATGGGGCTGGCCGGAGCCTGAGGGCCCAGGTCGCGCCACTGGCGCGGCTTGCGGGCGCACAAACCAGAGAACATATTGTTTGCAGGACAGGGTCTCCGTCGGTCTCCGGCGGAGACCTTGACCTCTGGAACTCACGGTGGTATAATAAGGTACGCCAACTGAACAGGGGGAGAGCCCATGACGCGCAGAGCGCGGGCGGCGCTGATCGCCGTCTTTGCGGCGGGCTTCGTCCTGGCGGCGAGTACTATCTCGTTCGCCGAGGATGCGGTCGCGCCCGATTTCACATTGTCGAACCTGACCGGCCAGGATGTGACGCTGTCCGAACTCCTGAAGGACGGGCCGGTGATCGTCGACTTCTGGGCAACGTGGTGCAAGCCATGCATCAAGGCTTTCCCGGACCTGCAGGATGTCTTTGACAGCTATGAGGGCTGCGGTCTCAGGGTGCTGGCCATATCGATAGACGGGCCGAGGTCCGGCTCGCGCGTGGCCTCGCTCATCAAGTCCAAGGGAACCACGTTCGAGGTGCTGCTGGACCCGTCGCAGCAGATCGCCAAGAAGCTGCACGTGACGTCCGTGCCCCGGACCCTGCTCATCGATACGAGCGGGAAGATCACGTACGCTGTGACCGGGTACAGACCCACGAATCACGAGCAGCTAAAGGCTGCGGTGAGCGCGCTCTTCCCGGAGGGCTGTGACGAGGCCTCCGGCGGTGCGGAGGCGGCCGTTGAGTAGCCGCGCTATGCTTCTCAGCAGCGCGGCGGTCGTCCTGCTGTTGATGGGGACGGCCGTCGTGGCGCTAGGTGAGACCGACGTGTCCATCTCGGGCGTCCTGAACGGGAAGTACATGTATGATACGCAGCTCGACGCTTCGGCGGCGGACTCGCGCCTCGACATGGATCTCGCAGCCGGCCCGGTCACCCTCGGCGTCGCCTATCGCATCTATCAGCTCAGCGACCCGACGTACAACCCGGCGAGCATCGACGTTCCTCTCGCCGAGATCAAACACAGGTACGCCGTCTACGAGTCCGGCGTCTTCAGGGCGCGCGCTGGGCACTTCCTCGCTACGTTCGGGCACGGCCTCACTCTGCGAAGCTACGAGGACGTAGAACTCGAACACGACACGATGCTCGACGGCGTGCGCGGCGACTACGAGATCGGGGAGGCGTCGCTAACGGCCCTGGCCGGGTCGCTCGACGAGGAGCTGTATGGCACCCGATACAGGGAGCACCGCGTGAGGGGTGCCAGGCTGGCCGTTCCTGTCGGCGGCTGGGCGGAGGTCGCCGGGAGCATGGTGGAGAGGGCGTACAGCGACAAGGATACGGAGATCGACATCCCCGCGTCGCGGTCCGAGTTCGACGACTCGGTCAGAGGCGCGGAGCTTTCGATGTGGCTGGGGCCGGTGTCGTTCTCCGGCGAGTACGCCGGCAGGAACGGCGAGAACCCCGTCACGAGCGGGGACGTCGTCAGGGGGTACGCCGCCTACGCGTCCGCGACCGTGGACGCGGGGCCGCTGACGCTGTTCGGTGAGTTCAAGGACTACAACCGGTTCGACCATTACCTCGTGAGCCCGCCGACGTGTGTGCGAGAGCACGTGTACACGCTCATGAACCGGGTGACTTACGAGATAGACCTGGCTGACGAAAGAGGGTTTCTGGTCGAGGGAAGCGCGCCTCTGACCGACGGGCTCTTCATCACCGGCGGCGCCTCCGAGGCCCGCAACCACGATGGTGACCTGTCGCACTGGGAGATCTTCAGCGAGGCGGAGCACACGTTCTGGGAGGCGCTCACCGGAGGATTCGGCTGGTCGTGGTCGCGCGAGTACGAGCTCGGAGCCTTCGTCGAGCACATGTCCGGTGCGGCCGACTTCTACCTGACCACGGCCGACGGGCGGCTGATTGAGACGTCGGTCGAGGGCCAGCGTGTCGAGGAGCCGACCGGAGAGAGGTACGAGAACTACCTCGGGTCGGTCACGTTCTACCCGGGTAACGAGCTGACGTTCTCTACCGTGCTCGAGGCAACGACCGGCGAGACGGAGACTCGCGAAGTGTGGATGATGGTCGAGGTGAGGGCGCTTCTTCCCGAGGACGTAGAGACTACGTTCTCGTTGGGGACCGAGCGCGGCGGCAAGAAGTGCAGCGGAGGCGTGTGCTACTTCGAGCCGGAGTTCGAGGGCATGCGGCTCAGGGTCGCCAAGTACTTCTAGGGGGCGGAAGTGACATCGAGACGAACTCTCGTCGTGCTGGTACCACGCCTGGCCGCCCTCACAGCGCTACTTTCGATCGCAAGCTCGGGCGGCTGCGATTGGTTCGCCGACCCCATGGAGGCTAACCTCGCGCCGTCGACCGAGATCACGGCCTGCCCTTCTGGCGTGACCGTGGGCGACGACGTGACGTTCGAGTGGTCGGGCACTGACATAGACGGAACGGTGGTGGAGTACAGCTGGTCGTTCGACGATACGACGACCGGCAGCACCGAGGAGACCTCGCTGGTCGTCTACGACGTGGCGGAGGGTGATCACAGGTTCGAGGTGGCGGCCATCGACAACGACGGCGATGCTGACACAACGCCGGCCGTGTGCGAGTTCACTGCATCGGCTGGGGGCGGGTTGGTGCCTCGCGTGGTGCTGGCCGAACTCATCACGACCCAGCCTTGCGCGAACTGCCCCAACGCTGAGGAAGCGCTGAACCTCATGCTGGACGAGTACGGTGCCGACAGCCTGTGCATCGTTTCGTACCACGACCTTCAGGCGCCCTCCGACCCCGTAGCGACGCCTGAGACCGTGGCGAGGATCGACTGGTACACCGGCACGACAGAGCTGCCCGAGAATAGCTGGCCGATCGTGGTCTTCGACGGCGAGCACGAGCGTGCCGTATCGGGTGCGGTCACCGTCGGCTGGGCGGTCTCGAACTACGAGATCGAGATCGACCACAGGAAGAGCATCGGCTCACCCCTGGCGGTGGGCGTGACGGGCGACATGAGCGGTGGAGGGGGAAGCGTGACGGTGCGCGTGTTCGTGCATGACCCGTTGCAGGCGGGCGCCTACGTGCTCCGCACCGTTGTCATAGAGAATGACGTCTCGCTGGGCGGACCGTACCACGACTACGGGTATGTCGCACGCGACCTCCTCGACGACGAGCCCCTGACGTTGGGCGCCGTGGGCGATTCGGCCGTGGTGCAGATGGACTTCACGGTCGACCCCGGGTGGGATCTCGAGAAACTGGACGTGATAGCCTTCGTGCAGAACGACGACACGAAGGAGGTATTGCAGGCGGGGAGACTCATGATGCCCCGTAGCGGCGCCGGAGCGGCGTCGCACCGCAGATAGCGAGAGCAGACGAGGAACGAACAGGAGAGGTCAGGAGCGTTGCCGCCACATGCCGAAGGCGGCAGGAGCCTGAGCACACCGAGCGGCACCGCCGCAGGGGGAGGACAGCATGATCAGGCGAACGGCGATGCTGGGGCTGGCGGCATTGGTACTTCTGATAGCCTCTCCGGCGCTGTCGGCAGACCGCGTCGTTCTGGCCGAGATGTTCGGAGGGACATGGTGCGGCTACTGCCCCGAGGCGCACGCGGCGCTGCAGGATCTTACGGAGGAGTGCGGTGAGTGCGGACTCGTGGCGCTCTACTACCACATCGGCGGGGCCGACCCGTTCCGCACGTCGGAGTCGCAGGCGCGCGCAAGCTGGTACAGCGTCGGTGGCGTGCCGCACGTGAGGTTCGACGGCGTCGAGACGTGCGAAGGGGTCTACTCGAACCTCGAGCTGACGACCGACTGGTACCGTGGGATCATCCAAAGCCGACGAGCGATACCGTCGCCTCTGACGATGGACTCGTTCGGCCAGATCTCGTCGAGCTCCGGCTACATCACGGTCGACATCGTCGCCCGAGACACGGTCGACTATTCGCCGATCCAGGCGCAGTTCGTGCTCGTGGAGAACGGGGTCGAGTACAACTCGAACATTTACGACTTCACCGTCCGCGACGTACTTCCCTTCGAGGCGCTCACGCTTTCGTCTCCCGGGGACTCAGTGCAGGTCACGCGCAACTTCACCGTGGATCCGACCTGGGACTACAAGAACATGCGCGTCGTCACGTTCGTCGAGGATACGGGCCTCAAGGAGATCGTACAGGCGCACATGATGCCCCCGCCCTACGACCTCCACATCACAAGCTCGCACTACGCCGAGGAAGTCGACTACTACGGCGAGGCGATCTACACGGCGTACGTCGAGAACCGCGGTACCGTGACCGACACGGTGACCATGAATGTCACGCAGGCCGAGCTGCCGGACGGCGTCAGCTCGTGGGACTGGTTCGCCCAGTACTGCAGCACCAACGGCACCTGTTACTTCGGGCCGAGCGACTTCGTGCTGGATCCCGGCGAGATCGACACGTTCTACGTCCACATGGGAGACTACCTGGGTAACGTTCAGGGCCGGGCCGTCACGGACCTCACCGCGCAGAGCGGCGGTGAGCCGTCGATGTTGCTCACCGAGAGCTACGGGACGTTCGTCGACCTGCCTTCGATACTCCTCGTCGACGACGACGGCGGCGCATCGTACGAGACGTATCTCGAGTCGGCCCTGGCGGACACCGGTTTCCCGGCGATGGTGTGGGACATCTCCTCCAGAGGCAGGCCGGATCAGACGCTGCTGAACTCGTTCTGGGCCGCGTTCTGGACGACCGGCGCCACGGACGGGACCCAGCTCACGCTCGCCGACGAGGCGGTCATGGCCGGCTATCTCCAGGGCGGCGGTAACCTCTTCATGACGAGTATGGATTACCTCTCGAGCCGCGTGGCCATGACGCCATTCATCCATGACTACCTGCACATAGACTCCTGGTCGTCGGACGTGGGCGGGCTCTCCATGAACGGTGCCTACGGCGATCAGATCTCCAACGGGATGACGCTCGGTCTGGTGGGCGGTCCGGTCCCGAGCGCGGACTCCGACAGCTTCGTTTCCGACGGCGACGCCGACGTGATCTTCACATCGCTCTCGACCGAGCGGGGCGTCAAGGTGGAGGAGGATGGGCACAAGGTGGCCTTCGTCTCATTCCCATTCGAGGACGTGAAGGTCGCGAACCCGCCGCCGAACAACCAGAAGTCGCTCGCGAGGCGGATCGTCGAGTGGTTCATGCTCCCGACCGGCGTCGAGGAGAACGAAGGCTCCGAGTTCGCGAAGCTCTCGCTCGAGCAGAACAGGCCGAACCCGTTCAACCCGGTGACGACGATCGCGTTCACCGTGCCGTCGGGCGCGGACCGCGCGTCGCTCGCCGTCTACAACGTCAACGGTCGGCTCGTGCGCACTCTTGTCGACGGAGCGATGGCGTCAGGACCGCACTCGGTGGTGTGGGACGGCCGGGACAGCGAGGGCCGCTCCATGTCGTCGGGCGTATACTTCGCCAAGCTCGCGGCAGGGGACGACGTTTCCAGTGTGAAGATGACGCTTCTCAAGTAAGTGAAGGCCCGTGGAGGCGCGGGCGCCGCGAACGCGGTCGCGCCTCATTCCAGATGCCTGAGAACGGAAGGAGCTTTGAGATGCTGACGTGGCGCACCACGCTGGCCGCGCTGTGCCTGACGGCCCTGCTGCTACCGACCACGGCCCTGGCCTACCCACGCGACGACGCCGCGCTGGTGGAGGTGGACGCTGTGTCACGGGCGGACATTGAGAGGCTCAACGATCTGGGCATGGACATAGTCACGGTGAGGGACGGCGCGGCGCAAATAGCCGCGGTCCCGTCAGAGATAGACGCGCTCTGGGCGGGAGGATTCCGGCCGCGCGTCCTCCTTCCCCGCATGAAGGACGCCGTGCTCTCGCTGAACGTACCCGACAGGGGCGAGTACCACAGCTACAGCGAGCTGACGGCGGACATGGCCGCGTGGGCCGCCGCCTACCCTTCGATAACGCAGCTGGTCTCCATAGGCGAGAGCGTCTACGGGCGGCAGCTGTGGGCGATGAAGATCAGCGACAACCCGACCATCGAGGAGGACGAGCCGGAGATCCAGTGGATCGGCGGGCACCACGGCAACGAGACGATCGGCGTCGAGGTCTGCTACTACATGATCGAGTACCTTCTCGAGAACTACGGCACCGACCCTCAGGTCACGTGGCTGGTGAACGAGCGCGAGTTCTGGATCATCCCGATGTTCAACCCCGACGGCGTCGAGAACGGCTCAAGGCTCAACGGCAACGGCGAGGACCTGAACAGAAACTACCTCTGCCCGGACCACAGCAACGCTTCGAGCTGTTTCACGGAGCCGGAGACACAGGCGCTCAGGACGTTCAACACGGGCATGAACCCCGTCACTTCGCTCACGTTCCACTCCGGCGACAGGTACGTGAACTACCTGTGGGACTACAGTTTTTCGCCGACCCCCGACGAGCCTATGCTCATCACCATCTCGAACGGCTACAGCTCTTACAGCGGGCTCCCCGTTACGAACGGCGCGGACTGGTACATCGCGATCGGGACCTGCCAGGACTGGTGCTACGACACGAGGGGCGAGATAGACACGACCATCGAGCTGTCGACCTCTTTCGAGCCGTCCCCGTCGTCGATCGACGGCATCGTCGACGACAACATCCCCGCCATGCTCTACCAGGCCAGGATGTCCGGGCGCGGCATCAGGGGGCTCGTGACCGACGCGGAGACCGGCGAGCCTATCTACGCGACGATCAGCATCCCGGAGATAGGGAAGGACGTTTACACCGACCCCGACGTCGGCGACTACCATCGCATGGTCGAGTCGGGCACGTACACGGTCGTCTGCACGGCCGAGAGCTACCCGACACAGACCGTCTATAACGTCAGCGCGAGTCTGGACACGTTCGTCGTCGTGAACTTCGCGCTCGAGCCTCCGCCGCGCGGCACGATCACCGGGCACGTCACCGACAATCTCGCGAACCCGCTGGCGGCCACGGTGGAGCTGACGGACCTGACGGGATACACCTCGACCGCCGACCCGGCCACGGGCTATTACGAGATCCCGTACGTGCCCGTCGGGGACCACGACCTGCGCGCCAGCCTCAGCGGCTACACCACGATCGAGCGCGACGACGTGACGGTGTCGGACCAGACGACGTCGACCGAGGACTTCGTCCTCCAGAGCCCCATGTTCATCGACGACTTCGAGAGCGGAACGGGCAACTGGACTGGCGCGTGGGCCCTGACGACCTCGAAGTCGTCGAGCCCGACTCACTCGCTGACCGACAGTCCCGGAGGTGACTACGCCAATTACGCGCTAACCACGACCACCCTCGCCAACTCGATCGACCTCACCGGCCACGCGCAGGCATCGCTCTCGTTCGACCTCTGGTGCGACACCGAGTCCGGCTACGACTATCTCTACGTCGAGGCGAGCGGGAACGGCGGGAGTTCGTGGACCCAGGTGGGGGCGTACGACGGAACATCGACCAGCTGGACGAACGAGTTCATAGATCTCACGAGCTTCGCCGGAAGCTCCGCTCTGAAGGTTCGCTTCACTCTCGACTCCGACAGCTACATCACGAGGGACGGCGCCTACATCGACAACGTGGCGATATTCGGCGATCCGACACTTACGGGTGTAGACGACGAGGCGGCCGTGCGCAGGCTGTCCGTTGGCAACTATCCGAACCCATTCAATCCCCGCACGAGCATTCGCTACGAGGTGCCGTCGACGGGGCGAGTCGACCTGCGTATCTACGACGTGTCGGGCCGGCTTGTGCGCACTCTCCTGGACGGTGAACTCGCTACCGGAGGTAGGCACGAGATAGAGTGGAACGGGACCGACGAGCAGGGCGAGCACGTGGCGGCCGGGGTCTACTTTGCCAGAGCCTCAATGGGGGCCGAGCGCAGTTCCTCGAAAATGGTGCTCTTGAAGTAGAGCCTGTGCGGAACGACGTATGACTGACCGCGGGCGGGGACC
>CAZLTC010000062.1:0-14319 GCA_964562405.1 uncultured bacterium | reverse complement strand
ACGACGAGCTTCCTTGCTTCGGTGCGTCCGGAGGTCTTGAGGCGGCAGAAGTAGATTCCGGACGCCACCCTGGTCCCGTCCTCACCGCGGAGGTCCCAGAAGACCTCGTTGTCCCCCGGGTCGGCGGGACCATCCTGGAGCACGCGCACCAGGCGGCCGGCGACGTCGAAGATCTCCAGCGAAGCCGCGGCGCGTGATGCTAGCACAAAGCGGAGCGTCGTGCCACCGCGCGCCGGGTTGGGATAGCTCTGCCTCAGAAGCGAGAGGCCCTCGTCCGGCGGGTTCTCTGTCTCGCCGGTGGGCTCTATCGAAACGAACGTGGAGTTCTGCAAGGGAATGCCGAAGTGGACGTAGCAGGTCGCCACATCACCGTCCACAAGCGTCTGTGCTATCTCGCCGTAGTTCGTCCGGTAGGGGAGCGAGTCGGCCGGCACTTGGAACCGGAGCAGCGCGTCGTCGTAGCTCTGCTGGTTCGCGTTGACGACGGTGGCCGTGACGCGGTAGTTCGTCCCGTCGTTGGGGACATCGTAGGTGACCCGGAGCTTCTCGCCGGCGGAGCCGGCGCGGATCGTGTCCGACGCGTAGATAGTGCCGTCGGCGACGCGCAGGAAGCGCATCGAACGGTTGCCGTCGCAGACGTTGTCGGTGGCCAGGTCGAGCGGCGTCGCGTGGATCGACCCGCTGTTGGTGTGAATGTGGCCCCACAGGCCGCAGTCGATGCCGAGCGCGGAGAGGTCGAGCTCGTTGTCGAAGTCGTAGTGGTAGAAGAGGACCTTCAGCGCCTCTGGGTCGGCCAGACTCAGGTCCTGCGCAAGCCACTGCATCTGGCGCGCGGTGAAGCTCTCGTATCCGTAAATGGGCAGGCGCCAGCCGTCGTAGTTGTCGTATGCCTCCAGGCCGGTGAAGTGCGTGCCGCCGTAGTCGAACGAGTAGTTCTGCGTGTAGATGGCGTCAGCCGGCGGCGGCGCGGCAAGATAGCGCCACCCGAAGAACTTCCACCACGCCTTGCGCGACGTGCCCGGCGGAGGGGGAGTGCTGTCCCAGCCACCCATGTCGTGATTGCCCGCTACGGCGAAGACGGGGACGTCCAGTTCGCTCAGTAGCCGCTGCGCCTTGGTAAAGCAGCGGTGTCCCAGGAAGTCCTCGGTCTCGCCCTCGTTGACCACGTCGCCTGTGAGAAGCACGAATGCGGGGTTGGCGATGTTGATGTCGTCGATGACGGCCCGCAGGTCCTTCATGGCCGTCGTATCTGTGTCCCACCCGTGGTCGCCGTAGAACAGGTGTGTGGGAAGGTGCGTGTCCGTGATATGCACGAAGTAGAAGTTCGATGGGATCGTGTCGCGGACGGCGACGGCGTGAGCGACAGTATCGGCGATGCCTCCGGAGGCCTGGACGACGAGGTCGTACAGTTCGTCGGGCACGCCCTCCGGCACTGTGGCGGTCATGTACCATCGCTCGTGGTCAACCTCGTACTCGCCGCCGGTGATCGACAGGTTCCTCGAGTAGTCGCCGCGCTGAAGGCTGGCCGACCAGTTGGTGGTGATCGGGGGGGCTACGGCCTCGATGGCGAAGTTGCCGCCGTCGACCACGATCGCTGGAACCGTCATGATCGGACGCATCACCACGGTCAGCGTGTCGCCGCCTCCGCCGGCCCAGTCAGACGGCGTCAGCGCGAAGTCGACGCGTGTCGTACCGGCCAGAGCCACCGTCACCGTCTCGTAATCCTCAACGTACCCGTCGAAGGAGGCGCCCAGCTTGAAGCGCACGGGTGGCAGTGCTGCGCCGTAGTCTCCTGAGTCGGTAGCGATGCAGCGCGTGTAGGGGGCCACACCGTTGACCGCGCAGTCGACGATGGCTCCCTCCAGAGGGCCATCATCGGTGGAGTCCGTCATGCGGCCCGCGAGCATCCCGGTGGCGACGCCCTGAGCTTCGAGCATGGCGTCGCTGGCCGATGACAGCCCCGGAGTGCCGACGGTGAAGTAGCGTGTCAGTGTGACCGTGCCGGAGGGGGCGATGCTGCCCGTGAAGAGCCAGGCGTCAGACCATCCGTAGCCGTGCTCCCCGTGAACCGTGCCCGACGGCTTTCCGTAGGCGTAGCTTGTCGTGGCGCTGTGGCTGCCCATCCACTCGCTGAACGTCTGAATGCCGGTGATCTCGAACCCATAACCGGGAGCGAAGTTATCTCCGTACGACCAGTCAATGGCGTCGCCCGCGCTGTAACCGTCGACCTGCGCGGCGCCTTCGTTGGTCAGGGTCGTCACGATCGTGAGGTGGCGCTCGCCGGCGGCGAGCGAGTAGCGAGTCACGGTCTCGATGTCTGGATCGTCTGAGTCGTGTCCTTCCGACCGGATCACGGCCGTGCCGGAGGTGCCGTCGGACTCGATCACGACCGATTCGTACGCGATCTGTCGAGGAAGCTCGTTCACTGCCTGCCTCACGTGCTCGAGCAGATCGTTCGACTCGGGGAGCGTCACGGCGTCGAGGAGGTTCCCGCCGGAGGGCGCGTCACCGTGTGCATGAGCCGCACTCTCGATCACGAAGGCGACGTACTCGTTCGACAGCAAGAGGTCACCGAGCTGGCCCTGGGCGGCCGGTCCACCCACAAGTTCCGATTCGTCCGTTATCACGACTGCCGAGACGCCTCGTGCAAGCGATGCAGTGGCAAGAGCGGCCGAGAGCAGCGTCGCGACCGCGATGACCAGGAGGTTTCTTGTCAATGTGGTGTCTTCTTTCCGGGGAACGCCGGGTGGGACGGCAACGTGATGTCTTCTGTCCGGGGGAAGGCCGGGAACGAGCGACAGCGCGATGTCTTCTTTCCGGTACCCTTGTCCGTTGAAGATGAACCGCTCTCATGCAGCTCTCGTGTCTTCTACACCAATTATAGCGCCGGTCCGCCCATCCGACAAACCCAACATGATGCCCGCACGACTTGACCCGGGAGGGCACCCGGAAATAGCATGGCGGCATGCTCCGGGCGCAGCGCGTGGAGGGCACCGCCGCCTGCCCCGGGCATCTGCCGGAAGCGCCGGTGCCGCGCACCCCGGACCCGAGTCAGCGGAGGAGGCCAGATGCCATTTGTCAGGATACGGGAGCTTGCGGACTCCGAACCCGTCGCGGGCTACACGCTTCGGTTCGTGCACGGTGAGACCATGTCGGTCGCCTTCTGGGAGATAGAGCCCGGGGCCGTCATGCCTTCGCATGCCCATCCGAACGAGCAGGTGTCGATCATGATCGAGGGGGAGTTCGAGCTGACCGTCGACGGGGATGCCCGAACAATGCGTGTTGGTGACGCGGTCGTGATCCCGTCCGGCGCAGCTCACTCGGGCACGGCGCTCACGCGCTGCCGCATCTACGATGCCTTCCATCCACGCAGAGAGGACTTCAAGTGACCCTCGAGACTAGGGCGGCCCGAATCCTGGAGCGCGCGTGAGACCGGACGCGGAACGGCTCGAGCGAACCATCAAGCGTCTCGCCGGCGACCGCCCGTTCTCGGGAGTTGTGCACGTGTCGATCGACGGCGAGCCCCTCCTGGAGCGCGCCTGGGGCTACCGCGACAGAGCCCGGAAGCTCCCGTGCGCCGTCGACACGATGTTCGGCGTGGCCTCCGGGAGCAAGACGTTCACCGCCGTCGCCATCTGCCGTCTGGTCGATGACGAGGTCATCTCGCTCGACGACAGCGTGCTCGACTGTGTGTCCCTCGAGCTGCCGGGGATCGATGCGGGAGTCACCGTGAGGAAGCTGCTGACGCACACCTCAGGCATCGCGGACTACTTCGACGAGGAAGAGGATGACGACTTCGAGGCCCTGTGGAGTGAGCATCCGGCCTGCGACATCAGAACGCCGCGCGACGTGTTCGAGCTGTTCCGGGGCAAGGGAATGAAGCGCGCGCCCGGAGAACGTTTCGCCTATTCCAATGCGGGGTTCGTGCTGCTCGGTCTTGTCCTTGAGGAGAAGATGGGTTCACCTTTCGCAAGCTGCGTCGAGAAGAGCGTGTTCGCTCCCGCCGGCATGCACGATTCGGGCTACCCCGCAATGGACGATCTCCCCGAGCGCGCCGCGCTCGGCTACATAGCGGCCGAGAACGGCTGGAGGGTGAACAGCGACTCCGTGCCGGTCGTCGGTCAGCCGGATGGGGGTGCGTTCACGACGGTCGGCGACATGGAGCGTTTCTGGGACGCCCTGCTCGACGGTCGGCTCTTGAGTCAGGCCCTGGTCGACGAGCTGCTCGAGCCTCGTGTCGACGCCCGGAGCGAGGGACCGGGCGCCGGGTACGGCCACGGCGTGTGGACGCAGGATCTGGGTCTTGGGAGAACGCTCTGCTACGCGATGGGGTCCGATCCCGGCGTGGGCTTCAACTCCGGGCTGACGCAGGACGGGTCCGTGCGCGTCACCGTCATCAGGAACACCGACGGGCCGTGCTGGTCTATCTTCATGGGGCTTGTTCGTGAGGCCACGGGCCAGCCCTCGGGCCCGCTCACGTAGCGGGCCGGATGCCAGACCGGCCCACCCGGTCGTCAACTCTCGCCCACCGACGGGGTCAAACGATGTGTGGTCCTTTCCCGAAGCTGGATCCCGAAGGAGGTGAAGATCATGCAGGCGAGGCGAGACGCGCTCCGCTGCGTGCTTGTCGTGGTGGCGCTGGCGGCGGCGGTCGGGTTCGCTCTTCTTGCCCAGGGATGTGGTCCGGCCGGGCCGCGCCTGATCGAGGGTACGTCGCTGAGGGACGCCTACCGGGGCATGGGCTACGAATGCGGCACGATACTGCTTCGGCTGTCTGACGACGGGAGCTTCGTGCTGGCGTGCGTCCCCCCGGGCGACGGCGTGTGTGATACACTCAATGTGAGCGCGCTTGCGGCGAGGGACGACGCTCTGTCCGGCGTCTGGGAGTCGCGGGGCGGAGACCTCACGCTCGCGGGATCGGAGGGCCCCGACGCCCCCGAGATCACCATCGTCTTCACCGAGTGTGAGGTCGCGGTCGAGGCGCACGGGCGGTCGGAACTGCTCGCGGGTCTCCGGTGGGTGATGAGCACGCGGCCGAGCTTCGTCGATTCTTCCAGGCTCATGGGAAGCGACGACCTCGAGGAGTTCCTGCATCCGAGCGCCGGTTCCGGCTCAAGCACGTCCGCTCTCTGAACCGGAACGCCTGCGGCACACGACGCCACGACTCCACAGAACTTGGCCCGAACGGGACCAGCGTTCGCGGGCCCTTGGCGCAAGGTCCTTCATCCGGAGAGTCAGATGCAGGTACGGCCTTACGAAGAGACCGACGAGCAGAACGTCATTTCGCTCTGGCGCGAGGTCTTCCCCGACCCGCCGTGGTGGAACGATCCGGCGCTGGACATAAGACGGAAGCTCGCGGTGCAGCGCGAGCTCTTCCTCGTGGCCGACGACGGGGGACGCGTGGTCGGGACCGCCATGGGAGGCTACGACGGCCACCGCGGGTGGGTCTACTATGTGGCTGTTGCTCCTAGGTCGCGGAGGTGTGGCACCGGCACCGCCCTCATGCGCGCGGTCGAGGCGCGGCTGACCGAACTCGGCTGCCGCAAGCTCAACCTCCAGGTGCGCGCGGCCAACGCCGCGGTCATCGACTTCTACAGGAATCTGGGATACACGGTCCAGGAACTCATCAGCATGGGCAAGCTGCTGGGTGACGAGGCTTCGGGAGACGGCTGATTGATGGCGATCCGGTTCATCAGCGAGCAGGTCGATGTGGAGCTGGACGCCGGACGCGCGCTTCCGGAGAAGAAGCCGGGCCTCCCGCTCTCGTTCAGCTGGCGAGGACGCGTGTACCGCGTCACTGAACATCTGAGTGAGTGGCACGACTACGAGCGCAAAGGTCGCATGGCACGGAACATGCGACCGGAGCACTCGGCCAGGGCGGAGCGGACGGGCTCGTGGGGCGTTGGCAGGCACTATCACCGCGTTCGCACCGACTCCGGCCGCGTGTTCGAACTCTACTACGACAGGGCACCGCGCGGTGCGTCCGACAGGAAGGGTGGATGGTATCTCTTCCGGGAGCTCGACGCATGAGCGCACGAGGTCACCACGAACGTATCTACAGGGTCGTGAGGGCGGTGCCGGCTGGGAGGGTCGCCACATACGGCCAGGTCGCGGAGATAGCGGGCCGCTGCACGCCGCGCATGGTCGGGTACGCAATGGCTTCCGTTCCCAGCGGGACCGACGTGCCGTGGCACCGCGTCATCAACAGCCGCGGCGAGATCAGTCTGCGGGGCGAGGGGCTCGATCTGCAGCGCGCCCTCCTCGAGTCCGAGGGCGTGACGTTCGACGAGCGGTGTCGCGTCGATCTCAGCGAGTTCGGCTGGACTGGTCCGGGCGTGTCCCTGGAGAGGGAGTAGCGCTCCGATCGCTTGGGAAGAAACCGGTTCTGCCAACGAGAGCGATCCCGGGAAGTGGAGGCGGCAGTTGCCCGACGCGGCCAGCAGCAGACGCTACCTCGGCATCCCGTGGCTCGTCCTGATTCTTGCCTTCGCGGTTCACACGGCCGATGAGATCCGTGGCGGGTTTCTGTCCACCTACCAGATGGCCCTGGACGCGGTGCGGGAGCTGGTCCCGTTCGTCAGGCTGCCCTACGTCAGTCTCACGGTATGGATGGCAGTCTCCATAGGTACGGTCGCCGTTCTCGCTCTCCTGACTCCTCTGGCCTACCGAGGCGCGCGGGGGATGCGCACCCTGATGCTCTGGGTCATAGGCCTTGAGCTGGCCAACGTTGTCGGCCACGTCGGAGGCTCCATCCTGGCCGGCGCTCCCATCCCCGGCGTCTACTCGACGGTCGGCCTTGCGGCCGCCTCTGCCTACGCCATCGTGGCCGACAGACGCGGCATCGCGGCCGGGCGCCGATAGCGACCTTCCCCGCCGCCGCCCGTTCATGCTATCATCTAGCCGCGCGCGTGGCACCGGCCGCTCGGCCGGCGCGTGGCGTACTCGTTCCTGCGGCGATCCCGACACCAGCACCGAGAGGATAATGAGATGGCAGTCGTTCTTGACGGGAAGGGACTAACGGTAGAGAACGTGGTGCGTATCGCGCGCCACGGAGAGAAGGTCGAGATATCGCAGGACGCCGTCGAGCGCATCAAAGTGTGCCGCGCCATGCTCGAGGAGAAGATCCAGGCGCACGAGATCATGTACGGGGTCAACACTGGCATCGGTGAGTTCTCGGAGGTCGTTCTGGATGACGACCAGGTTCAGCAGTTCCAGAAGTACCTCATCTACAACCACGCCGCCGGCATCGGCGACCTCGCTCCCATCGAGTACGTCAGAGGCGCAATGGTGGGGCGCATCAACGTTCTCGTTCAGGGGCACTCCGGATGCCGTCCGGAGATCGCGCTGACCCTCGTCGACATGCTCAACAAGGGCGTGACGCCCGCGGTGTGCCAGAAGGGGTCGGTCGGCGCGTGCGGCGACCTGGCGCCGATGTCTCAGATAGCCCTGCTCATGATGGGCGAAGGCGAGGCCTTCTACAAGGGCGAGCTGCTTCCCGGACGCGAGGCGCTCGATCGGGCCGGGATCAAGGTGCCGGGACTCAAGGCCAGGGACGGGCTGGCGACGATCAACGGCTCGAACCTGCTGACGGCGATGAGCGCGATACACATCTTCGACATGAACAGGTGGCTCAAGCAGGCCGAGATCGCGTGCGCGATGACGCTCGAGTCGCTCTACGCCAACATGAAGCCGTACGACGCCAGGCTCCACGAGATACGCGGGTTCAGGGGGGCGGTCAGGACGGCCAGGGTGCTGAACAAATGCATCGATGGCAGCGACCTCGTGACCGGCAAGATGAAGGTCAAGGTCCAGGACGCATACTCCATGAGGTCGACGCCACAGGTCATCGGCGCGGCGCACGACGCTATCGATTACGCGAGGAGCCAGGTTGAGATCGAGCTCAACGGTGTGGGCGACAACCCGATCTTCTTCCCGGAGTACAAGCTGGCGCTGACGGGCGCCAATTTCCAGGGCTCGCCCGTCTCGCTGCCAATGGACATGGCGGGCACCGCGATAACGATGGTCTGCGTTCTGTCCGAGCGCAGGCTCAACAGATTAACCAACCCCGCCCTCTCGATAGGTCTTCCGCCGTTTCTCAGCAAGGGTGCCGGGATGATGTCTGGCATGATGCTCTCGCAGTACACTGCCTGCATGTTGATCGTGGAGCAGCGGATACTATCGGCGCCGGCGAGCATTCAGTCGATTCCTGCCGCGGCCGACCAGGAGGATTTCGTCTCGATGGGCATGAACACGGCCATCAAGAACGCCCAGATCCTGGACAACGCGAACGGCGTGCTGGGCATCGAGTTCATGGCCGCGGCGCAGGCGCTCGACTTCCGCGACTTCACTCCGGGCAAGGGCGTCAGGAAGGCGCACGAGGTCGTGCGCAGGCACGTCGAGCATCTCGGCGAGGACAGGCCGCTCTACCCGGACCACAACGCGATGAAGGAACTAGTGCGCTCCTGCGAGATACTGGAGGAGGTCGAGGCCGAGGTGGGCAGTCTCGAGTAGGGGTGACCGGAGGCGGCGGTCCCGGGAGGCCGCCGGGGCACACGTCTTGCCGGTTGGAACGCGGCCGTATGGTGCGAGAGGGAACACGAATGCCAGACACTGAGAGGGAGCGCAGCGTCGACTTCGTTCGAGCGATAGTCGAGGAGGACTTGAGGACCGGAAAGTACGGAGGCCGGGTGCATACCCGGTTCCCTCCGGAGCCGAACGGGTATCTGCACATCGGCCACGCCAAGGCCTTCAACCTCAACTTCTCGATCGCCGAGGAATACGCCGGCCTGTGTAATCTCCGGTTCGACGACACCAACCCGTGCATGGAGGAGGAGGAGTACGTCGACTCCATCATCGAGGACATACACTGGCTCGGCTTCGACTGGGGCGACAGGCTCTTCCACGCGTCGGACTATTTCGGGCAGCTCTACGACTTCGCCGTCCGCCTGATCGAACTGGGGAAAGCGTACGTCTGCGACCTCTCTACCGACGAGATCCGTGAGTACCGCGGGACGCTAACAGAGCCCGGAAAGAACAGCCCATACCGCGACCGCACGGTGGAGGAGAACATAGACCTCTTCGCAAGAATGCGAGCCGGCGAGTTCCCGGACGGGGCGCGGACGCTTCGCGCCAGGATCGACATGGCCTCCTCGAACATCAACATGCGCGACCCGGTCATGTATCGCATCCTGCACGCCACCCACCACCGGACCGGCGACGAGTGGTGCATCTACCCGATGTACGACTTCACGCACTGCCTTTCCGACTCGATCGAGGGCATCACGCACTCGAACTGCTCCATCGAGTTCGAGGACCACAGGGCGCTCTACGACTGGTTTCTGGACGAGCTGGACGTGTATCACCCGCAGCAGATCGAGTTCGCGAGGCTCAACCTGACGCGCACCGTCCTCTCGAAGCGGAAGCTCAAGAGGCTCGTCGAAGATGGGCACGTGACGGGGTGGGATGACCCACGCATGCCCACGCTGGCGGGCATGCGCCGCCGCGGGTACACGCCCGAGGCGATACGCGACTTCCTCGGACGCGTGGGCGTTGCCAAGACGGCGACGACCATCGAAATCGAGCTCCTGGAGCACTGCCTGAGGGACGATCTCAACAAGCGCGCGCGGCGCGTCATGGCCGTGCTGCGGCCGCTCAGGGTTATCATAGACAACTACCCCGAGGGGAAGGTCGAGGAGTTCGAGGCCGTGAACAACCCGGAGGACCCCGACGCAGGCACGAGGATGCTGCCGTTCTCCCGTGAGATCTACATCGAGCGCAGCGACTTCCGCGACGACCCGCCAGGCAAGTACTTCCGGCTGGCTCCGGGTCGCGAGGTGAGGCTCAAGCACGCCTACTTCATCAAGTGCGAGAGCTTCACGCGCGACGAGTCGACGGGCGAGGTGACCGAGCTTCGCTGCACGTACGACCCCGAGTCGCGGGGAGGGGAGTCTCCCGACGGCAGGAGGGTGAAGGGAACGCTTCACTGGGTCTCTGCCGCCCATGCGCTTCCTGCGGAAGTGCGGCTGTTCGATCACCTGCTGCGCGAGTCGGCGGATGAGGATCCGGAGGACATCGACTTCGTGGACCTCATCAACCCCAACTCGCTCGAGACCCTGACCGGCTGCCTCGTGGAGCAAGGGCTTGCGACGGCCCCGGGAGGCTCGATCTTCCAGTTCCTGCGCCAGGGGTATTTCTGCAAGGACACGGCGGACTCGCGCCCGGGCGCGCCCGTCTTCAACAGGTCTGTCTCGCTGCGCGACAGCTGGGCCAAGATCGAGAAGGCGGGATCCTGACATTCCTGCAGGCGTTCGGTGGATGCATGTCGTTCTACTCCGAGTTCGCGGGACACTACGAGTCGATCTTCCCACTGGAGGAGGACACCTACTCTTTCCTTCGCGAGCGGGCGCCGGTCGGGGCCCGCGTCCTCGACATGGGGTGTGGGACCGGCGACTACTGCGGACGGTTCGCGGATGACGGGCGCGAGGCCATGGGTATCGACCTCGACCCAGAGATGGTGGCCGTAGCGTCCCGCCGTTTTCCGGGAGCCTCATTCCGCGTGATGGACATGAAGGGCGTTTCGGCTCTACCGGGGACGTTCGATTGTGTCTATTGCATAGGGAACGTCATCTCCCATCTCCCGGAGGACGGGCTGCCGAGTCTTCTTGCTGACGTTCACGCGCTTCTGGAGACGTCCGGGTCCTGGGTCTTTCAGACGGTGAACTGGGATTACCTGCTGCGGCTTGAGCGTTTCCGGTTCCCAGACGTCGTGATTCCAGAAGAGGAACTCGTGTTCGAGCGGGAGTATCCGCTCATCAGGCGATCCGGGACGTCCTTCGTCACACGCCTGACCCGGCGGGGGCGAGCGCTGTTCGAGGGCGCGGTCGTTCTCCACCCGGTCCGCGCGTCCGACTACCTCGCTGCTCACGAGGCCGCGGGTTTCGGACTCCGGAGTCACTACTCGGACTTCGTGGGCGGGGAGTTCGCAGAGGACAGGATGTCCGCGAGCGTGTTCGAGTTCGTGCGGGAGTGAGCGCCGTCCGGCGGCGCCCGATCGGAGAATCCCAGTGGACCTCTACGAACTGCTCATGTCGCGCCGTTCGGTGCGCCACTTCCTCGACCGTCCGGTGGACGACGAGGCGCTGGCGAAGCTCCTCGATGTGGCCTCGAACGCTCCATCAGGCGGCAACATACAGCCGCTGTCGGTCGTGGTCGTCCGCGAGCCGGAGCGGAGAGAAGAACTCGCGCGGATCATCGGCGGGCAGCCGTGGGTACGCAACGCGCCCGTGACGCTCGCGTTCTGCCTGGACTTCAACAGGGTCGAGCGCTGGGCAGGACTCTCCGGCGTAGCGTTCCGAGGACGCGAGTCGCTGTCGTCGTTCCTCATCGCGTACGCCGATGTGATGTGTGCCGCCCAGACCACCACGATCATGGCCGAGGCCATGGGGCTGGGATCCGTCTACGTCGGAACGGTGCAGGTGTGCATGGACGAGACGGCCGAGTTCCTAGGGCTGCCGCATGGGGTGCTGCCGATGATGCTCCTGACGCTTGGACATCCCGCCTCCAGACCGGACGGGATACCGAAGCTTCCGCGGGAGGTTCTCTCGCACAGCGATCGCTATCTCTCCCCGGATGACGAGGAGCTGGTCCGCGCGTTCGAGACCAAGTACGGGGCCATCGGCGACAACGTCGAGAAGTACCTGGAACGCGCCTACGTCGAGGTCGTGGAGGCCGACAGGCAGCAGGATGAGAGCTGGGCCGATGACGTGAAGGAGCGCATGGCGGCGCTCGCGATAAGGAACAGCGCGCAGTTCCTGTTCGAGCTGCGCTATCCTCAGGCCGTGATGGTCGGATTCAACCACGACCTCCTGGAGAGCCTGGCGCGGGCCGGGTTCCGCTTCGACGTCACACCAGTCGTTGCCGATGGAGACATCACGGAGGAGGAGACATCGCGATGACGTTTCGCGTGAACTGGTCTTCGACCCTCAGGTGCTTCGCCGTCCTGGCTGTTCTGGTGTGCGGCGCGCTGGTGCAGCCGGATACCGCGAGCGCTCAGACCGACGAGGAACGCAGGCTGGAGGCGCTCAAGGCGCTCCCGTACGTGGCCTGGACTGAGAAGGTCCCCGAGTCCGAACACGGCGTGACGCTGTACGACAGCCTCAGAGCCTGGGACGGGTACACGCTCTACTCCGGACGGTCGCACGCAACCTTGGTGGACATGAGGGGCCGAGAAATCCACTCGTGGCGAAATGCCGACCTCAAGGAGTGGGAGCACGCTGAGATGACGCGGGACGGGGCGCTCTACGTCATCCTGCAGCGCCGCGGTCTCTACCGACTCGACTGGGACGGGAAGATCACATGGTCGGCGGAGGTTCCCGCGCACCACGACTTTGCGGTCGAGCCGGACGGCTCGGTCATTATTCTCGCATACGACACGGCCGTGATCCCGGAGATCGGACCGGAGCCTCTCGAGACGGACAAGCTGGTGCGCGTCGATCGCGGCGGCCGAAGCACGGGCGTCTGGAAACTCAGTGAGCACCGAGCCGAGCTGCGGCGGTGGTGCCCCGAGGAGGCCCTGACGTCGGTGTCGCGCGACGTTCTCGAGAACGACTGGTCGCACATGAACACGGTTGAGGCAATCGTCTCGCCGCACGCGCATCCCGCGTTCGCTCCCGGACGCGTCCTGATATGCGTGCGCAACCTCGACTTCGTAGGGGTCGTAGACCTCGGGACCGGCGACATAGTATGGGGCTGGGGCCCGGGGGAGCTGGACCACCCTCACCAGCCTACTCTCCTCGACAACGGGCACATCCTGGTCTTCGACAACGGATTCTTCAGGGGCTGGTCGCGCGTCGTGGAGTACGATCCGGTCGAGGATGAGATAGTGTGGCAGTACAAGGCCGCCCACCCGTACGACTTCTTCTCGCGTGGGCGAGGCTCGTGCCAGGCTCTCCCCAACGGAGACGTGCTCATCACCGAGTCGGCCGAGGGCAGGGTCTTCGAGGTGACCCGCGACGGAGATGTCGTGTGGAACTTCCTGAACCCGAGCAGGCAAAGCGACAGGCGCGGCACGTTCTACCGCACGTACAGGTACGACGGGAACCTCGTCGATCGTCTGCTCGAGTCCCACTCCGCAGGACGCTGACCGCAATCGGATGAGGACCTTCACGGAGGCGACATTGGCGGGCAGAGGGCTTGAGAGGTTCGGTAGCGACGTCGTCCCATTCTACGGATCGTCCCGGCCGCGCCTCTTCGAGATCGAACGCAGGTGCATGGACCGCGACGGGCTCGTGGAAGCGCTGCTCGACCTCGAGCTTCCCAGAGGGCGGGTGCTGGACCTCGGAGCGGGCGACGGGTACGCCGCCGAGCAACTGAACGGAGCCGGGCGGACCGTCATCGCGCTCGAACCCGACCCCGGCATGGTGTCGCAGGAGCGCGGGCTCATCTGGGCGTCGGGGGTCGTCCAGGATATCCCGTTCCACGACGACACGTTTGACGGCGCGTATTCCACGTGGGCCTTCTTCCTCTCGGGCATGGACGTGTCGGTCCTCGAAACCGGACTCGACGAGGTATCGAGGGTGGTCGTGCCGGGAGGACCGATGGTCTTCGTTGACAACGCCGGCGACGACGAATTCAGCGCTCTATCGCCCAGAGCCATCTCGGGCGTGTCTTCCTGGTGGACCGACAGAGGCTTCGAGATGCGCGTGCTGGAGAGCTCATTCAGATTCGACTCCGTGGATGAAGCCAGAGAGCTACTGGCCTTCTACTTCGGGAATGAGGTCGCGGCGGGCGTTAGGTCCACGGAGATAGGCTTCAACGTCGCCGCCTACATCGGGCGCGCGGGGAAGGCGGGAAGATGAGACTCCCGATCTACCATGTGGACGCGTTCACCGGCTCGCCTTTCCGCGGGAACCCGGCGGCCGTCGTGATCATGAAGGACTGGCTGTCCGAGGATACGATGCAAGCTATAGCCGCAGAGAACAATCTCTCCGAGACCGCCTTCGTCCATCCGCGCGGTAACGCCTTCGAGATCAGATGGTTCACGCCCACGATCGAGGTCGACCTTTGTGGGCACGGCACGCTCGCGAGCGCGCACGTCGTGTTCGAGAACGGGATGGCCCACGGCGACGAGGTTCACTTCGCCGCGAAGGTCGACGTCCTCACGGTGAGAAGAGAAGGGCGCCTGCTCATCATGGACTTCCCGTCCCGTCCCGCGGAGCCCGCGCCTCTGACCGACAGCATCACCGAGGCGCTGGGCGCGCGGCCGAAAGAGCTTCTGCGGTCGAGGGATCTCATGGCGGTGTTCGCGGCAGAAGAGGATGT
>CAZLTC010000061.1:2111-14737 GCA_964562405.1 uncultured bacterium | reverse complement strand
CCACCTATCCTGCTCTGAGTCCCGTCACCGCGAGGCCGGCTCCGTTCGGTGCTCTGGCCGGCGTCTCGCTTGCTGCCACCGTCACTGCCTCCTCACGCGACCGGTCGGCGGAAGCTACCGGCGGGTTCCTGTTCACACACAGGGGATACAGCGGCCCCGCGGTCCTCGACGTGTCCCACGTCGTGTCGCGTGCCCTTGCCGAGAGGCGTGAGCGCGCACGGCTCTCGGTCAGGTGGAAGGGCCTCTCCGACGGCGACTGGGAGGAGCTGCTCAGACCCCGCGGCGCGCGCACCGCGGCGGCCGCGCTTCGCGAGGAGCTCCCCGAGCGACTGGCGCTCGAACTCCTCGCCAGCGCGGGAGTCGACCGAATACGCGTCCTCTCGAACCTGCGCCGCGATGAAAGACTCCGCCTTCTGGCGGCGCTGACGAGATTCGAACTCCCCTGGACGGGGGAGGGCGGCTTCGCGGCCGCCGAGGTCACCGGTGGGGGCATACGCCTCGACGAACTCGATCCCCGGACGATGGAGAGCCGGAGGCACGCCGGGTTGTTCATGTGCGGCGAGATGCTCGACGCCTTCGGGCCAATAGGTGGCTACAACCTGCTGTGGGCATGGGTGACGGGTCGGGCGGCCGGTCTCGGCGCCACGGAGGCGGCGAGCGGGACCAGCCGCTCTGCCGGGTGAGCCGGTGTGGTCCCTCCGCCTGGCGGCCCGGTGAAGCTCGCAGCTGACCGTGCTTTCCGCGCGCCCGCATCTGCGATACACTACTACCACACAGCCTTCCCTGTGCCGAATCCTCCGGAGGTCACTCAATGCCCGACCCGCGAGCGCTCGACCAGCTTTGCATAGACACCATCCGGACCCTCTCGATGGACGCGGTCCAGGCGGCCAACTCAGGTCACCCGGGCACACCGATGGGCCTTGCGCCCGTCGCATACTGCCTGTGGCAGCGGTTCCTGCGCTACGACCCGGCCGACCCGCTGTGGCCCGGTCGCGACAGGTTCGTGCTCTCGCCCGGCCATGCGTCGATGCTGCTCTACTCGCTGCTCCACCTGGCCGGAGTGAGAGAGGTCGGTCCGAACGGGGTCCCGACCGGCCGCCCCGCGGTATCGCTGGACGACATAAGGCGCTTCCGCCAGCTGGGCAGCAGGTGTCCCGGGCATCCCGAGTACCGGCGGACGACCGGTGTCGAGACCACCACAGGGCCGCTGGGCCAGGGCGCGGCCACGAGCGTGGGTATGGCGCTGGCCGCGCGTTGGCGTTCGGCGCGCTTCGCGAGCGCGGGGTTCGGCATCTTCGGGTTCGACGTGTACGCGCTCGTAAGCGACGGCGACCTGATGGAGGGCGTGGCCTCCGAGGCCGCCTCGCTCGCCGGCCATCTCGCTCTCGGGAACCTCTGCTGGGTCTATGACAACAACCACGTGTCGATAGAGGGGCCGACGGGCCTCGCATTCACGGAGAACGTGGGAGAGCGGTTCGAGGCGTACGGCTGGAGCGTGGAACGGGTCGCCGACGCCAACGACCTGGATGCTCTGACCGGCGCGTTTCGCGCGTTCGGCGACTCGGACGACCGCCCCACGCTCATCATCGTCGACAGCCACATAGCGTATGGCGCACCCAACAAGCAGGACTCCCACACGGCTCACGGCGCCCCGTTGGGCGAGGACGAGGTCAGGTTGGCCAAGCGTGCCTACGGGTGGCCCGAGGACGAGCGCTTCCTGGTCCCGTCGTGCGTGCCCGAGCACTTCGCCGCCGGGATCGGGGCGCGCGGCGCCGAGGCCAGCCGCTCCTGGAGAGACGCGTTCGGGAGATACCGCTCCGCAGAACCGGAGCGGTCGGCCGCGTTCGAGCGCATGATACACGGGGAGCTGCCCGAGGGCTGGGACGCGAGCCTTCCGGAGTTTCCCTCCGGAAGCAAGGCCGTGTCGACGCGCGCCGCTTCGGGGAAGGTCCTGAACCGTATCGCCGAGCAGGTCCCCTGGCTTCTCGGGGGCTCGGCCGACCTGGGTCCGTCCAACAACACCGTCCTGACGTTCGATGGCGCGGGCGAGCAGGATGCGAGGACGCCCGGAGGGCGCAACGTCCACTTCGGCGTCCGCGAACACGCAATGTGCGCGGCCGTCAACGGGCTCACGTTGTCCGGCGTCCGCGCGTACGGCGGCACTTTCCTGGTCTTCTCGGACTACGCGCGGCCGGCGATACGGGTCGCCGCACTGATGGGCATACCGTCCATATACGTCTTCACGCACGACTCGATCGCTCTGGGGGAGGACGGTCCGACGCATCAGCCGGTGGAGCAGCTTGCGTCGCTGCGCGCCATGCCCGGCATCGTGGTCATCCGACCTGCGGACGCGAACGAGACCGCCGACGCCTGGCGGGTCGCCATGAGCCTGCGCGAGGAGCCCGCGGCGCTCGTTCTCTCACGGCAGGGCCTTCCGGTGTTCGGCAGGGAGCTGTGCGCGCCACCGCAGGTAGCCCGCGGCGCGTACGTGCTCATCGAGCCCGAGGGAGGGCCGGACGTGGTGCTCATCGGAACGGGCTCGGAGGTCCACCTGTGCGTCGAGGCCCACGCGCGGCTGTCCGCGAGCGGCATAGGCGCCCGGGTCGTCAGCATGCCGTCCTGGGAGCTGTTCGAGCGGCAGGAACCATCCTACAAGAACGAGGTGCTGCCGCCCTCCGTCATCGCGAGGGTGGCAGTCGAGGCCGCGTCGCCCATGGGGTGGGAGCGGTACGCGGGGCCTCAAGGAACGGTCATCGCGATGCGGCGCTTCGGCGCGTCAGCGCCGATGCGCGACCTCGAGGATGCGTTCGGATTCACGGCTGACGCGGTGACGTCTGCGGCAGAGGAGCAGGTCCGCCTACACCTGGGGCGGTGATATCTCCTGCCACCTTCTTACGAAGTACCTGCCCGTCTTGGGGAAGAACGGTGGCCAGAACGCGTCGAGCCGGTCGTCCCACCTGAAGTCCCTGTAGTATCCGGACACCACCTCATCCTGATGGTACTGGCCTATGTGGAGCACCTGCTCCACCATGGTGCCGCCGTAGATGATCAGCCTTCCTCGCGGAGGCCCGTGCATGTAGTCCTCGACTTCAAGGTTCTTCCACAGGGCCATCATCACCCCGTGGATCTCGCAGTCGTTCATATTCGGCACAGTCTCGGCTATGAAGATGTCGTTCTCGGCTATGAGGCCCAGCATGTCGTCGCAGCCAGGGTTCGGCCCGGTGCCGGGGCTGGAGTCCTCGTACAGAAGGTCGTTGGTGATCGTGATGCTGCCCTCCACCGCGATCGTGAGCTGGCCGTCCAGCGTGCCCTCTATGGACACGGGCTCCGCGAACCATGCAGACCCGTTCAGGCTGGCGATGTCCACGTCTATCCACGTGGAGTACTCGTACTTCGGCCCGACCTTCTCGTAGCTCCGGTAGCTCAGCGTACCTGTCCCAGCCTGTCCGAGCACGACCTCGTATCTCGCGTCGTTGCCGGTCAAGGGGCCTGCGTAGATGCCGGCATCGTTCGCCGCCGGCAGCATGATCGACGTTATCTCGTTGAACGTCGGCAGGTCGACCGTCGGTACGTACAGCTCGTAGCCGGCCTCGAACGTCGGGTTGCTTCCCTGCTTCATCGTGATGCCCTCAGACGCCGTGACCTTCCCACCGAACCATGGGTCGCCATCGATCTGGAGCTTCTTGTTGGTGTGGACGGGACCCTCGAACTTCTCGCCGGTGCGGAACCACCGCCACCCGCCCTGGTTGATGAACCACTGATACTGCGCGAAGGTCTCCTCCTGCAGCGTCACGCGCACTTGACGAGGCACACCGTCCTTCCATCCCGTCGACAGAATGTCGTACATCTTCACCCACTGGCCGCCCGATACCTCGTCGAGTATGGTCGTGGTGTACGTTCCCCCGCCGAGCGACTGGTTCGTGAACGACACCCCGACGGGGTCCACGGCCGACTCCGTCTCCGCGAGCTGCTCGAGGAAGGCGCGCGCACGTTCTATGCCGCCCTCTGCGACCGTGAAGGCCATCGTGTTGTCGACGCCGTATTCGACGACGTCTGCCTCTCCGGTGCCGAGAATGAACAGAGCAGAGCCGATGAGCAGGACGGCGGTGATGATCGCTAGGACCATCACGAGGGTGGCGCCGCGCTCGTTCCCAATACCCGCGGCCGCGAGCGTGACTCGCGTGGACTCATTCTGTGACGCAGGGGAGGGCATACTCGTACCTCCATCTCCGGTGGCATGCGGGGCTCCGCACATCAAGGTGCGGAATGTCCATGCCGCTACAAGATACCATAGTTAATGTAGACAGTCAAGAACCGTCGGTTCGCCTGCGCACCGACTCCACGCAAATGGAGCAATTCTAAGGCCCACTTGACTAAGCCGCTATTCTAGTATATAGTGGATGCGCTTCATGGCACGGGGGTGAGAGGAGAGCGGACCACTGCACTGCAGGGAGGGTGTGACGGTGAAGAGAATGCGATTCACCCTGGTATTGGTGACGGCGGCCTTGTGCACGGTGATGACGGGGCAGGCGGCAGCGGACGCAGTGTGGGGGACCGGCCTCGCCTACGAGTCGATAGACCCGCAGTACGAGGGCTACTGGGAGTACTGCTTCCACATCTACTGGGACACGACCGAGTACGGCGGACACGGGCTCAGCCACACTACTATCTACCTTGCTCTCTCCGAGTGCGTCTGCGCGTGCGACGAGGGGTACTTCCTCTGGAGGGTCCCCGCGGGCGTCGGCTGGGGAGAGAACGAGTGTGAGCTAGATTTCATGGCCGAGTTCGATTGCTACGGTGATCCCCACTTCCCGCTCGACGGGCCTACGATCAAGTTCGAGCCCGTCGAGGTGAGCTGCGAGGCCGGCGAGTTCGGCTGGGTGCATGTCTGCTACCTGTCGCTCTTCCCACCGAGCCCGTACCAGGTCTTCGAGGACCACCTGGGGATCAAGTTCGGGCAGAACGTGGAGACCGGAGACCTCGAAGGAGTGCTCCCGATGTGCGAGTGCTCCACGACCCCCGCGTCGACCAGCTCGTGGAGCTGCATCAAGTCGCTCTATAGGTGACGTGGAGAAGATCGCCGTGCTGATTCTGGGGGCCCCGTGCTGACGCGCGGGGCCTCCCTCTGTCTCCCGTGAGGCGGCCGTACGGGCCGCGTCCGTCGGTCCCGAGCAGGTCAGCCGAACGAAACAAGCCCTCACGATTGACTGGAACCATCCCCGACAACGTTGTATCGTACTGGCCAAGTGTGCCGAATCAGGCTGGGCGCGTTCCGGAACGGAAACACACACTCGGAAGGGGCAGAGCATGAAGTCGCACTCGTCGACCAGGCTGGCGATAGCTGCGCTCTCGATCGCGCTTCTCACCGCGCTGCCGTGCGCGGCTGCCGAGTGGGCGCTGACCACGGGCTCGGACACGAACGACGACCCCGAGTGGTGTGACAAGTACATAGCCACAAGTTCGAACCGTGATCCGTCCATTGACAACGACATCTGGGTCGTCGAGGTGCACTCTGACGGTTCGTTCAAGGAGGCGTACCGTGTCAGCACGGGTCCCACAGCGGACGACCAGGCGCCTACCTGGGAGGAGGGAAGCTGCGGCTTCCAGTTCTACTTCCAGCGCACCGAGGGCGCGACTCCCACGATGATCAGAGGAGCCACGACCAACAGCGCGACGTTCTCCTTCCCCGTCACCCTCGGCAACTCCAACGACCAGGCCCCGGACCGCTCGAGCGGCGAGATGCTCATTCACTCCGACCGCAACGGAAACAACGACATCGTCGCCGTCAATCACGGTGGAGAGGCGCAGGGAGCTTGGGACGTTACCACGAATCCCGCCGACGACATCGACCCATGTTGGTCGCCCGACGGCCAGTGGATCGCCTTCGCGAGCGACCGGTCCGGCAACTACGACATATGGGTCGTGAGCGTTGCGGGCGAGCGCGATTCGGTGCGCCAGCTGACGAACACGTCCGAGCACGAACCGAAGCCTTCCTGGTCGCCGACGGGGGAGTTCATCGCCTTCGCGCGCGAGGGCGTGGGCATCATCGCCGCCGACGCCTTGGGGCGAGCGGAGTACCAGGTCACGTCCAACGTAAGCGACTCGAGCCCGACGTGGTCCGACGACGCCTCGATGCTGGCGTTTTCGAGGTCCGAGAGCGGCGGGCGGAACATCTGGGTGACCGACGACCTGCCCGAGTCGCCGGTGGAAGCGAGCACGTGGGGCAGACTGAAGGCGATGTACCGCTGACATAGCGGAGCTGGTGTCGACCCGGTTCGTGGGGGCTCGCGCGGCCGGACCCCGGTGGCGCCGCCCAGGCGCGGCCTGTCAACCCCTTACGGAGGAGAGAGATGCCCCGCCCCTTTGGTAGCGGAAGACCCCTGTTGTCATCCCTGATGGCCTCGTTGGCCGCCCTGTTGCTGGTCCTCGCGGTCGTCGCCCTTCCCGCGGCCCGCGCTTCAGCCGCCGACCAGGTCCCGTCCCGCATCCCGGCGGCCGAGGCATCCAGCCACGTCGGCGAGACGGTGCAGGTCTGCGGTCACGTGGCGAGCGCCGCCTACTTCGGGTCGGTGAAGGGAAGTCCCACGTTCCTCAACGTCGACAGGCCGTACCCGGACCAGACGTTCACGGTCGTGATCTGGGGAAACGCCAGGTCGAGGTTCGAGGGGAGTCCGGAGAAGCTGTACGACGGAAAGACGATATGCGTGACGGGTCTGATCGAGACCTACCGGGGCAAGCCCCAGATCGTCGTGACAGAGCCTGGTCAGATAGAGGCGACCGCCCCCGTTGCGGGCGGCGGAGAGCTGACCGACCAGGAACGAGTGTTCGTCAAGACGCTCCTGGCGTCGCTCGGGTACGACACCGACCACGGGACCGGAGAGTGGGACGAGAGGACGATAGAGGCCGTGATCGCCTTCCAGGAGGGCGCGGGCGTGCCCGTGACGGGCGAACCCGACGCGCAGACTCTTCGCGCACTCGCCAACGCCGTGCCGGGCATGACCGACGAGGACAGGACGATCGCTATTCGCCTGTTCCTGTTCGAGCTGGTGCGGCGACAGGAGTGAAGTCGGCCACGACCGGTAGGTGGTCCGATGACTCCAGAGTGTCGGAGGCCCGGAGGCCGTAGCGCGAGAGCGCCTCGTCGGAGAGCGTCTCCGTTGCCAGGACGAACGAGTTGCCGGGCCGTAGGACGCTGTCGGAGTACACGATGTAGTCCAGCCTGCCTGGTGCGAAGGAACTCCTCGCATCGCGCCACGTGTAGTTCTCGATCCCTCCTGCCTGCCTCGGATCGCTGTCCATCATGGGCGTGCCGTCCCAATCGGCCGGATGCGGTGGTCCGTACTCGTCGACGTACACGATCTCGCCGTTCACAAGTGTCCTCACCTGCACCGCACCTCCGACCAGGTTCATGTCGCCCGCGATGACGATAGGCGTGTGGGAGGGAAGCCACGGCTCCCCCGACGCCCGAGCCGCGTCCGCGCCGCCGGCGGAGGCTCCCTCGAGATCCCTCAGCCACGCGGCGATCCCGTCGAGCTGTTCCTGCCGCTCCTTCTCCTTTTCACAGCACGGTGGATGCGCGCTCACGACGGACAGGTCGACGCCGTAGCGGTCGTCCGGCAGATCGATGAGTGCCCAGTAGTTTCCGGCCTCATCTATGGCCGCATCCTCCAGGAACGGGTAGCGACTCACGACGTGGCCCTCGGTCGTGTTGGCGCCGTACCAGGTCGCGTCGGGGAGTGCGAGAGAGACCTGGTCGGCGGCCTGCTGCGCGGTGTGCGACCAGATCTCCTGGAAGCAGATGACGTCCGGGTCGATCGCGCGCAGGATCCTGATGAACGGCGCGGGCCTCTTGAAGAGGCCATCGAAGAGGACGTTGTATGTGAGGACCCGGATGTCGTCCGGATCGCGTCGCCCCAGGTCGACCTCTCCGCCGGTCGGGGGAGGGTCGAGTGACAGCTCTGCACGAACCGAGCCCGCGTCGGGAAGCCTGTCCGCCCACGTGGTCTCGTCGTCCTTGAGCACGAAAGCGATGTCGGGACCCGGAATGACGTCTCCGAGATCGGGTGACCAGCGAACGAACGAGACCTCGAATCGCTCCGACGACACGGTCGGCGCCTGCAGGAGTCCGACCTCGCTCTGCTCCACCGAGGCCTTGCCCGCGTCCGTCCAGAACTCGCCCTTGCGGTCGCCGAACCTCCACACGAGGTCGGCGCCGATGCCCTCCACCTGATTCCCCGTCGTCTTGTCACCGTCGCCGTCGATCAGGAGCGTGAGTTCGTTGCCGCTCTGGAGATTGATCTCCAGACCCGTCTCGAAAGAGAACGTGACCCTATCCGCGTTGCTCCTCACCCAGACACGACCCAGGTCGAGGCGCGCCCCATCGCCCGTCGTATCGGTGAAGGCCGGAGGCACGTCGCTCCAGTCCTCGAAGAGCCCGTCGACCGCCGGCGGCACCTCCGAAGCACCGGCCGTCAGGGCCGCTGCCATCACCGTCGCCGCGGCCGTCCCCATCAGGCGCCGGGCCATCGCTTCCATCCTGGTCATGGCTTCCTCCATCCAATTGCTCCAGTTGGCGATTCGATGCGACCCCATATTCTACGGAGAAGGGCCCTGCGGCAAGGCCCTTCTCAAGTGCGCGTTACGGATACGATCCGGCATCTTCCGCCGTGACGTGCCTGGTGGGACCCACCGCGGACCGGCTCCGGCATCGGCGGGGCACACGATGTTGTCCCCATCCAGGGGCTCGTTCTCGCGAGCGAGCCCCTGTTTCTGGGCACCCGGACTTGAGAAGACCGCACAAATGTGCTAAAATAGTACAGGATAGCAAGTTGTGTTCTCGGCAGTGGGCTCGGCAGGCGCCGGACCTTACCGTATCAGCGCTCAGCAAAGGGAGCGACCGATGAATCATCCAGGCACACCGTTCCAGCGCGCCGCCGTGCTGGCAGCAGTCTTGCTCATGTTGGTGGCGCTTCCGGCCGCGGCCGCCCCTCTCTTCGGGGGCGTCGTGGACATCCGTGAGCCGAACGGCTCGCACGTCCAGCTCAGGGTCTGGGGTGACGAGTTCTACGCTGTGGGGGAGACCCTCGACGGCTACACCGTCGTGCGGGACGATACCTCGGGGCTTCTCTGCTACGCCGAGCTGTCGGCCGACGGGCGCTCGCTCGTGTCGACAGGCGTGCCGGCCACCGAGCCTCAGCCGCCCGCCCGGCTCCCGAAGCACGTCCGCGTCGCCCAGGACGCCGCCCGCGAGCAGGCCCTCGCCGCCCGTGCCGACTTCGACCGACGCGCGAACGAGGGACCGCTTGCTCCGCCTAAGCTACGCGTGACACGGGGCCCGACGACCGGCGCCGTGGAGGGCATCATCCTGCTGGTCGACTTCTCCGACGAGGTCGCCACGGTTCCGACCTCCTCGGTCGACGACTTCGCGAACCTGTCCGGATACACGGGGAACGGGAACAATGGGTCCGTGAGAGACTACTTCTACGATGTCTCGGACGGCGCGCTCACGTACACGAACTACGTGCCCACCGTCTACTACAGGGCGGACCACACCAAGGCGTACTACACGGACACGAGCGTGTCGTATGGCACGCGCGCCCGGGAGCTCATAATCGAGGCGATGACCGCGATGAACGACGCCGGCTTCGACTTCAGCGACTACGACGCCGACAACAACGGGATCATCGACGCGGTGAACTGCTTCTACGCGGGGGGACGCTGGAACTCGTGGAGCGAGGGGCTGTGGCCGCACTCCTGGACCGTCGGTTTCTGCGCCGACGGCGTGTGCACGTACAAGTACCAGATCTCCGACATGGGCACCGCCCTGACCATAGCTACCTTCTGCCACGAGAACGGCCACATGCTGATGGATTGGCCGGATCTCTACGACTACGACGGCGACTCGAGCGGCGTGGGGCAGTTCTGCATCATGTGCTCTGGCGGGAGCGAGACGAACCCGGTCGAGCCGTGCGCGTACCTGAAGGCCGACGCGGGGTGGGCAGACGTGACCGTCCTGACGGACTCGCAGGCGGCCATCGAGGTTCCGTCAGACAGCAACGTCATCTACAAGATGAGAAGGCCAGGGCACAGCAACGAGTTCTACATGGTCGAGAATCGGCAGCAGGCCGGCCGCGACGTCCACATCCCGGACAACGGTCTCGCCATCTGGCACGTGGACACCAACGGGGACAACTCCGACCAGCAGATGACCCCCTCACTGCACTACCTGGTGACACTGGTCCAGGCCGACGGCGACTGGGACTTGGAGTACCATCGCAACTACGGTGATGCGACCGACCTGTACGCGTCGCCTACGTACACGAGCTGCACGCCGGAGACCTACCCGAACACTGACTGGTGGGACGGAACGGAGTCCGGGCACGCCGTGACCAACATAGGCGCCTCGGGCACGCTCATGACGTTCGACTACGGGGACGCGCCACCCTCCAGCCCGACCGGGCTGACGGCGACACCGCGCGAGCTGTCCGTGGCGCTAGACTGGGACCAGAGCCCCGCTGCCGACTTCGACCACTTCGTGGTCGAGCGTGACACGTCGGCCGCCTTCGGAGCGGGGACCTTCTCCGACACGACGACCGACTCCGAGTACGTGGACGGGCCTCTAACGGCGGGCACGGAGTACTTCTACCGCGTGAGCGCGGTCGATGCGGCGGACAACACGAGTGATCCCAGCGCCGCCGTATCGGCGGTGCCGCTGGCTGACGTCCCCCCGGCCGCCCCGACCGGGCTCGCCGCCCTCGGTGGCGGGGGAGTCGTGGAGCTGCGGTGGGTGGCGGGTCCCGAGGTCGACATCGCCGGTTACCACGTGGTGAGGGACAGCACGCTCGCCTTCGCGTATCCGGAGACGATCGGGTTCCCGAGCGGGTCACCGTTCGTCGATTCCACGCTTCCGACGGGCCGCGCGGCCTGGTACAGGCTCGTGGCCGAAGACGATGCCGGTCAGCTCAGTGATGCGACACCCTCGGTTGCAGGCATCGCCGTGACAGGGACGGCGCTGTATGCCGACGCCTCAAACACCGGACCCGGCTACGGGACGTTCGCTCAACCCTACCTCTCGATCCAGACCGCGATAGACCATGCGACATCGGGCGGGATCGTCATCGTTCTGCCCGGCCACTACTACGAGGCCGTTCAGATGAAGCCCGGCGTGAGTCTTGTGGGAATGAGCGGGCCGGAGGTGACCATCGTCACCGGGAGCATGGAAGCCACCGGCGTGTCGAACGACGTCACGCTGAAGGGACTCCGGATGGACGGAGAGAGCAGCACTGCGACCGGACTCCACTGCACCTGGTCGCGAATGGTGGTGGAGGACTGCTCCTTCCGTGACATGACGAGTGAGGCGATCAGGTGCAACACGGGAGGAGCAGTCCTGGTTCGGAGGAACAGCTTCACCGACAACAATGTCGGTGTTGCCTGCTCTGATTCGACCAGACCGCTTCTCGCGTCGAACTCGTTCGCTGCAAGCTCCATCGCTCACGTCGTCAGCTTCGGGGATCCGGGGCCGACCCTCGGCGGGAGCCTCGCGCGCGCGAATGACTTCTCCTCCCCGAGTCTGTATGCGGTGTGGCACACGGGAACCACGACGCTCGATGCCGGGTACAACTACTGGGGCAGTCAATGCCCGGAGGCCGCCTGGTTCAACGGGGACGTGGACTACACCCCGTGGACCGACGCCGACCACGTCGAGCAGTTCACCGACTGCTGGGCGGACGTCGCCGAGGGGCAGCTTCCAGCGATGGCCTACATGTCTCCCGGCTTCCCGAACCCGCTCAATCCCGGCACCAGCATCGCGTTCGGGCTTCCGCAGCCGGGCGGCCACGTGAGCCTGCGCGTCTACGACGTCTCCGGTAGGCTCGTTCGGACGCTGGTCGATGGTGAGCTTCCTCCGGGGCGTCACTCCTCCCGCTGGGACGGCAGGGACGATGCCGGGACTCCGGTGGCCTCCGGCGTGTACTTCTACATGCTCGACGCCCCGGGCTTCTCCGCCCGAGGCAAGGGCATCGTTCTGAGGTAGCTCGGCCCACTGGGCCGAGTGCGGGCGGACGGCATCGCCGAAGGGGCGGTCGTCCGCCCGTTCGTATCTTGCAGGCGCGACCCGGTCGTGCTATCTTGCACGGGCATTCTCCCCGCCCTCTTCCGGTCGCGGGAGACGGTCATCGACGGCAATCACGAAGCACCTTACGCCTCCCCACCGGCCGCCACCGCACCCACGGGCACGGTCCTGATGACGCGCCGGCCCCGGTCTCCGGTCGCGTCCCTCAAGGGGGGAACCCATGCGCATCAAGATGCAGTGTCCCGACTGCGGCAAGTGGTTCACGCTTCAGCTCTCGGTCAAGGAGGCGAGCGAGAACCATGGGCACGCCGTGACCGCCGGCGCTGAGCCCGGCGGTCGTGGCGGCGTGGATCCCGTGCGGCGGACCGAGAGCGTCAGGAGCGTAGAGGCAACTCCCGGGGCAAGGCGGCCGCTCCTCAGCAGGCTGGCGCCGGTGCTGGCCGTCGCGGCCATAGTGCTCCTGTGGTTCTTCGCGATCGGCCCGGCCATCGAGAGGTCGCGAACGGCACTGGTCGACGAGAGCGGCGCCGCCGTGGCCTCGGCGGTCGAGGAGAGC
>CAZLTC010000061.1:0-2011 GCA_964562405.1 uncultured bacterium | reverse complement strand
CCGCGCCGGGAGAACTCGAGCTGACCCTCGTTGCCGCGGAGCGCTGCTGGGTCCGTGTCGTGTCCGACGGTCGCGTCGCGTCCGACCTGACCATGCAGGCGGGAGAGAGGCGTACGTGGAAGGCCGAGCGTGACTTCCGTCTGGACGTGGGTTCCGGCGAGGATGTCCAGATCATCCTCAACGGCGAGTACCTCGGTCCAGCAGGAGCGGGCCCGCGCGTCGTCGAGGGCCTGTACGTGACCGTCGACGGCCTCTCCTCCCGCGCGTAGAGCCGCCGAACCGCGCTCACCCGTCGCGGGGGCACTGCTTGTTGACTCCGCGGCTCCGATGATACAGATTCGGTGTGACAACCCTTAACGGAACTGCAAGGAGCGGCGCCGGGCGCACGCGCGCGGCCGTGGGGATGAACGATGCCATCCGATGCACACAGGAAACTGGCCCAGCGGCTGGACGAGATACCGAACGGGTTCGAAGTGACGGACACGGGGCTGAGGCTCCTGGAGAAGCTCTTCACTGAGAGGGAAGCCCGACTGGCGTCGGTCATGTCCGAGGGGTTCGAAGGGCCGCCGGCGATCGCCGACCGGGCCGGCGTCGACCCGGGCGAGGCCGGCGAGCTTCTCGCAGAGATGGCCCGGAAGGGACTCATCCGCCGCGCGTGGGGCACTGACTCCGCCGCCTACTGCCTCCTGCCGTTCGCGGTGGGGATATACGAGGAGTCGCTCCCCCGCATGGACGCCGAGCTGGCCTCTCTCTTCGAGACATACTACGAGGAGACCAAGGGCGGCTCGATGACGCACGGAGACACGCCCCTCCAGAGGGTCATACCCGTCGGCAAGTCGGTACCGGTCACCCTCGAGATCTTCCCGCACGAACAGGCCTCGCAGTACATAGAGGGCGCGAAGTCGTGGGGCGTCAGGGACTGCATCTGTCGCGTGCAACAGAGGCTCGTCGGGAAGGGATGCGACAATGCCATAGAGAGCTGCATCGTGTTCGCTCCCGTCGAGGGGGCCTTCGAACACTCGGAGGCAACGCGCGCCATCACGAAGGACGAGGCACTCCGCATACTCGAGGAATCGGCCGAGGCGGGGCTGATCCATTCGACGATGAATCAGAAGGGCCAGGTCTTCTACATCTGCAACTGCTGCACCTGCTGCTGCGGCATACTCAGGGGCGTCAAGGAGTTCGGCATACCCACGGCCGTCGCTCGCTCGGACTTCCGCGTGAGTGTGGACGAAGCAGCCTGCACGGGGTGCGGCGTGTGTGTCGAACGGTGTCAGTTCGACGCGCTCGCGGTCGAGGACGGGACGTGCCGCGTGGACTACGCCCGCTGCGTCGGCTGCGGAGTCTGTGTCACTCGCTGCCCGGTCGCGGCCCTATCGATGGAACGACGGCCAGAGGGCGAGGTGGACGAGCCTCCGGAGAACAGAAGGGCGTGGCTCGCCAGACGGGCCGCATCGCGCGGCCGCGGGCCCGCGACTGAAGCGCGGTAGCGGGCCGGCGCCGGACGCGCGGTGCAGGTCAATCAGGTTGAGTGCGGTTTCTCGAAAGGACTGGCTATGTCCGAGAAGGCGTTCCAGGACTACTACCCGGAGCAACTTGCGCACTGCTACGGTTGTGGTTACCTCAACGAGCACGGCCACAGGATCAGAAGCTACTGGGACGGCGACGAGACGGTCTGCACGTTCACGCCGGAACCTTACCACACTGCCATCCCCGGCTACGTCTACGGCGGGCTCCTGGCCTCGCTCATCGACTGCCACTGCACGGGCACGGCTTCCGCCGCCATGTATCGCAAGCAGGGAAGGGAGATGGGCAGCGCCCCGCCTTTGCGTTTCGTGACCGCGTCGCTTCACGTCGACTACCTGAGGCCGACGCCGATGGGCGTCCCTCTTGAGATCAGAGCGAGGGCAGTGGAGGTCACGGACAGGAAGGTCGTAATGGACGCCTGGCTGTCGGCCGATGGGGAGGTCTGTGTGAAGGGCAGGGTGGTGACCGTGGTCATGCCGGAGCA
>CAZLTC010000060.1:0-14891 GCA_964562405.1 uncultured bacterium | reverse complement strand
GGGGCACAGCCGGGTGGCTCCGCGGACGCTTCTCCATCTGACGAGCGGAGGCGGTCACGTAGACAACAGGCTCAGGCATGACTTCCGCATAACGGGTGTCGACTTGAGCCCCGACATGATCGGACTGGCGAGGGGGCTGAACCCCGACGTTGAGCACGTCGTCGACGACGTGCGCAGCGTCCGGCTCGGCCGCCTGTTCGATTCGGTCTTCATCGACGACGGCATCCTCTACATGCTGACTGACGAAGATCTCAAGAGAGTGTTCGAGACAGCGTTCGTGCACCTCGTTCCCGGCGGCGTCATGCTGGTCTACGTCGAGAGCACGCCGGAGTCGTTTCGCCAGGGACGCACCGATGTCACGCGCCGAAGGTCGGGAGACGTTCAGCTCACGTATCTCGAGAACCAGTACGATCCCGACCCGTCCGACACCACGTACGAGACCACGTTCGTCTATCTGATCCGCAAGGGCGTCAGCCTCACGGTCGAGACCGATCTGCACATCTGTGGCATCTTCCCTCTGGACGTCTGGAGGGGCCTGCTCCGCGAGGTCGGCTTCGAGGTCCGCGAGATCGAGTTCACCCACTCGGAGTTTCCCGAGGGCACGTGGGACCCCATGTTCGCCTGCCTCAAGCCCTAGACCAGCGAGAATCTGAGTTGCCGGCGGCTGGAGCGGCTGCAGACCTCGTCCCGGGATCGCTGCCCGCCGCGGCCGCGCACCCGCTGTCCGTTATCCTTGAGTGATGGTGGCATTTGTGGTATCATCTGAGCGGTCGTCAGCGATGTGCTTGTTCTTGTCAGGGCTCCAGGCGACGTGGGCCATGCAGTCTCGCGCGCCCGTCGCCCGTCCCGATCCGGGAAGGAGAGAGGCCGCCATGAAGTACCGGACCGTCTCGTTCGCGCTGCTGATACTCTTTCTGGTCCCGTTCGCCGCGCAGGCGCACTGGGACGAGGGAGATCCGAGCAAGTGGGTGCAGCATCCTGACCTGATGCCGACCGGGATCGACGTGAACGCGTCAACGGTACTCGCCGACGACTTCCTCTGCACCGAGACCGGGCTCATCAGGAAGATCCACATCTGGGGCTCCTGGCAGAACGACTACCTCCCGTTCGGCGAGGACCCGAGCGCGGTGCAGTTCATGGTAGGTTTCTACTCGGACATCCCGGCCTCGCAGTCAGGCACCGGATACAGCGTGCCCGGCCAGCTGCTGTGGTCCACCACCGTCTACCCCGACTACACCACGGAGCGTGTCTGGGCCGACAAGCTGCAGGAGGGCTGGCTGGATCTCCCTTCCGGCTACGATCCGCTCGGCGACACGGTCTGCTGGCAGTACAACTTCTGGTTCCGCGAGGGCTCCGCGTTCATGCAGCAGGGCTCGCCCGAGCAGCCCATCGTCTACTGGCTGGCCGTGCAGGCCGTTCCCAATGACCAGACCGCGCACTTCGGGTGGAAGTCCTCCCTGGACCACTGGAACGACGACGCGACGTGGAACACGTTCGTCGGCCCATGGGTGGAGCTGAGATACCCGCAGGGTCATGACATGGCGGGTCAGTCGATGGACCTTGCCTTCGTCATCGGCGACGACACCGTCGAGGACTGGGGCGACGCGCCCGACCCGACCTATCCCACGCTCATGGGGAGCAACGGCGCAAGGCACACGGTGGTGCCCGGACTCCTGATGGGCAACCTCATTGACGCAGACCCCAACGGATTCACCGATCCGGGTGCCGTAGGCGACGACAACGACTGCGCGGCGGATGAGGACGGCGCGTACTTCGGCGCCATGACTCAGGGCAGCCCCTCGACCGTTACTATCAGCATGGTTGGCGCGACGCTCGGCGGCTTCGTGGACGGCTGGATCGACTTCGGGCGCGACGGGAGCTGGGAAGGGGCCGACGACTACATCGTCAAGTCCCAGTGGGTGCCGGCGGGCCTGAACACGACGTTCGACTTTGCGGTTCCGGCGTGGGCTTCCGCGGGAACAACGTACGCCCGCTTCAGGCTGAGCAGCTCAGGCGGACTCAGCTACGACGGATACGCGCCGGACGGCGAGGTCGAGGACTACGAGGTCATCATCGGCCACGCTGAGGGTTGGAAGTGGAGGCAGGAGCCCGACCTTCGCTGCCACGGCATCGACATCAACGTCTGCGACGCGTTCGTTCTCGCCGACGACTTCCCATGCACCGAGCCGGGCCGGCTGGACGAGATCTCGATCTGGGGTTCGTGGCTCGGCGACTTCTGGCCGCCCGACGGCCTGGGAGCCAAGTTCACGCTGAGCATCCACGCGGACATCCCGGCGGATGAGAGCCCGACCGGCTACAGCATGCCGGGAGAGGTGCTGTGGACGAGGGACTTCCCGGGCTACACATACGAGGCCGGAATCTGGGCAAACGAGATCGTGGAGGGGTGGATGGACCCGCCCGACGCGTGGCAGTACCCGGCCGACTGGACGTGCTGGAGGTACACGTTCCACATCCCGCCGGAGGAGGCGTTCCACCAGGTGGGCACGATCGAACACCCGATGGTCTACTGGCTCGACGTGCAGGCGAACGTGGCCGAGTTTCCCGACGCGCGCTTCGGTTGGAAGACCTCGTCCGGACACTGGAACGACGCCGCAGTCTGGGGTCACGGGTATGAGCCCTACATGGGTGACTGGTGGGAACTTGTCTACCCGCCGGACCACGGCTACATCGGGCGCGACATCGACATGGCGTTCGAGATATCGAGCACCTACGGGACCGACGTGCCGGACGACGAGGTCACGGAGCCTCGCTCGACCTTGAGGAGCGTCCCCAACCCGTTCAACCCGCGGACCACGCTCGAGTACGTGGTGCCGGCAGGCGGTGGACACGTGACCGTCGAGGTGTTCGGCGTGAATGGGCGGCTCATACGGACGCTCGTCGACGAGGAGCAGTCGGCGGGCCGGAAGGCCGTGGAGTGGGACGGACTCGACGCGAACGGGACCCCGCTCGCGAGCGGCGTCTACCTCGCGCGGCTGAGAGCGCCCGGCGTGAGCGAAGAGGCCAAAATGATCCTCCTGAAGTGAGACAGGGAGGAACGAGCCCGGACCTCCGAGAGTCGGAGGCGGGCCCAGGATGCGAAACGGGACGGCCGGGTTGCCCTGGCCGTCCCGTTTCGTGTCGGTGCCTTGCGCCGACGCCTGGTGCCATGGTCGGTGAGCCGCGCGGTTACCTGAGCAGCACGCCCTTCGCGGTGACGCTCTCTCCGTTCTGGGTGAGTCTCATGAAGTAGACGCCGGGCGCTACCTTCCTTCCCACGTCGTCCCTTCCGTCCCAGCTCACCGTCCGGATGCCCGCGCTCGGGCCTGTATCGTGCAGTGTAGCGACGCGTCTTCCGGCGACGTCGAAGACATCGAGTGCGGCCGGACCCGCCGCCGGGAGCGCCAGCACGACATCGGCGGAGCCGCGGAACGGATTCGACCTGAGAGAGAGAGCGAGCGCGGCCGGTACCTGTCCGTCCGCGACCGACGTTGCGTCGAAGTAGAGCCAAACGGGGTTCGTGTACGCGCGGAACTCGTCGTCGCCCCTGTCGGTCACGCACTCGGCGCGGACGTAGACCTGTCCTTCGAATCCGTACGACGAGAGGTCGACCGTGCGTTCGCCTCCGTATCCCTCCGCGGTCGCGCTCGGGTCGAGCGCGTAGAACGCGGACGTCGACGAGGCGTCTCCCGCCAGCAGCTTTACCGAGACTATCTCCCCGAAGTCCGCGGTCGACGCCCACCGCACGGTGAGCGGCCAGCTCCCCGCCGCGCTGCCGGACGCGTCCCCGCCGATCCCGACGTCGTCCTCGTCGTCGAAGTCGCCGTCGTCGTTCGCGTCGATGCCGATCTCGAGGAATGGGCCGTCGGTCACCACCGACCTTCCCGCCCTGTATGCTGCCATGATGTCGGCGGTCGGCGGCAGGTCGCCCGGGCCGTACGGGCCCGGCACGTGGACGACCGTCTGCACCTTGCCGATGGCGTTGTCCGTGGCATAGCTGTCGAGCGACAGGTACGACGAGTAGTTGAAATCGCCGTGCGCGTCGCTCCCGCCCGCCAGGAAGATCTTGCGGACGGGGGAGAGACTCGCCCTGAGATACCCATCCCACAACGATATTCCGGCCAGGAGCTCGTTCGGGTACGGGTTGGACGGCGTGCTGCCCGAGTCGAAGTCCGACCACGGGTCGTTCTGGTCCGACGAGTGAAGCGTCGGGCGCGTGTTGAATGCCTCGAGCCCACGGAAGGCTTCGTAGCCCAGGGCCGCGGCGTAATCCTCGTCGCCCCACAGGGCGCCGTTGACCGTCCAGTCGATGCCGCCCCACTCCGCGCCCAGGTCGGAGAGCGGATGCGCGGCGTACATGAAGCCCGCTCCCGATATCTGGGACAGCCCCCCGGTGAGCGACGGCGTGACCGGCCTCTCGCCGAGCGCGCCCGAGAGCGGCGAGCTGATGTATGCGTCGTTCACCACGAGCGAGTGCAGCGTCTTCTGCCAGCTGTCGGCGTCGACCGACGCGACGTTCATCTCGACTGCTCGCTTCAGACGGAAGTCCGGCGAGTCGAGCATCGCGACCTCGGCGCCGAGCACGTCCCAGGTCGTTCCGATGGTCGTATTGTCGCGGTAGACCGTGTTGATGCCGCTTCCGTCCTGGATCGTGTACTCCCAGTACCTCGTGGCGTAGGAGAACGAGCCGTCTCCTGTCTCGTCGATGTCGCAGGAGTGGTCGGTCGTCGTCATCCATTGCAGCCCCATCGCCTTCGCGGTCAGCGCCACCGCTGGAAGGGGCGCCCCGAACTCGGCGATGTTGTTCGTGTACATCGTGTGGAAGTGTGTGTCGCCGCCGTACCAGCCCGCGGGCCATGGGAAGGGACCACGCCCCACGTGTACCCTCAGGTGGCGCGTCTCGGTGTAGTTGAAGATGTCGTCACGGTAGTAGATGCTGACCTTGAGATTGATGTGGTCGCCCGCGCCGTAGCCGAGGTTCGCGGGCGTGAGAGGCGTGCCGTCCGGAAGGCTCGCGTGCCCCTCGGTCACGGTCGTGATGTACGTCCAGAAGTTGGCTTCGTAGGCGTCGTTCCCGATCGTCTCGTCGCCGAAGTCGTGGTCCCACAGGAGCGCCGAGCCGGACGTCTCGTCCCAGCACCGTATCCAATGGAGATCCCTGACGTCGTCGGAGTCGCAGTCCTTTATGACGATCGTGAGGGGGATGGCCGTGTCCTCGTCGACCACGCGCCAGGGCGCGTCCATCATGAAATCCTTGTAGAACGTGTTGTCGTAGCGGTCGCTGTCGGCCAGCGCCGCCTGGCCCAGCATACAGCTCATCGCGACGACGCAGCACAGCGTCAGCAGCAGACGCTTCATTCCGTCTCCTCCCTAGTCTTTCACCAAGGGGGCTTGCCGGGGGACTGCTCTCGGGCACGGACGGCCTACTTCAACAGCACGCCCTTCCGCGACACACTCTCGTCGCCGCGAGTGAGTCTGAAGAAGTAGACGCCGCTCGCCACGCGCCGCCCGCCGTCGTCGAGTCCCTGCCAGACGACCCTGTGCGGCCCGGCCGCGACGAGTCCGTCGACCAGTGTCGCGACCCGCCTGCCGGCCGCGTTATAGACCGCAAGCTCGATATCGGCCGACTGCGGCAGTTCGAAAGCGATGGTCGTCTTGGGGTTGAACGGGTTCGGGCTGTTCTGCTCGAGCGTGAACTTGAGGCCCGCCCCGTCCTCGGGGACGCCCGACTGGATGACGCCGAAGAACGAGAGGATCTCGCCCAGGAGCTCTTCCTTCGTTGACGGAGACGCGCCATCCGTGAGGCCGCCGAACTCGAACGAGCAGCCGACGCTCTGGTACGTGCCGGCATCGTTGGCGACACCGCAGCCCGCGCCGTCGGAGGGGTTCGTGAAGATGCGTACGCCCGTTCCGGTCGCGTTGATGTGGTCGATGTAGCTGTTGCCTCCCGTGTAGGCGAAGCTCATGCCCTCGCACATCGTGCCGGACTCGCCGTTGACCGTCGAGAGGTCGGCGCCTCCGTCCGTGATGCCGTTGATGCCGAAGTACCCGTTGTAGATCGTGCGCGCGGAGTCGTAGGCCCAGCAATCGCCGCCCTCCATGTAGACGGGGACTCCCGCGTCCATGTAGTCGACAAGCGCGTTCGCCTCGTCGGTCGTGAGCGAGCGGTTCGTCGAGTAGACACCGAGGCAGATGAATGCCGCCGAGTACTCGTCCAGGTTCGGCATGGAGCCTGTCGTGTAGTCGTAGGAGAGACCCAGGCTGGTCAGGCCCGCGATGATCGCGGCGCCCGAGATGGGCGTCGGGTCGGGTTCCCAGATCACGACGTCTATCGCGTCCACGATGCCGAACGAGTATGTCCCGGACGTCGGGGCGTAGGTCACGTTCGGCGGGGACGCCGCATCGGACGCCTTGATCCTGTAGGTCACGGCGTCGCCGGCCACTGCCGTTCCGGGGAAGTCACACTCGTAGACGCCGGGCGACGTTGCCGTCATCGTCGCGGTCGTCTGCGGCGTTCCGTTGATCCAGGACTCCAGCTCGACCGAGCCCACCACCGTGTTGTCCGTGACGTTGGCGACCGCGGTCGGTGGCCACTGGCCCTCCGTGATGGACGTGAGTTGTGTGTGGTAGATGATGGGCGCCTCGTTGTCGGTGACGATCGAGAACCGGTGCACGTCGCCGGGGGCGACCCACGGGTGCCTCTCGTGGCGGCCCGAGTTGTCGGCGGCGGAGATGTAGTAAGAGACCTCGGTGCCCATCGTCTGAGCCGGGATGTCGGCGTAGTACGTCCCGCTCCTCGTGTCCTCTGTCATGAGGACCTGCGTGAAGCCGGGGTTCGAGTCGGTCTCCCAGTAGACGAAGAGCGAGTCGGTCTTGAGTCCCGCGCCGCTGTAGTCGATGAAGTCGGCCTCGACGCGATAGGGGTCCGATTCGTCGGGGCTGTCGTTGAGCGGTATGTGGTCGATGAAGAGCATGTACCTGTCCGTGACGCCCATCGCCCGGCAATGGATGGCGTCGTCGGTGAGCCACGAGCCTGTGTATCCAAGGACCTCGTAACCTGGCATCGCGGCCGAGTACGTCGCGAGCGCATCGTCGTCCCACGACGTCCCGTACTGCGGGACGAACACCTTGTCATTGACTATGAGCGAGTTCGTGTACGGCTCGTTGTTCGGGCAGTAGACGCGAACGATCTCGTACGGCCTGCCCCATGAGCTCGTCAGCGTCTGGAGATAGGCGACGTTCGCCTCCAGTGCGGCGTACGAAGACGAGGAAGACGGCACCTCCTTCACAAGGATCTTCCCGGGCGAGAGGAACTTGGCCCAGCAGTCGATGTGGTGGATGCCGCTCTCGATGTAGTCGAGCCACTCGAACCGGTCGATGCCCACGTACGCATGCATGATCGAGTCGATCTCGGCTGTCGTGAACGACGTGTTCTCGTCGAGCGTCAGGCGCGTAGAGATCGCCGTTCCGAGCCCGTCGGACATGTAGTTGCCGCCCGTCGCCTCGAGGTCCATGCCGTAGACCGGAATGCCCCAGTCGGAGCCGATGACGCCCGGGATGAGGTCGTCGTCCGGCCTCGGACGGTTGTAGATCTGGTCGGTGATACCCTGAACGTCGCTCCCGTTCGTGATGAACCACGGGCCGTAGTCCCTCGTCCAGATGCTGTTGGTCGGGGCGAAGATCCACTTGACGTGACCCATGTCCGCCCCGCCGCCCGAGAGCGTGCTCGTTGCTGCCGATTGGTCGCTTGAGTCCTCCACGATGACCCACAGCGTGTCATCCTCGGCGTACTCGACGAGAAGGTCGGTGGGGTTTCCGAACGGATAGCGGACGATCACGCCCGTCATCGGCTCGAACTCCGCGGGGTTCCTGACAGGCGCCGGTGGAGGCGGTGTGCTCCTGTGGACCTCGCCGATCTTGTCTAAGTTCCTCGCTTCTTCCTCGGTCAGGCCGATGGGCAGGTAGTCCCTGCCCTCGAGCTCCTCGGCGAGCGATTTGGCCATCAGTGCCTGCGGCAGGGCCGCCAGAAGGGTCAGAACGAGCGCTAGAGAGTACATTCCTGTACGGCGAGTCATGGCACGGGCCTCCGTTGGGTGCCGTTGAGAGCAGCCAGATATAATCATTACCATTATAACATGGCAAGAGACGTGAAAACAGGGGGTAGTGCTTGGGGGTGGGGGCGCGTTCAGGCGGCGTCGCGCCTGCACGTGCTGCCACGCGCTCACACCAGCTTCGGCAGCGCGTCCACCATGAACTTGACGCCGAAGAAGAGGAGAAGCAAGCCCGATACCAGACTCACGCCCCTCAGGAAGCGCTCGCCCAGCACCCTGAACCCGCGGTGCGACGCGGTGGCCAGGACGTGGTCCCACACGAGGTCGAGCGACCAGTGCACGACGGCGAACACGACCAGCGGCCACAGACCGAACTCCCGCGCGCGGAAGACCAGAGTGGCGCCGACCGTCGCCCACCAGACCAGGAAATAGGGGTTCGCGGCCGACATCACCATGCCGGCCACGAACGGGGAGGAGACGCGTCTCTCCGTGGTCTCGACGCCGCCGCGCAGGCCACGGAGCAGGCCCACGCCCATCCAGAGCAGGACGAGCCCGCCCGCCAGACCCACTGCAGCGCCGAACGTGGGGTGCTCCAGGATCGGCGCGAAACCGACCGCGATGAGCGCCATGAGTGGGAACTCGACGACCCCGTGCCCGAGCGCGATGAGTATCCCGGCTCGCGGCGAGCGGGTCCCCGCATCCACCGTGACGACCATGAGTGGCCCCGGGCCCATCACGCCCGAGAGCGATATCAGGATGGCCTGGATCAGAAATGCTCCGTACGACATGGGGGGAATGCTACCAGAAGGGTGCTGCCCCGGGAAGCAACTTGAGATATTGCTAAGTCTGTGCTACAATGGAGTATAGACAGCAGGACATCGGCACGCGCCCCGGTCCCCGGACTCAGGGCGGCGGGCGGTCTGCGCACTGGTGCGGCCCCCGAGCCCGCCGGCGCGCCTCTGCCGCGGCAATGCCCCCTCTGAGGAGCGAGCACTGGAGGCCCCTGTGTTCAAGAACAGAGTTCCCCTTGCGATGGCCCTTCTCGCGATCGTCCTGACCGCCCTCGTGGCGCAGCCGGCGGCGGCCGTGAGGATCTGCACGTACAACGCCGAGAACTGGCCCAGCGACTACGCCGCACGGGCCCCCTACTTCAGGACCGTACTGGCCGAGATAGACCCGGACGTCCTCGTCCTTCAGGAGGTCGACAGCAACCTCGGCGTGGCGCAGTTCTACAACAACGTGCTCCAGTTCATTGCCCCCGGCGAGTACTGGCTCATGCCGTTCGCCAACGGCCCGGACACCGACAACGCCTGCTTCTACAAGACTGCGGTCGTCGACTCCGTATTCTCGGAGCAGCTCTATACCGACGTCAGGTGGACGTCGGTGTATCGATTCAGGCTCGACGGCTACACCTCCTCCGCGGCCGAGTTCACGATCCTGTCGACGCATCTCAAGGCTGGGAACAGCTCGTCCGACGAGGCTGAGCGGCTTCTGATGGCCACCGACATCAGGAACTACCTGAACGACTACCCCGCGAACAGCAACTTCATGGTCGTCGGCGACTTCAACGTGTACACGTCTACCGAGACCGGCTACCAGATGCTCGTAGGGTACCAGACCGACAACGACGGACGCTGCAAGGACCCGATCAGCACCGGCGGAGCGTGGCACGACAACTACTCCCTCCGTACGACTCACACGCAGGCCACACAGGCCGCATGGGGCGGGATGGACGACCGGTTCGACTTCATCCTGACCTCCTACGCGCTCGACGACGGCGACGGCATGTCCTACGTGAGCGGCTCCTACACGGCCTTCGGAAACGACGGGCTCCGTTTCAACAACCCCATCAACGACCCGACGAACACGATAGTGAGCGCCGACGTGGCCGATGCGCTGGAAGCCGCGAGCGACCATACGGCGGTCTTCCTCGACCTGGGCGTGCCGCCCAGGATAGACGCGGTCGCGGCGCTCGGGTTCGGGACCGTAGTGGTGGGCGCCTCGCCCGCCGAGACGCTGACCGTGACGAACATCGCGCCCGCTCCGGCGGGCAACCTCGAGTACACGCTCACGGCGCCCGCAGGGTTCACGGCGCCGACGTACGGCTACGCGTTGGGCTCGGGCCAGCATCTCGACCACGAGATCACGATGGACGCCTCGACGGTCGGCAGCAAGTCCGGCGACCTCGAGATCAACTCGAACGATGGCGAGGACCCGACCTGGTACGTCAGCCTCTCCGGAACGGTGGTCGATCACGCGGAGCCGTCGCTCGCGTCGTCAGGCATCGTGCTCGACGACACGCTCGACTTCGGGTCGGCTGCCCCCGGAGACCACGACAACCAGTTCCTCGACGTCTACAACGACGGCTATGGTCCGCTGCAGGCCCTGCTCGAGGTCTATGACGCCGAGATCGTGGGAGGTGACGGGCGGTTCTCATTTGCGGGCGGGTTCACGACGAAGACGGCAGGCGCGAGCCCGGCCGAGTACGAACTCGCGTTCGACTCCGCGACCGCTGCTGAGGACTCGCTCTACACCGCAACACTGACGCTCTCGACGCGCGACGACTCGAGCCTGCCTGGTAGCACGAACCTCGATGACCTTGTGGTGCACCTCGAGGCGTACGTTCAGAACGGCTCCGGTACGCCTGATTCCGAGGTCTCCGCGCTCGCGCTCAGCCCCGGGAGGCCGAACCCGTTCGCTGGCTCGACCGCCCTGTCCTTGGCACTTCCGCTGCCCTCCGAGGTCGACGTCGTCGTCTACGACGTGATCGGCAGGGTCATACGAACGCTCCAGGCGGGCGTGATGTCCGCCGGCGAGCACGCGATCACGTGGGACGGCCGCGACCAGACCGGCGTCCCGGTGGCATCGGGCATCTACTTCTGCCGCGCAGACGTCGGCGAGTGGAGCCAGACGCGCAAGCTGGTGGTGCTCAGGTAGCCGTTAGGAAGCGGAACAGAAGCGGATTCGACGTGGGCGCGAGCGGACCTGGGGCAACCTGACGGGTCCCCGGGAGCGTCTGCGCCGGCCCCAGTGGACCGAACGTAGCCCCCAGGAGGCCCTCCATACCAGATGGTGTGGGGGGCCTCTCCTTACCCACGAAGAGCACCAAGCCCATCTGCTATTGACCGCCATCATGGATTGTGTGTACAATCATAGGCAGATTAGGATCGCTCTAGTTCACTGCCGGCGTCGGAGTTGGCTGACCGACGGCGGCCAACCCGTGTCCGGAGGGATGGATGATGACTCGCTCAGCCATTGTCTGCATCGTTGCGGCCGCCCTAGTGGTTGCTCTGGCTCCCGCCTCGGTTCTTGCGCAATCGTTCATCTTCGATTCGTCGTTCGGGTCAATGGGCTCGGAGCCCGGTCAGTTCTACCCCGCGTCGTGGCTTGCGGGGGACGACGCGGGCGACGTCTACGTCTCCGAGTCCAGCAACCATCGTGTTCAGGCGTTCGATAGCGAAGGTGCGTTCCTCCGGGAGTGGGGAGTGAACGGCACGGGTGACGGGCAGTTCAAGCACCCGGCGGGTATCGCCGTGCACGGCGACCATGTGTACGTCGTAGACGACGGGAATCATCGCGTCCAGGTCTTCACCACTGGCGGCACCTTCCTGACGAAGTTCGGCGCGTACGGCACCGGCAACGGCCAGTTCAAGTGGCCCTATGGTGTGGCAGTTGACGCGGCGGGTGAGGTATACGTCACCGATTCGAACAACTACAGGATTCAAGTCTTCAGCGCAGACGGGGTCTATCTACGCCAGTGGGGCAGCAACGGGTCAGGAGACGGGCAGTTCTCAGCTCCGATGGACGTGACGGTGGGTCCGGACGACCGCATCTATGTGGTCGATGGGAACCTCTCCCGGGTCCAGGCCTTTCTGAGCGACGGAACGTACCTCTGCCAGTGGGGGGCATACGGGACCGAAGACGGGCAGTTCAAGGGTCCCAAAGGGCTGTGCTCAGACTCCGCAGGCAGGGTCCTGGTGGCCGATGAAGGCAACGACTGCGTCAAGGTTTTCACTGCGGACGGCGTGTTCCTGGAGAAGTTCGGTGAGAGCGGCAGCGGAGATGGGCAGCTGGACGCCCCGCGCGATGTCGCCGTTGGCGCCAACGGCTACGCCTACGTGAGCGAGTGGTCCAACTACCGCGTGTCGATCTTCCGTCCGGCCTCCTCGCCGGTCGAGCAGTCAACCTGGAGCAGGATCAAGGGGCTCTATCGGTAATCGCCGGAGTGCCGGCCGCGTGCGCGTCCGCTGGGAGCCCGGCGCAGTCCCGGGCGGCGCGCCTGCCGAGAGGCGTTTGGACGAGGGGGATCGCATGACCGCACGCTTGGTCGCATCGGCAGTTCTGGTGGCCGCACTGACCGTGGCAGTCGCCCCGACGGCTGCGCTTGCGGATTCGTACGCCTATGCCTGGGAGTGGGGCACGAAGGGGGCCGGCCCCGGCCAGTTCTGGATGCCCTCATGGCTGGCGGAGGACGATGCAGGGAACATCTACGTTTCCGACGAGTGGAACCACCGCGTTCAGGTGTTCGCGAGCGACGGCACGTATCTCAGAGAATGGGGTGAGGTCGGCACGGGGCCTGGGCAGTTCAGGTATCCGACCGGGATCGCAGTGTGGGGCGAGAACGTGTACGTCTGCGACAGCTACAATGACCGCGTTCAGGTATTCACGACCGCAGGTGTGTTCGTTCGCTCGTTCGGGAGCAGCGGTACGTTCAACGGTAGGTTCGACAACCCGCTCGGCATGGCGGTCGACTCGTCCGGTGAGGTGTACGTGGTCGACAGGGACAACAGCCGCGTCCAGGTGTTCACGAGCACCGGCACTTATCTGCGGAAGTGGGGCACAGAGGGCTCGGGCGATGGCCAGTTTCAGTCTCCGCATGGCATCGCGGTGGGTCAGGACGGTCGCGTATACGTGAGCGAGTTTGCTGGCGCGCGTGTTCAGGTGTTCCTGAGCGACGGCACGTATCTCTCGCAATGGAGCAGCGGTGCGGGCAACGTGGAGTTCTCAGCCCCGACGGGTCTCTGCTTCGACTCAGACGGACGGCTGTTCGTGGCCGATGCACTGGGCAACGTACAGGTCTTCACGGCCGACGGCGTCTACCTGGACCAGCTCGGCGAACACGGAAGCGGCGAAGGACTGCTCAACTACCCACAAGGCGTGCTGGTTCACTCGGGCGGTGATGTCTACGTGTGCGAGAGGATGGACAACTGCGTCTCCGTCTTCGCCCCGGCCGCGTCAGCGGTCGAGGAATCGACCTGGGGCAGGATCAAGGGGTTGTATCGCTAGTCGCCGGAGCGTGTTGACCACGCGCCGTGAAGGTCATACAATCAGAGAGAACTCACCGGGCGCCGAAAGGCCGTTCAGGGGAAACCGGTCCAAAGCCGGTGCTGTCCCGCAACTGTGGTCGGGGACGAACCCCAGACGCCGCGCTCGGAAGTGCGCGGTGTCCTGGGCAGTAGGGTGATCCGAGAGCCAGGGTACCTGCCGGTGGGAGCGCTCGTCGGTCCGTGGAGAGACCACGATGACGGGCGTTGAGTCCGCCGCGCGGGTGCGCGTGCGGGGCGTCTTAGGCGGCGTCTAGCGGGACTCCTCCCACCGCAGGTTCGGATGGAGGAGATCCGTGGGGCGCCGTTTCGCATGTATGGTTGCCGCGTGGGTGCTGTTCGCCGGAGCCGTGTTCGCGGCCTCGGCATCGGCGTCCGGCGACGAGCCTGCCGGCGGGTCGGACGCCATCCCGCTCCTCACCGACGTAGTCGACACGCTCGAGGTCGTCTCCGACAGGCCGGCGCTGCTCGAGTCCGTTCCCACCTTCGCCACCGTCCACTACGTGGCCGCCTCACTGGGGCGCGTCACGTCCGTCTCGGACGTAGTCGAGCAGGGAGCCGGCGTTCATGTGCGGCGCTACGGCGGCCTCGGCTCGTACAGCACGGCGTCGATCAGGGCGAGCTCGCCGGGACAGGTCGAGGTCTATCTCGATGGCGTTCCGATGAACTCCGCGACGTACGGCTCCACCAACCTTGCCGATCTGCCGCTCGACGGGCTCGAGCGCATCGAGGTCTACAGGGGAGGAGCACCGGTCGGGTTCGGGACTCCCGGCATCGGAGGCGTCGTCAACCTCGTGACGCGTCCCCCCGAGGGCGGCACGGCCGGGGCCGTGGTGTCGGCCGGAAGCTACGACACGTACCGGATCGACGTCACGAGATCCGGCGGCTTCACCGAGAAGCGGGTGGGCGAGGGGGACGCACCGGTCGCAAGAGCCTCGGGCGGCACACCTCCGGGGTCACTACGGTACGCGCTCACCTTCCACCACCTCCAGAGCGAGGGCGACTTCGAGTATCTGGACCACCACGGCACGCCCGAGAACGAGGCGGACGACGAGATCGTGACGCGGGAGAACAACGCGTTCAAGCAGACCGACCTCGTGGTGCGCCTCGATGGCGGACCGTGGGCCGGCTGGAACATCGAGGCCTCGAACGAGGCCTTCTGGAAACGGAGCGGCGTTCCGGGGATCGAGAACGTCCACATCAAGAGCGTGCACTACACGGTCTTCCGGAACACCGCCCGTCTGTCCGCCGAGCCCCCGCGGCTGGCCGGTGGCTCGCTCTCGCTCAAGCTCGGCGCGTTTCACGTCGCTACGCGCGACCGCTTCTACAACCCGGAGGACGAGGTCGGGTTCGACAGGTGGGACGCGGACGACCGGAGCCGGTCGTACGGTGCCAATCTGAAGACCACGTACGACTGGCACGCGGCGCGGCAGTCGTTGAGCCTGTTCGGCGAGGCCCGGCGCGAGAGGTTCATACCCGAGAGCGAGAACCCGAACGTCGGCGTCGGCTTCACGAGGAA
>CAZLTC010000059.1:6004-15017 GCA_964562405.1 uncultured bacterium | reverse complement strand
CATCGGTCAGGTGCACCGTCGACAGCATGAGCTGGTTCCAACTGGGGTTGTGTCGCCAGTACGGAGGCTTGCGCTGCGTGTCCGGCACGACCAGCCGTCCCTGAAGAGTCGCGTACGGCGTTCCGAACGGGAAGCCGGCCCATCGTCTCAGCCTCATGTAGCACGCGTGGTTCATGAGCGAGACCGGACGGTCGCGGTAGACGTTCAGGGGCGTTCCGCTCGTGGCCGATGTCGAAGCGAGCCACAGCGCCGTGCGCGGCACGGTCCTGGAGCGCAGTCTCCGCCCGAGCTTCCTGACGTCCTCCTTTCGGAGGATCGGGAGCTTAGGCAAGTCCTCGAGTCGGGTGATGTCCGACGGCTTCAGATGGAGGTCGTCCATCGTGTCGCGGTAGTGAGGCACTGTCTGGTAGGCGTGGCCGACGACCTCGCGCAGACGCGACTCCTGGTAGTCGCGGAGCGCAGCCGGGTCGGACCGCTCGGACTCTTCCAGGAATCGCTCGAGTTCACGGTAGTCGGTCCCGAACCTCTCACGGAGGATCAGCCGGCCGTACATGGCGATCAGGCTCGCCTGCACCTTGAGAGGGAGATGCCTGTACGCCTTGCGGGCGGTGTACCACATCTCGGGGGACCTCCCTGACCAGCCGATACGGTGTGAACGGGCGCTGCCGGACGCGCCACACACGAGCTTACGGGAGTCTCGCCCACCGTTCAACAGAGATACGGCAGTCGACACGTCGCTGAGGGGCCGGCAATGTGATAGAATGCTTGGGTTCTGGTTGCCGCGCATGTAGTCCTGCAGCCGCACACGGTGGCGCGCGGCGCGGCTCGTCATCGGGACGCAGGCGGACTCAGTTCAAGAGGGGGGCCGGCACAATGAAGATCGTCACGCTCATGGGGAGTCCGAGGCCGAAGGGGGCCACGGCGACGGTTCTGGGCAAGTTCGAGGAGCGCGTCTCCGGCGAACACGAAATCGTGCACTTCGACGTGGCCCAGCTCGACATCATAGGTTGCAGAGGGTGCTTCGCCTGCGCGTCGTCGCTCGTCGAGCCCGGTTGCGTACATGATGACGACGGGCTCAGGATACTGAAGGAGATCGTCTCCGCTGATCTTGTCATCTATGCCACGCCGCTCTACATGTGGGGCATCGCGAGCGACCTCAGGGCGCTCATGGAGCGCCACATCTGCCTCGTGAAGGGGTACGGGACTCCCGCCTACAAGTCGCTGGTTCAGGGGAAGAAGGCCGCACTGCTGGTCACGTCGGGTGGACCCGTCGAGGACAACTGCGACCTCGTTCAGCAGGTCTTCGACAGGTTCGCCGGATTCGGAGGGGTCACGGTCGCGGGCAAGTACATGCTCCCGTCGTCGTCCCAGCCCGACGCTCTGGGCGAGCGGGCCGATGAGCTGGCCGGGCGCATGGCCCTGGAACTGACCGCGTAGCTTGCGTCACGCACGGTCGCATAGGCTGCCACACGCACGACCCCGAGGCGCTCCGGGAGGGAAACGCCTACACGATCAGCAGACTCGAACCGCGGCTCATTATTCCCACACACGGCGCCGGGAGGGAGTACGTCTACGAGGAGGCCCGCGACGCGGCGCGGGAGTCCGCCGTCAAGGTTTATGTGCGCTTCTGCTTGACAGGTGGCCCCACAATGGCTACACTTCATATCGAGCGGAGGCAGCCACGTCGGTGAAGCCACATGACCGAAGACTCTGAAAAGGGACCTGGCGCGCGAGCCGGTCCTTGTTTTGTGTCGGTCGTCATGGGTGTTGCCGGAGCCTGAAAGCGCACTGGTGATCGGCAGTGGCGTGACCCGCAGGAGTGGAATACCACTCCTAGGGAGCAGTAGTCGGGAGGGCACGGCTTGCCGGCCCCCCGGCACGAGCAGTGCCGGCATAGGGCGGAGCATCCACCCGCCGGCGGAACGAGAGGGGTTGTAGCAGTGAGCACGACCGGAAGAGTGAAGTGGTTCAATGATGCAAAGGGCTTCGGTTTCATCACGCCCGACGACGGCTCGAAGGACGTTTTCGTTCACTTCTCGGCCATCAAGAGTGGCGGCGACTTCAAGACTCTTGCCGAGGGTGACCATGTTCAGTTCGACGTAGTCCAGGGCGAGAAGGGCCCGGCTGCGGAGAACGTTTCGAAGCTGGACGAGTAGCGGCGCTTCCACTCGCGATACGAAGCGATTGCTAGAGAGGACCACCTCGGGATACCGGGGTGGTCCTCTTCATTGCGTGGTATAATGAGAACATGATGAGCTTCTCCGAGTCCTTCCAACTCGTGACGCGCGTGTCGTCCGTTGCGGCCGCTGCCTCTGTCATGCTCGCTCTCTTTGCGATCGCGCCAGGTCCGGCGCGGGCGGCGAGCACCGACGTCCGCTTCACGGTCGACATGTTTCTCGAGGCGTCGTGGGGCAGGTTCGACCACGCGACCGATCTCGTGGTCGTGCTGGGTGACAACCCCGCGCTCGGGAGCTGGACCGGCACCGGCGTGGTCCTTGAGCGCGAGTCTTCATCGTCGCTCTTCAGCGCCTGGTGTGTGCTCGAGGTGCCGGCGGGCGGGTCCGTGGAGTACAAGTTCGTGGTCCTCAGGAACGGGGATCCGGACGACGCACACTGGGAAGAGGACATCCCGAACAGGAGCTTCGAAGTGCCCGGATCGCAGCTCGCCGGGTTCGACTCCGGGCGCTCCGAGGTCATCACGCCCGTCACCTTCTTCGACCACGCTGCCGCATGGTCTCCCGCTCAGAGGTTGGTGGGAGCCGACCTCTCGTTCGTGCCGCAGCTGGAGTCGCTTGGGGCCGTCTACAGCGTCGACGGTGTTGCCGTCGATCCGCTCGACGCCTTCAGGGAGGCCGGCGTCGGGCTCGTCCGGCTGAGGTTGTGGCACACCCCGGCGGAACCGTGGCAGGGCCTCGACGCGACGGTCGCGTATGCGTCCGAGGCCGCCGCGGCGGGCCACGACATCATGCTCGACATTCACTACTCCGATACCTGGGCCGACCCGGGACACCAGGCCAAGCCGGCGGCGTGGGAGGGTATAGGGTTCCCCGCGCTTGTCGATTCGGTCTACGCGTACACGAACGCGGTGATCAGACGCTTCAGGGACGAGGGCGTTGTGCCGGCGTACGTTCAGATCGGCAACGAGATAAGTGGGGGGATGCTCTGGGACGACGGCCGCGTGGGCGGCGCGTGGGACACACCTGAGCAGTGGGACAAGCTCGCGGCGCTCCTGAGCGCCGGAGTATCGGCCGTGCGAGACAGCCTGCCTGCGGGGCAGTCCCCTCGCATCGTCGTTCACCTCGACAACGGAGGCAGCAACAGTCTGTGCCGGTGGTTCTTCGACAACCTGGTAGCGCGCGATGTCGACTTCGACACGATCGGGCTGTCGTTCTACCCGTGGTGGCACGGGACGCTGTGGAACCTCAGGGACAACATCCGTGACCTCGCGTACGCCTACGGGAAAGAGATCATCGTCGTCGAGACCGCGTACCCGTGGACCCTGGAGGGCGTCGACTCGACGGGCAACTTCGTGTACTCCGAGAGCCAGCTACATCCCGGGTACCCTGCCACGCCCGAGGGCCAGGCGGCCTTTCTCTCCGACCTGCTCTCCGTCGTGGAGGGAGCACCGGGCGCACTCGGACGCGGCATCGTCTACTGGGAGCCGGGGTTTCTGAGCATCGCCGGAGGTCCGGGCGACCCGTGCGAGAACCTGACGCTCTTCGATTTCGGAGGCGAGGCTCTGCCGGCTCTCTGGTTCTCGATGCCCTGGTAGACGGGTTCATGCCGGGCGGCGTGCATCCGATGATGTGGTCGGGCGTATCCGATGGGGGCGACGAAGCGTCTGCCGGCGTTTACTTCTGCCGGGCGGTCGTAGGAGACCGTGTTGATACCACCAAGCTTGTCTACATGAGGTGACCACCTGGTCGCAAGCACCACCCCTCCGGTGCGCCATGTGGTCCGTTCGTGGGCACATCCTCGGTTCGCTCCACGGCAGTCTGTAAACACCGTTTCCATCCTGTGCATCCCAGTTCAACGCTCTGTGAGAACGCATAGCCGGACGCTCGCTCGGCCTCCGACTCCATGTGCAGTGTCGCAAGGCAGTTACGAAGCTGAGCGGCGGCGCGCTAATCGTCGCTGGCACGTCAAATGCACGGTCAATGCACCAGTTGCGCTGTGATCAGGAGGTGGACCGTGAGACGGACCGCGATCATAGCGACCTCGGTAACATTCCTCTTCGCCATCTGTGGAGAGGCCGCCCGCGAGGGCAGCATCGCGGGAGACCTTAGTCCCGGAGCTCAAGCCAGTTTCAAGCACAGGATCATCGTGGAACAGGAGACATGGCCCTCGGCGCTCATGGAGACGCGCGAGGGTCGCGCCGCATTGGAGCTGGAGTCGCGCGGCGGATTCATGTTGCACACGCGCGTGCGCGAGACCCCAGGCGACTACGTCATCTGCGTCATCTATGTGGACGGGGATGCCAGGGTGATGCTCGATGGCGCCTCGACGTTCGTATTCCACTACAACGACCGGTCCGTCCCGAGCACCGAGGTGCTGCTGACCGACTCCCTGGAGGAGCGGCATGTCTGGAGCACGTCGGAGCAGCCCGTAGTGCTCACGAGCGGGACGAGTCAGTACGCAAGAGCGCAGAGTGGAGGCTTTCTAACCGTTGTTCGCTTTCCTGAGGGCTCGCTGCCCGGCGGGAACAGCTGGGTGCCGAGTTCCTTCGAGTTGAGAGGAGGTGAATGCAATGCGTACTCTGAAGACGAGACTGCTTCTCGCGGTCGGCCTGGTGCTGGCGTCCCCTCTGATGGCCCTGGCAGCTGATTCGAGCAGCCAGGATTCAGTCTGGGAGTGGGTCGTTCGCATGCTTGCCTGGGCGGCCGGAAGCTGGCACCTGTACTAATGGGGGAAGAGGAGCACTACGGCTAAGGATGCGTCCCGTCCGAGGGGCCCACGGGCCCGTCGCTGGGGGTGAAAGACACACAGCGCCACTTGGAGCACGAGGTCACGTAATCTGTGGCCCCGTGCTTTTTTCGTTTCCGACCACGTTTCACTGAAATGTGACTAGCCTGTGGCTCGGGTCTTGCTTTGTGAGGCCGGCTGATAGCCGTGCTCCATGACAGGGGGAGGGGGTCCCTCGGAACCGGGGGTACCGTCTCCTCGCGCCTCAATTGAGGAGGATGAATGACTCGCTTCGTGATGTTCTTTGCATGCTGCCTGTGCACCGCGGGCACCTTCGGCGGCGCCGCCGGCGCCGCGATGACCTCGCCGGATTGGCCTACGGACGGCGCCGTCCTGCCGGTGGCGTCGGTCTATTCGGACCAGGCCGGCGTCGCGGTGGGAACTCCGGTCTCCGGCGGCACCGCTGGGTTTGGCGTAGCGTTCGTGAGAGGTGCCGAGTATCCGTCGTGGCTCCCCGACGTGATGCGCGGCCTCGTTCCCTGGTGGCTCGGCGGGAAGCCCGGGGTCTTCGTGCATGCTGCGCGCGGAGGCCGGCGCGGCTCCGGTGGGAACGCTCCAGCTGCCCCGCGATGGCACGGGAGGCGCGCGTCGCGGGCCATGGATTCCGTCGACGACTATTCCGACGCTGCGAGAAGGATCGTTAGACGACAGTCGTCCGACGGCCGCCCGTGTTCACCGTGACGCTGCCGATGCCCGCGTCGATGCGGACCCTTACGTTGACCTCCGCCGTGCCGTAGCTCTCGTTGACGTACGAGCCGCCGCGCTCGAACATGCCGGGCGCTGTGAGAGATCCTATGCCGACGTCCGCGTCGAGCTTGACGCCCACCGACTCCGGTATCGTGAGTATCAGCTCGCCGATGCCTCCGTCGATTGTGACGTCGGCGTCCCGCTTCACGCTCGTGCCCAGGTCGACGTCAAGACTGCCTACGCCCTGGTCGAGCTCGAGCCGGCTGATCTCGACGCCGTCGAGATTCATCGCGATCTCTCCAACGCCCGACTCGAGATAGATGTTGAGCGGCACGTTTCCGGTCAGCATCACGTCCCACCTGTTCTCGGCGCCGTCTGGAACGCTCTTCGAGCCAAGCTCGGGCTGAGTGAGGCGAAGCACGCCCTTGCCGTCGTGCTCGCTGTACTCGACGGTAGGCTTCCACTCGGTCACGTTGTACGTGAACTTCGCATCCATGAGTCCGAGAGCTCCCCCGCTGACGGTGAACGTCCCGATGCCCATGTCGAGAAACACGTCGACCTCCGCGGCACCGCCCAGGTCGACGGAGTTCGTCTCGGTGACCGTGTCAATGAGGTCGATGCTCGTTCCGGGGGACGCGCAGCCGGTCGCGAGAGTGATCACGGGGGCCAGCGTCACTGCCAGTGCCTTCACCACTGTAGACCTGTTCACAACATACCTCCACGTGCGCGCAGGTGGAACCTCGTCTGTCTCCGCCAGTCTTTGACACCTGCGGAGGGCAACGCGTTTCATCGGCGTGTCCCCAAGACGAGCCGGTCTCCTTGACGGTGCGCGACCCCATCCCCTACAATGAGATGCTGAGAGTACCGCGGAACGGCGGCACAGAGTTCCCCCTTCACAGGCGGGGCACACAGGGAGACGGTGGATGCGCAGGCCGTTCGTAATGCTCGAGGAAGAGGTGCGGACGCTGGCGAACCACCATGGCCGCTACCTGCAGGCCGCGCGCCTGCATCACGAGGCCCTTGTCGACAAGCTGGAGGCCAAGGGGCTCTACGACCGCGTTCACCTCTGGCAGGCCGCTGCGGATCCTGCCGCGGAATTCGACATCGTCGCGCAGGCCGCCGACACCTTCCAGGAGAAGTTGGCCTTCATCGGGTGCTACTACTGCCTGCAGCTTCTCCGCATGAACCTGGATGCCATCGATTCGCTGCGCCTGAACATGATCTCCCCCGCCGACCGGGTAGCCGTCGAGCGCCGCTTCATGCTCGAAATGGGGTCGGGGTTCCGGGCCCTCTCGGCCGGGTACATGGAGAAACTGCTCGAGCTGTTCATTGATGGCCGCGAGGTGCCGAGGTACGTCCTCATCGGCGTCGGAACTCGCGCCGACCAGGACGACATCGACGTCGGTGTCATCAATGATGGTGGCCCCGGCGGAGACGTCCTGGACCAGGCGATAGCGCGCATGAGCGGTCAGATGCTCCGCTACGCCACCAGCCTGCACTTCCACCTCTCAGAGAACGTCGGAGAGCACAGGTACAGCGCGGCTGTTCCGGAGTACATCGATGCCGTGAGCGGAAGAGTGCGCGACTTCGTCGTGGTGAACGAGCTGCTCGGAAGCGCTCACATACTCGGCGACTTCGAGCTCTTCGAGGAGTTCCAGCAGTCCGTCGTGTCACGCTACTACCACCGTCCCGGCGAGGACCAGAAGTGGCACGTCGCGTATCTGAGAGGCCTCCTGGGCGAGGTAACGTCGCTGCTGGGCAGACCTCTGGGCCGCGACCACATACACCCGAAGGACGATGGGCTGCGCATGGCGAAGGGGCTGCTGTCCGTCCTGCGCACGATACACGGCGTCGCCGACGTCAACGCGTGGCGGATCATAGACTCGCTTCGGCGCGCCCTCCCCGAGGACGCGGCGCGGTACGACGATTTAGAGAGCGCACTCAGCTTCCTGGAGGTATTCCGTCACATCTACCAGCTGCTGGTCGTCCAGGACGAGCAGATCTACCTGGACGATGAAGTGATGCAGACGAACCTGGCGCATGTCGCGGAGGTTATGGGCCACCGCACGCTCGGCCTAATCGGCCCGGAGACCCAGCTCCTGGTCGAGTACTACGAACATGTCGAGTGCGTGAGGAACGTGGTTACCGAACTCACCGCGCAGTGTACGCGGCACCTCAAAGAGACCACCGTTTTCGCCGACATGTTCGAACCCGAGTACCGCGGCAACGTCGCGGTGGATTTCGCGGAGCGGAGCGCGTTCTTCCGCGGCACGACGTTCTGGCGTGACATCCTGGAGATGCTCGAGCAGAACGACTGTCGTCTTCTCTGTCGGTATTTGAACGACCTGTCCGAGCTTTCCCCGGGCGCGCGCCGGAGTATCGCTAATGCGCTCGGAGCGTGCGCTGAGTACGCGCCGGGAACGGTCATGGCCCTGATCGTCATCCTCGACAGCAACCCTCACTTAGGTGGGGCCACTGAGTTGTTCGGAGAGCTGGAGGCGGCGTTCCGCTCCACCCTGACGAGCGCGCCATACGCCGCTTTGCCGACTATCGAACTCTTCTACCGGCGTCCCAGCCTCGTGAACCGCTACCTGATGAGCATAGGGGATGACGCGACGAGGGAATTCTCGCAGATCCTGTCGCGCGAAACGTGGGATCCCGAGATCGACTTCCTGCGTGAGAAGCTCGCGCTCCTGGCTGACCTGCACGGGCGCGCGAGCCGATACTTCAGGCAGTATCTGGAGAGGTCGGGCGACAGGTATCCGGCCTGCCTCACGCTGCTCGACAGCCCCTCGTCGCTTCGGGACATCTCCAGGGGAGTGCTCGCCAGCGTGGAGACGGAGCCGTCGATGGCCGACAAGAAGCGAAGGCTGGGCGACTTCTATGACCTGGAGTTCCTTCGCCTTGGCCTGGCGACGCTCAACGGGGCGCCCGCTTCCCGTACCGACAACGAGTTCACCGACGCGGCGGACACCTACATCCGGGACCTCTTCGACCTGTGCAAGCGCGACGTCGACAAGGAGGTGCCGTTCCGCGCCGCGACTCACGACCTTCTCGCCGTGTACGCTACGGGGGGTCTGGGACGCGAACAGGCCTACGATGACGACTTCGACCTCCTGGTTCTCGTCAACACGAGCCACGAGGACGTGCGAGCGTACGCCGACATGATCGTGGCGAAGATGAACATCGAGATAGCGAAACGAGGCACGCTGCCTCACTACCGTCTGGCCGACCACGTGGGACACTACGTGGCCACGCTCGACGAGCTTCAGGGCGTTCTGTCGGAGGACCGGGACGACGCGTTCGTCGATCAGTCGCAGGTGCTGGAGGCCAGGATGATCGTCGGCACGGGCCGGTTCGAGAG
>CAZLTC010000059.1:0-5904 GCA_964562405.1 uncultured bacterium | reverse complement strand
GAGTTCTTCAAGAATCTACGCAACGCCTATCGCATGTCCGTCGGCGCCGAGGACAAGCTCAGGCGGGAGTACTTCCACGTCGTCGCGCGCTCAATGGGGCTGCCGTTCGAGGACGACGAGGAGGCTCGCGAGAGACTGATGCGGGCCTACCGCGGCAGCACTGTAGAGGTGGGGGAGGTCGTGGGGGCGCTCGCGCGGGATCTCGAAGCGAGATGCGCGGAGATAAGGGACGGAGAGCCGCGCCTGACGGCTAAGAAGGCCGGAGCCACTCAGCCCGGCGGCCAGGTCGGACCCGGGCCGACCTGGCGGGGAGTGCCGCGCCGCGAGGTTCCATGGTATCCCACCATCGATACGACGGCGTGCGACGGGTGCGGCATCTGCGAGGGGTTCTGCTCGTTCGGCGTGCTCGAGCGTACGCGCAACGGGTCCGCCGTTCGCGTGCGACGACGCTACGCCTGCGTGGTGGGCTGCGATCTCTGTTCCGCCGTCTGCTCTCGCGGCGCGATCTCTCTCCCCGGGCTGTCCGTTGTTGATGAGCTTCCAGACACCAGCGCGTGACACGCCGCGGCGGCGCGACGTTTGCCGGCTCGCAGGTCCACGTCGCAGCGGACGCCGTCACGCCGCCCAGGGCTCCACCACGGCCTTCCCGTTGGTGATGCCGGTGAGAGCGTCCGTGAGTGTATCGGAATGCTCCTGCGGAAGCCTCAAGTGGAAGACCGCCTCCGTGCCGTACGTCTCCTCGAGGATCTCTACTTCGAACGAAGGCGCGAGGTTCTTGAACTGCGTCACGGCCGCGTAGGGGAGGGTGACGCGCAGCTCCACGGTCGGGACGAACTCTCCGAGCGGCAGCGTCTCGAGCGCGAGCTTCACGCCGCCGCCGTAGGCTCGCACCAGACCACCCCTGCCGAGCTTCGTGCCGCCGTAGTATCTCGTGATCACTGCTACGATGTCGCCCACGCCGCTCCCGAGCAGGACGTTGAGCATCGGCTTGCCGGCGGTCCCGTGCGGCTCTCCAGCGTCGCTCATGCCGATCCGGCCGGTGTCGCCCGGGGGGCCCACGACGAACGCCCAGCAGTTGTGCGTCGCGTCCTTGAACTCGTCGGCCGTCCTCGAGATGAACTCCCGAGCCTCCTCGACCGTTGCCGCCCTCGCCACGGTGGTTATGAACCTGCTCCGGTCGCGCGTTTCCTCAACGCGGTGCGCGGACGCCGGAGTCGGGTATCGCTCGGTCACTGCGCCGGTCTCCTATCCCTCACGAACCGCCCGAGAACGACGGATGCCACGTATGCTACGCCGGCAAGGAGCACGATCGTCGCGCCGGCGGGCGCGTTGACATCGTAGCTCGCGGCCAGGCCGACCGTCGTTAGGGCCGCGCTGAACACGACGGCCATCCACATCATCTGCACGAGCCTGCCCGAGAAGCGCCCGGCCATGGCCGCCGGTATCGTGAGCAGCGCGATAACGAGCACCACTCCGACTACCATCACGAGCAGAACGACGGTGAGCGCCGTCAGCACCAGGAGCAGCATGTTGTAGAGAGTGACGTTGATGCCGCGCGCTCTCGCGTAGTCCTCGTCGAACGATATCGCGAGGAACTGGTTGTGGAAGGCTATCACAACGCCTAGTACTATCGCGTCCATGACCGCGATCACGACCATGTCACCGCGCGAGACCAGCAGTATGTTGCCGAACAGGTAGCTTGTGAGGTCCTGCGCGTAGCCCGGGGTCTTGGCGAGAAAGAGAACGCCCGTCGCCATTCCTATTGCCCACACAGAGCCGATCGCGGTGTCCACTCGCTCACGCGCGCGGGCGCTTACAAGTCCTATCGCGAGAGCGGCCAGCACGGCGGCCACGACCGCTCCATGTATGGGCTCGAGACCCGACCACCCCTGCACGCGCTCCAGATAGACCGCGGCGCCTATTCCTCCGAGAACGCAGTGCGCTATCCCCCCGGCCATGTACGTCATTCGGCGGACCACCACGTACGCCCCCATGGTCCCACACGCGACGCTGATCAGCAACCCGGCGAAGAGCGCATTCCGCAGGAACGCGTGCTGGACGAGGGCCGACATGAATCCGTCCATCAGGAACCTCCTGCCGGATGGTCGCCGTGGTCGTGTATGACGGCCCTGACGTCGCGTCCGTACATCGCCTCGATCATCTCAGTCGTGAGCGAGCCCGTCGCATGGCATGCGAGCGTCTGCTTGATGCATACGACCGAGTCGGTGAACTCGGATACGAACCCCATGTCATGTGTAACGAGCATCACCGTCATGCGCTCGTGAAGCCGGTGCAGAAGGTCGTAGAGGCTCTTCTCCATTGCCACGTCGAGGTTCGAGGTCGGTTCGTCGAGAAGCAGAAGCCTGGGGTCTGACGTGAGCGCCCTTGCGATCAAGACCCTCTGCTGCTCGCCCCCGGAGAGTCCCGCGAACGGGCGCTGGTGGCTGTCCGACAGGCCGACCTGGTGCAGTGCCTCGATGGCCGCGTCCCTGTCGGAGGGGGAGTAGCCTCCGCCGGCGAGTCCCCGGCGGAGCCTGCCCATCAGGGCAACGTCGATGACGCGAGCGGGGAAGCTCCTGTCCGTCGCGGCATGCTGCGGAAGATACCCTATCAGAGGCCGGGCGGCCTCGGGGGTCTTGCCCAGTATCCGCACCGTGCCCGCCGAGGGCTGGATGAGTCCGACCATCAGCTTGAGCAGCGTGGTCTTCCCACCGCCGTTCGGACCGACGATCGTAACGAAGTCTCGCTCCTTGACGGTGAGGTCGATGTCGCGCAGGACTTCCCTCTGCCCGTAGAAGAACGACACTCCGCGGAACTCCACTGCCGGACCGTCTTTCATCTTTCCTCCGGTGTCGCATGCTCAGGCCCCGCTTGCTCAGAGGCGACGGGGGAAAGCCATTTCGCGATCTCTCCGGCCATGTCTCTGAGCGTGCCGAAGTAGTCGTAGGCGAGCGGGTCGAGCGGCACCACTTCCGCGCCGATCTCGTCAGCTACGGTCTGCGCTATCCGGGCCGGGTGCTGAGGCTGCACGAAGATCGCCCGGGCACCGTCGCGCTTCGCCTGCGACACGACCTTCGCGAGGTCGCGAGGCCCCGGCTCCTTTCCCTCCACCTCTATCGATATCTGGTGGAGGCCGAACTCCTCGGCGAAGTACCCGTAGGCCGGGTGAAACACGTAGATGCTGCTGCCGGCGAAGGGAGCCAGCTCGTCTGCAAGCTCTCTGTCGAGTGACTTCAACTCCTCTTCGAGGCGGGCGAGGTTCGCGTTGAAGTAGGTGGAGTCCGCAGGGTCCACCGCGACAAGCCCGTCGCGGATGTTCGCGGCGATGAGCTCCGCCGCTCTGGGCGAGAGCCACACGTGCGGGTCGGGCTCGTCTTGTCCGGCCAGGCCGTGTCTCACTATTCCCCTGGCGGAGTCTAAGACCACCAGGTTCGGGTTCGCCCTCGCGAGGTCTCGCAGCACGGTCTGCTCGAACGGAAGCCCGATGGTGAAGCAGACGTCGCTCGCAGAAAGCTCCGCGATGAGCCCCGGCGTCGGCTCGAACGTGTGCGGCGACTGGCCCGACCGCACGACCGTGCTCACTGTCACCCTGCCGCCCCCGACTCTGTCCGCCAGGAAAGCCTGCGGCGGGACGCTCACGCAGACCTTGAGCGGCGGTGGACCGCTCTCGGCTGCGGCCGCCGGCACGCCGGCGGTGACGATGAGCACCAGAGCGAGGCCGAGCGCAGCCGAGAACCCCGCGCGCGCGACCGACGCCGCGCCCGCGGCCCGGCGCCAGAGATCGATTGCCTCTCTCATCGTGACCTCACTCGTGAGTCCTGTGGGAGCAGACTAGCCTCGCCTCGCTGCAGTCGGCACACTCCTCGATCGCGTGGTCGTTCGACAGCTCTCGCCAGTGTCTCATCTGGTTCGGGGAGAGAACGCCGCGCCCGCCGCAGAGAGGGCAGCTGTTGTCGAGCGCCGACATGATCGCCCCTCGGATGAAGTCCGAGCGGTTCTCCACGCCTCTCATTGCCTCTATCAGGCTCTCGTCCGCCTTGAACGTGATGATCTCGGTCTTGCGTGCGGCCAACGTGACCGCCTCCTTTCCGCGAGTGCGATCCGCCAAGCTCTCGGGGGTCGTCGCGCGTCGAGACTCAGGTGCGCCACCTCTCGGACGAACGGTCCGTAGAAGGATTATTACTATGTACTACCTCTGAGCACGAGTCAAGCTCCGTTCTTCCCCGCGCGCCGGCTTTCTCGCTCGTCCTCGTGAAACGTTCGTGCGGCGGAAGCATCTACGGTAATAGGAACCATTCGCACTAGTGAGGGACCGATGGGTGACACGGACGGCCTGAGGATGACCGAGAGCAGGACGGCCATCCTCGAGGAACTCAGACACGACGGGTTTCATCCCACCGCAGACGACCTGTATGAGAGGATACGGCTCAGGCTGCCTCGTGTGAGCCTGGCAACGGTGTACCGTAACCTCGAGTATCTCTCGGCCCACGGCCTCGTCAGGACGCTCAAGGACCCAGACGGTCGGAGGAGGTTCGACGCCGCGCCCGAGGAGCACTGCCACGTGTGGTGCGTGCGGTGCGGAGACGTGCGCGACGTAAGGCTTTCGCCCTCCGTTTGTCTCGAGGAACTCGTGGTCGATGACCTCGGCTACGAGATCGACGGCTACAGCCTGAGTTTCCTCGGCACGTGCCCGAAGTGCAGGGGCATGCAGGACCAGAGTGGTGAGAAGATAGGTGGCGGGAAGGACCAGTAGAAGGTCGAACAGACCAGAACGGGAGGAGTTGTGGACCTGAAGGGCTCCAGGACAGAGAAGAACCTGCTGACGGCTTTCGCGGGTGAGTCGCAGGCGCGCAACCGATACACTTACTTCGCGAGCCAGGCGAAGAAGGACGGCTTCGTACAGATCTCGCTGATCTTCGAGGAGACCGCCAACCAGGAGAAGGAGCACGCCAAGCGGCTGTTCAAGTTCCTTCAGGGCGGTGAGGCGCAGGTCAGCGCCAGCTTCCCCGCAGGCGTAATCGGCCCGACGACCGAGAACCTGTCGGCGGCGGCAGCTGGCGAGCACTACGAGTGGACCGACATGTATCCGTCGTTCGCCAAGGTAGCGCGCGAGGAGGGCTTCAACGAGATCGCGGGCGCGTTCGAGTCGATCGCCGTGGCAGAGAGGCAGCACGAGAAGCGCTACCTCGATCTCAAGGGGAACATCGACAACGGCCGCGTCTTCAAGCGCGACAAGCCCGTTGTCTGGCGTTGTCTGAACTGTGGCTATCTGCACGAGGGGCCAGAGCCGCCTGAGAAGTGCCCGGCGTGCGCGCATGAGCGTGCGTACTTCGAGCTTCTGGGTGAGAACTGGTAGGAGCAATCACGCTCCCTGGACGGAAGGAGAATGGATGAAAGAACGCACCGGGGCCATCACGGCGGGTGGCAAGCCGCTCACGCTGCTCGGGGATGAGCTCAAGGTCGGCGCACCGGCGCCGGACTTCACTGCAGTGGATATCGACATGCAGCCGTTCAAGCTCTCCGAGCTCAAGGGTAAGGTCGTCATCATCTCGGCCGTGACCTCGCTCGATACCTCGACATGCGACGTCGAGACGAGGCGTTTCAACACCGAGGCGGGCAAGCTCGGGGACGACATCGCCATACTGACAATAAGCATGGACCTGCCGTTCGCCCAGAAGAGGTGGTGCGGCGCCGCTGGCATCGACCAGGTGAAGGTCGTCTCGGATTACATGACCGCGGAGTTCGGAGAGAAGTACGGTGTGCTGATCAAGGAGCTTCGCCTCCTCGCGCGCACGCTCTTCGTGGTCGACAGGGACGGGACCGTCAAGTACGTGCAGAGGGTGGTCGAGAACTCGCACGAGCCCGACTACGACGCGGTTCTCGCGGCGGCAAGGAAGCTCGTCT
>CAZLTC010000058.1:0-15205 GCA_964562405.1 uncultured bacterium | reverse complement strand
TGCCGTGGATGGCGCAGTTGCCGTCCGCGAGGTCCTTCTCCTGCAGGAACGCCTCGCACGACTCACAGTAGTAGCCCTCGTAGTGCCCGCGGTAGATGTCGTCCTTCATCGCCTCAAAGAGTTTGCGGAGACCGACGATGTGGTTCTCGTCTGTCGTGCGTATGAAGTGGTCGAACTCGATCTCGAGCCTACTCCAGATGTCCCTGAAGATCGTCTCCATCCGGTCGCAGTATTCCTTGGGATCGAGCGCCTTCTCGCGGGCGGCCTTCACGACGTTCTGGCTGTGCTCGTCGTTGCCCATCTGGAAATACACGTCGTCACCTATCATCCGGTGGAACCGGGCGAACACGTCGGCCGAGATCTTCTCGTAGGCCGTCCCGATGTGGGGGGCGCTGTTCACGTAGTCGATCGCCGTGGTTATGTAGTACTTACTTCCCATTCGAGCCCTTCCTGCTCTTGCCGGACCTGCCTCTCCGGGATCCTCGTCTTCGTGACCCGCCCGACCTGCGGCCTCTCCGCTTCTTCGACTCGCTCTTGCCCTGCTGCCCGCTCGCATCGCCGGTCCGTGCGTCTCCCGGCTGCGTCGTCTGGTCACGGCCCCCGCCGCGCGTGTCCCGCGGCTGCCTGGCCCCTTCGCGGCCACCTCCCGCCGGCGCCGGCCCACCGCCGGCCAGCGCGGACTCCCGCCGCCCTTCGGCCGGCTCGGTCCGCTCCGCCGCCACGGGCGAGGAGGTCGTATCTTCGCCCCGGGTCTCGGACGAGGGCCGGGCCTTGCGCCGGTCGTCGGCGCCGCCGCCCCGGTCGTCCGTCGGGGCGCGGCCACGCTCACGTCCGGAAGCTTCACCCATGCCGGGCGAGCCGCCTCCGGCCTTGTCGGGACCACGGTCGACCACGAAGATCCGGCGACGCTCGCCGACATCCGCGTCTCCACCCGTCGAGACGCCGCCGGCCTTGTAGTCCTCGATCGAGACCGAGACGGACTTTCCCTCATCGTCCGCAACGGTCACCTGACGATGAAATATGTCCACACCGATGACCCGTCCACGTCCACCGCCCTGGAGGGTCACCTTGGCGCCTACCTTGGGGTACTCGCGGCCGGCGTCCGCGTAGAAGCCTCTCTCGTACCTGAGGCAGCACATGAGACGCCCGCAGCCTCCGGAGATCTTCGGCGATCCAGGAGCGAGATGCTGCTCCTTCACCATCTTGAGCGTCACCGGGTCGAAGTCCTGAATGACGCCACGGCAGCAGTAGTACCGACCGCAGCGCCCGTATCCTCCGAGCCGCCGCGCCTCGTCACGCACGCCTATCTGGCGCATCTCGATCCTGGTCTTGAAGGTCGCGGCGAGGTCGCGAACGAGCTTGCGAAAGTCTACCCGATGGTCCGACGTGAAGTAGAACCGTATCTTGTTCCCGTCGAACTGCCATTCGACGTCCACGAGCTTCATCGGAAGCTCCTGCCGCGCGATGCTCTGCTGGCAGATGTGGTGAGCCTCCGCCTCCTTCTCCCGGAGTTCGGCAAGGAGCGCCAGGTCCGCCGACGTGGCGCGCCTCAGGATAGGACCGCGAACACCCTGCTCGACCGTCTTAGAACTGACCTCGTCTCCATCGCGAATCACGACACCGATGTCCTTCCCGCGGTCGATATCGACCACGGCATGGTCACCCACGCGGAATGGGATGTTCCTGGGGTTCGAGAAGAGGCCCTTCCTGCCTCCCTTGAACTCGATCTCGAGGGAGTCCTGAGTGCCGCTTATGAGTTCACCGAGATTGGTCACCTTCCCGCCTCTCACGCGGCGCGTACCGCGCTGCGGTCCGCCGCCTTCCTTCTTGCGATCGCCATGTCGAGCAGGACGGATGTGAAGACGATCGTCGGATTGGAGTATCTCTCTATCGCTCGACGGGCGCCGTCGATCTTGGTGATCAGAGACTCGATCAGGTCGACGCTCATCGTTCTGGCCTGGCTCGCCACGGCATCGGAGTGACGCGAGTACAGAAGGTCGCACGAACCCGCGCCGGCGCCGAGCGAGGAGACCAGCAGGACATCACGATACCACAGGAGCATCAGGTCCAGAACGTGCTGCTGCTCCTCCCTACCCAGACGAAACGCGAGGTTGTTGGCCTCCTCGAGCAGGCCGGCGACGTCTCTGGTCCGCTTGCCCAGCATTATGGAGGCCACCCTCTCCAGCTCCGCTTCAACCGTCTTACTGTCAGTCCGGACGGCCCGCCCGGCGCTGCCGCGGGCCACAGACGCCGCGGCGTCGGCCTGCTTTGCGCTGAATCCGAGCCGTGGGTCGCCGGCCAGGATCCTCGCCACGTCGGCGTCCGACAGCCGGACAAAGGGCACTCGCTGGCATCTCGAGACGATGGTCGTGGGGAGCGCGCTCGGACGCGACGTTGTCAGGACGATAACGGTCTCGTCGGGCGGCTCCTCCAGCGTCTTCAGGAGTGCGTTCGCCGCTTCGGTCGTCATCGCGTCCGCGTCGGCTATCACGAACACCTTCCACGGACCCACGTACGGCCGCTGGTTCGCCTTCGCCACGACCTCAGTGTGGACGGTGTCCACGGAGATGATGGGCACCTTCCGACCGAAGTCGGCATCACGGAAGCCGCCCTTCACCTGCGATTCGATGACGGCCGCGTACTCGTCGGGCTTGATCGTCGTCGGCGTGGGAAAGACCAGATGGATGTCCGGGTGCGACATGCCGCGCGCCATGGCGCAGGCGCGGCACTCCCCACAGGCGTCCAGGCCCCCCTTCTCGCAATTGAGGGCGCAGGCCAGCTCGAGCGCGGTCGTCTCCTTTCCCACTCCGTCCGGTCCCTGGAACAGATACGCGTGCGGCATTCTGCCGGACGCGTGTGCTCCTTCCAGGAGCTGCACGGCGTGGTCCTGACCTACGATCCTGGAAAGGGCCAACGTCCCTCCACCGGCTGTCGTCACACCGCGCGCCTCACTGCGATCTCCGCCGCGAGACAGAGCGCGGCGACCATGCTGCCCGCGTCCGCCCGGCTCGTGCCCGCCAGATCGAAGGCGGTACCGTGGTCTACGGATGTGCGCACGATCGGGAGCCCCAGGGTCAGGTTGACGCCCCTCCCGCGAGCGAGCATCTTGGCGGGTATCGTCCCCTGGTCGTGGTACATCGCGAGCACCGCGTCGAAACCGTCCGCCATCGCGCGGCCCGCTTCGCCCCCGCGCTCCGCGAACAGCGCGTCGGCCGGATAGGGACCCTCGACGCAGAGCCCCGCACCCACGGCCTCAGCCACGGCCGGCGCCAGTATCGTGGCCTCCTCCTCGCCGAGCGCCCCCCCCTCACCGGCGTGCGGGTTGAGGGCCGCCACGGCCAGCACCGGCTCGGCGACGCCGAGCCACTCGCGCAGACCGCCGTCAAGCGTGACCAGCTTGCGCACGAGCAGCTCCGTCGAGAGAGCCCCCGGCACGTCGCGGAGCGGCAGGTGTGTCGTGGCGAGCCCGATCCTGCTCCGGCCGTGAACGAAGGTCATCACGAAGTCGCGCGCGCCTGTCAATGCGGCCAGGTGCTCCGTGTGCCCCCGGAAGCCGGGCGCGAGCGACGCAATGGCCGTCTTGGATACCGGAGATGTGACCATCGCGTCGGCCTCCCCGGTCTGACACATACGCACGGCGGTCTCTATCGAGCGGAGCGCGGCCGCGGCGCCATCGGCGGTCGGCCGACCGGGTTCGGCGGGCGCGTCGCCGACGTCCACGATCCTGACGCCGTCCGGAATACCGACCGACAGCCGCGCCGCCCATTCGGACAGCGCCGACCGCGAGCCGGCGATCACCGCGTCGATGCCGCGGCGAGCGTCGGTGTCATGCAGCGCCCTCAAGAGAACCTCCGGCCCGATTCCGGCCGGGTCGCCCATTGTAAGGATGACAGAGGGCCTAACGTTCCTCGATGACCTCATACAGCGCCGCCGCCCTCTCCTTGCTCACGTTACCCGTCGGCACCTCGACGACCCTGATGATGAGATGGCTGTCCCGCAGGGTAATGGACATCTCGTCCCCGACGCGGACCTCCGTACCGGCCTTCGCCTTCCGGCCGGAGATGGAGACCCTGCCGGAGTCGCACGCCCACTTGGCCACGCTGCGCTGCTTGATGATCCTCGTGTGCTTGAGGTACTGGTCGAGCCTCATGGTCGCTCCAGACCGACCGGAGAGACCAACGCCGGCCGTGCCGCCGATTCGCGGCGCCTACTCCTCCGACGGCATCGGAGTGCGTATGTCTACGTATATTTCCTTCGAGAGCTTGTCGATGAGATCGTTGTACCCCTCTTCCGCCCTCTGCCCATAGATGTAGTCGCGCAGGTCCTCTCTCACCTCGTCAAGGCTGGCGGTGCGCTGGTCCTCGTGTTCGAGCACCTTGATCACGTAGTAGCCGCTGTCGCCGGACACGACGGGCGCGACGTCGCCGGTCCCCAGGCCATCGAGCGCACTCTCGATCGACGGCGCCATCTCACCCTTGCGGAACCAGCCGAGATCACCGCCCTCGTTCTTTGTCTTCTGATCGTCGGAGTCCTCCTGGGCCAGCTGAGCGAAATCGGCGCCCTCGATGGCGAGCTGCCTCAGGCTCTCGGCTCTGGCACGCGCTCTCTCTTCGTCTTCGGGTCCGGTGGTCACGCGCGCCAGGATGTGCCGCGCGTGTATCTGGCCGTCCACTGCGTCCACGACCTGTATGATGTGGAACCCGAAACGCGACGGGACTATGCCGCTGATCTCCCCGGGCTCGAGAGCGAAGGCTGCCTCCTCGAACTCAGGGACCATCGTTCCGCGGCCGAACGTGCCCAGATCGCCACCTCTGGCGGCGCTCGCGTCGTCCGACAGCTCCGCCGCGACCTGCTCGAACGGCTCGCCGGCGGCGAGACGGCGCTGCGCCTCGCTCAGTTTCTCGATCGCCGCCCTCTTCTGCTCCTCACTGGGCTTCGGCATGACGAGGATTGCGGCCAGCCGGAACGATTCCGGAACGAACGCGACCTCGTCCTGATGCTCCTCGTAGTACTGACCCACCTCGGCCCAGGTCACGTCTATCTTCGAGTAGACCTCCTGGCGCACGAGCTTCTCGGCCAGCAGCCGCCGCTCCACGTCGTCCCGATAGACGTCCCGCAGCTCCTCGAGCGTCGTCCCGTTCTCCTCGAGTGCCGCATCCAGCGCCTCGTCGGAGCCGTACCGCGCCTTCAGGTCGTCCACCCGGTGCGCGATCTCGGCATCGACGTCCGCATCATCGACGGTTATCGAGTCCCGGTGTGCCTTCGCAACCAGGAGCAGCTCGTCTACCATGTCGCGAACGATCCCGGCCCTCACCTGTTCCGCCTCGGCGGGCGTAATGTCGGCACCAGTCCTCATCCGATAGATGTAGAATTCCTCGTCGACCTCGCTCTCGAGGACGATCTGGTCCCCGACCACCGCGGCGATGCCGTCTATTAGCTGAAGCTCGCCGCTGGGCGTGTCCCCGGCCCCGGCGGCCGTACCGCAGAAGGCCGCTAGAGCGATGAGTAGCAGCGCGAATGCCGTCTTCAACATCTGTTGTTCCTCCATGGTTCCGGCTGGCGCACCGGATGGTCGGGTCCGTACTCCTGACCACACTCGCTGACCATGATCGGACAGCGGCACTCCGTGGGCTACGGAGAACCCTCTTCCTCGCCGCCGTCCGGGCCCTCGTCCGGCTCCTCGGTCGACCCCTGCGTCGTCGTGTCGCTCATTTTCTGCCTTACGGCACGGCGAAGAGCCGCCGTGTCCACGACGACGGTCGTGTGCGACGCTAGATCATCAAGGCGCCTGTCGAACGCCTCACGGCGCCGCTTCGACGTCAGGAAGTTCATCACCGCGGCGCGCCTGGCTTCGAACGTCGGACGGCCCGCGCCGGGTTGCCTGTCGAGCACCTTGATGATGTGGTATCCGTAGCTGCTGGGTATGACGCCGCTGACCTCGCCCACCTTCAGTGAGAAGGCCGGCTCCTCCAGCTCGTGAAGGATCTCGCCCCGGCGCATGTATCCCAGGTCGCCGCCAATGGACGCGGTCTGGTCTATCGACATCGCCGACGCAACGGTCTCGAATGGGGTACCGGCGTTCACCTGCTCGAGGGCGCGCTCGGCCTCCTGCCGACTCCTGACCAAGATGTGGGCCAACCGAACCTGCAGGGCGTACTCCCCCTCGTGCTCCCGGAAGTACTCCCTCGCCTCGTCCTCCGTCACGTCCGGAACGCCGTCCATCAGTTCCTTGATGTACTCCTCGGCGACCAGCTCTCGCTCTATCTCCCGGAGTCGTCGGCGCATGTCCTCCTGGTCGTCGATGCCCCTGCGCACTGCCTCCTGGTAGAACAGCTCCGTCTTGACCCAGGAGCGCAGGGCCTCCTCCTGGTCCTCCGGGCTCATCACGGCCAGGAGCTGCTCAGGCACGGAGGCGTAGAACTCCTCGGCGCTGAGCGTCGACCCGCCGACTCTCGCCAGCTCGCCGTCGCCCCCTCCTCGCGAGCAGGACGAAGCCACGATCGAGAGCGCCACCAGCGCGCCCGCGGCCACGAATCTCTTCACTATGCCCCCGTACAGTAGAGGACCGCCTCCATCACCGTTCTTGAAGTCGGGCTGAAGGCGGTCCCGTCGTCCGCGTCGTCGAAATGCTCGCCGCGGCTTGCTCTGCGCGCTCTCTACGAAGTGACGACGAGCCGGTTCGCCTCCTTCTCCTCCCTTGCCTCAGCGACGTCCTTCACCAGCCCGAGGTTCTGCTCGTTCCACTCGATCTGGACCGTCTGGCCTATTTCCTCGAACAGCGCTTCGAGCCTGGCCTCGCGCCTGATGGTGAGCATGTCGTTCTTCACCGCGTCGCCGAGCTCGCTGAACTCGTGCTCGCGCTCCGGATACTTCTTGAGCACTTCGACGATCACGTATCCGCTCGGCGCGGGGAACGGCTTGCTTATCTCTCCGACCGGAAGATCGAAGACGACGGGCTGCAGATAGTCGAGCTTCCGCTCGCCCTGGTAGTAGTTGTCGATGAGCCCCGCGCGCGACTTGCTCCATGGGTCGATCGAGTACTTCTCGACCAGCTCCTCGAACGTGGCCTTCCCGGAGGTCAGCATCTGACGGTAGAGGTTGGCCTCGGCCTCGGTCGCGACCTCGAGCTGACGCAGATCGACCTTCGGAGGCTCCGTGTAGTCTTCACGATGCGACTGGAAGTACTCCCTGACCTCCTGACCCGACGGCTCCTCGACCTTCTGCTGGACCTCGCGTTGGTATGCCAAGTTGACGATGAACTCCTCGAGCCGCTGGTCCACGTAGTCCTTGAGCTCCTTGGAGTCCTTGTACTTCCGGCGGCCTATCTCGTACTGAATGAGATCGTCCCGGACCTTGCGCCAGATGAAGAGCTCGAGGCCGTAGGCGTCGGCGACCTTAGGGCCCTCTATGCCCGGCGTATCCTCCAGGACCTGTCTGAAGTCGCCGAGCGTCCAAGCCTTCTCCTTCCCGCCGACGGTGTATGAGAGCAGCTCCATCTTGCTCTCGTCCTCGGTGAATTCGGGGATGACAGGCTTCTTTGCGAGCGCCATCCGCTCCTCGGAGGACAGCTCAGACACGTTCTCGGGGTAGACCTCCGATAGCCGCTCGGCCATCTTCTCACTGAGAATGGCCAGGGCGGCATCGTTGTACTTGATCTTGCACTCCTCTTTCATCTCATCGTTGAGCTCTTCCTGCCGAACGGTGCGCTTCCATGTCCGCGCCTCGACCTGAATGGAGGCCTGCTCAGCCGGGGTGAGTTCGGGGAGACTCTTCGGGTCGACGCGGTCGATCACCTCATAGATGTGGTACGCCCCGCCTATGTCAATCGGTTCAGTGATATCGCCCGGCTGCATGTCGCCGACCCGCATCATGACGACCGGGTGGTAGTCGATCCACAGCTTGGGCTCCATCTTCCCGCCCTCGGCCGCCGAGTGAGCGATCGACACCTCTCTGGCCACGGCGGCAAAGTCCTCGCCCCCGTCGACTATGCGATGGTAGGCATCCCACGCGGTCGTCTCGTCCGGGACGACGATCTGACCCAGCGTCAGCTTGGTCCCGCGCAGGGTCCGGTGGCGGGCGACGTCCTCCGCGGTAGGCTCGGCAGGATCGTTGACCATGTCCTCAATGAACATCTGGTAGGCCTTGTCGTCCGTGTAGAGCTGGCGCATCTGCTCGAACTGCGGGTCGGCGGCGATGCCCAGCCTGTATCCCAGGACGACGAGCAGCTCCTTGTGGATTATCTCGTCGATGAACTGCTTCTTGCCCTCCTCGCCCGGCACGTCGGACAGAAGATTAGGGGGCATGTGGTCGATCCGGTTGTTCACGTATTCGACCGTTATCTCACGAGGTGAAACCTTACCCTCATTATCCGTGATCGTCACGACGGCCTTCTCGGCCTTTCCACCACAGCCGACGACGACCGTCGCGGCCACGAGCACCAGCAGCGATAGTGCGAGAATCCTCTTCAACATCCAAACGCTCCTTTCACGCCTTCTCCGTGTGTCCACCGCGATGGCATAGAGTCGGCGGCCGCACGCCCGGAGTTCTCTTCCTCACGTCACGATATCCCCGTAAGTGGTCACTCCATCATAACTAAACGAAGCTAGCATAAGCCGCAAAGTGCTTCAACACCTTTCTCCCCATGTCGAGCGCCTCCCTGCGGTCCCGTGGAGCCCTGAAGCGCACGGTGAACCCCGAACGTGAATCGAACTCCAGCGGCACGTCGCAGGATTCCAGGACCTTCTTCATCTGAGAGGGCTTTGGCTCCCTGCCGCTCGCGAACTCCGCCTCGACAAACCCGTCGGACATGCCGACCCGCTTCACCCCGGCCTTGCGGCTCAGGAGCCTCACGACCTGCACGCCCAGCAGCGTCTCCACCTCCGCGGGGGGACGCCCGAATCGGTCCCGGAGGTCTAACGCCAGCTCCTCGACCGCATCCACGGCTTGCGTATCTCGTATCCTCTTGTAGATGTCGATCTTCATGTCGTTGTCGCGCACATAGCTGTCCGGAATGTAAGCATCGACCTTGAGCTCCACGGACGGCTCGAACTCATCCTCGACCTCCTCCCCCTTCACGCGCCGCACCGCGTCACGCAGCAGTCTCGAGTAGAGGTTGAAGCCGACGGCCAGCACGTGCCCGTGCTGCTCCGCACCCAGTATGTTCCCTGCGCCTCTTATCTCGAGGTCACGCATCGCGAGCTTGTACCCGGACGACAGGTCGGTGAACTCCTGTATCGCAGCGAGCCGCCTCCTGGCGATCGGCGTGATCGCGCGGTCCGGCGGTATGAGCAGGTACGCGTACGCCCTGTGGTTGGAGCGGCCGACCCGCCCACGAAGCTGGTAGAGCTGCGCGAGTCCGAAGCGGTCGGCGCGGTTGATGATGATCGTGTTCACGTTCGGGATGTCGAGACCCGACTCGATGATCATGCTGCAGACCAGCACATCGATGTCCCCCTCGAGGAACCGTAGCATCACCTCCTCGAGCTGGCGCTCCGGCATCTGTCCGTGCCCGACATCTATCGAGACGTCGGGCAGGAGGCCGCGCAGGTACGCCGACATCTCTTCGATGGTCTGGACGCGGTTGTGGACGAAGTACACCTGACCGCCGCGGTCGATCTCCCTCATCACGGCCTCGACTATCAGGTCGCCGTCGAACGACGCTATCTCGGTCCTAACGGGAAGCCTGTCGCGAGGAGGCGTATTGATCATCGACATGTCGCGGGCGCCCATGAGGGCCATGTGAAGCGTCCGCGGGATCGGCGTCGCGGTCATCGTGAGAACATCGACCGTCTCTCGCAGGCGCTGGATGCTCTCCTTGTGCAGGACGCCGAACTGCTGTTCCTCGTCGATCACGAGTAGCCCAAGGTCCTTGAACTTGACGTCCTTCTGGACCAGGCGATGCGTGCCAACGATGACGTCTATCTTGCCCTCTGCCAGCCGGTCCAGGACATCTCTCTGCTCGCGGGCCGTCCGGAACCTGGAGATCACGTCGACCTCCACCGGGTAGTCCGCCAGGCGGTCCTTGAAGGTCGTCAGATGCTGCTGCGCGAGGATCGTGGTGGGGACGAGGACGGCGGCCTGTTTGCCGTCCATCACGGCCTTGAAAGCGGCGCGTATCGCAACCTCCGTCTTGCCGAATCCGACGTCGCCGCAAATGAGCCTGTCCATCGGCCGGGACGACTCCATGTCGTTCTTGATCTCCTCGGCCGCCCGCAGCTGGTCCTCGGTCTCGTCGTAGATGAACGAGGCCTCCAGCTCCTGCTGCCACACCGTGTCGGAGCCGTAGGTGTGCCCCGGCCGGGCCCTTCTCACCGCGTACAGCCGGAGCAGGTCTCGGGCGAGTCTCTCGACCGCCGCCTTTGCCTTCTCCTTTGTGTGCGACCAGGCGGACCCGCCAAGTCTGTTCAACCTCGGGCGCATGCCCTCCTTGCCGACGTACTTCTGCAGCCGCTCGAGTTCGTCGGCCGGGACGTAGAGGCGACCGCCCTCGGCGTACTCGACCACGACGCAGTCGACCTGGCGTCCGTCGGCCTCGACCCGCTCCACGCCGACGTAGCAGCCGATGCCGTGAGCGACGTGCACTACGTAGTCACCGTGCTCCAGGGCCTCGAAGCTCGAGATCGGAGCGCCGCCCCGGAACTTGGCCCTGCGTCTCCTGCGGTAGCGGTCGAAGATATCGTGGTCGGTGTAGACCACGAGTCGAGAGTCGGGTATCGAGAACCCTTTCTCGAGACTCCCGAGTTCTATCGCCACGTCCATCGCGGAGTCACCCAGGAGTTCGGTGAGCCTCGACGCCTGGCCGCGGTTGTCACACATGATGAACACGCGGCTGTCGCGCGCCTGCTGCGCGAGCCGCGCGCGGAGGAGGTCCATGTCGGAACCGAACGACTCCTGCAGCCTCGAAGTGATGTCTACGCGCGAGAGCCCTTCGATCCTCCCGCTAGGGACAAGCCCGGTCGCCACCAGGGAGCGCCTGCCCAGCTTGCCTATCAGGCGGTCCAGCGGGACCAGAAGCGACTCCGGCTCGCAAAGAGGCGCCTGTTCCCGCCTGTCCATGTAGATCTTCGCCGCCTCGAGAGACAGGAAATCGGCTCGGTCCCAGATCTCGTCCTCGCGGATCAGGACGGTTCCAACCTCTGAGGGAAGATAGTCGGCGAGAGTCTCGGCATCCGGGTGTATGACCGGAAGGTACTGCTCGACGCCCTCGAAGTAGAACTTCGCCTCGAGAGAGGCGATAACCCGATCGCGGTCCTCGGAGTCCAACGGGTGCGATGCGGAGAGCCTCGCGCTTGTCTCTCCGCTTCCCTCGCCCGACAGGACGACCTCTCGGCGGGGAAGCACCGTTGCCTCGTCAAGCTCTCGTATCGAGCGCTGCGTGTAGACGTCGAACCGCCTGATGGACTCGACGTCGTCACCGGATAGCTCTATGCGAAGGGGATCATCGTATCCGAACGTCAGCAGGTCGACGATGCCCCCGCGGACGCTGAAGTCCCCCGAACTCTCGACCATCCTCACGCGCTGATAACCGCAGTCGACCAGGTACCTCGTGAACTCAGCGAGGTCGAGTGTTCCGCCGCGCCGGATGACGCGGGTCGTGTCGCGCAGCAGCCTGCGCGGCAACGTCGTCTGCATCAGTGCTTTCGGTGTCGTCACGATGATGAACGACTCTCCGGCCTGCAGCCTGGCCAGAGTCACGAGACGCGACTCCGTGATCGTCGCGAGCGGAGAACGGTGTTCGTACGGCAGCGTCTCCCACTCACCGAACAGCTGCACCTCGTCCGACCCGAGGTAGGTCGCCAGGTCGTCGCTGATGTGTTCGGCGTCCGAGGTGCTCGGTCCGACCACGATCCACGGATGCGGATAGCGCCGGCGCAGGACCGCCGTGAGCAGCGTGCGCGACGAGCCCATGAGACCGCCTACCCACAGGCGCCCCCCGCGCTCAAGTCGCGCGCCGACGTCCTCGAAAGGTCCGGAGCAACCGGCGATGTCGACGATCATGCGTCCCGGCAATGCTGCATCTCCTCAGGCGCGAGGACCCGTCAACCGGCCCTCTGCCTCGACAGGTACATCTCCAAACCAAGAAGCAGGAGCGCGGCGTAGACGAACACGCGCCACAGCTCGCGCCCCCTGCGTGCCTCGAGTATCTCAGCGGCCACATCGCCCGTGGCATCCACGAAGCGGCAGGTCAGGCCGGCCAGGCTCGCCGCAATCTCATCCGCGTTCGCGGGCTCAAGCTCACTCTCTACGGGATCGGCGTTCACGACGCCGAGCGCGATGGTCTCTCCTTCGCTCATGAAGGAGTAGATGCCCGGCATTCGCGCGTCTCGCAGAACGACCGTCGCGCCGGCGCCGGAGGTGTGCTCCGCCGTCACCACGGATCCATCAGGTAGAGCGACGTCCACTCTGCCGACCGTCGCTTCGGGCGCGAGCAACGTGAGGTCGCCCCCGACGATGGCCTCTCCGAACAACCCGGCTCTGCCGGACACCTGCTCGATGACGCGGTGAACGAGGGGGACCAGGAACCCGCTCCGCGGAAGATCGTTCCAGCGCGCGTCGATCGCCGTCAGAAGAACTGCAACCTCTCCGGCATCCTGACCGCCAGCCCGCTCGATGGCCAGAGCCGGGCCCAGCCCCGGGAACTCCAGTACGTCCTCCGCGCCTGCTGCGTCCGCCACGAAGCCCCTTCTCACGTCGATGTCGTCAACGAGACGCTCACCGAAGGCGAGGCCCTCGAGTATCGGATGCCCGTGACCGGACGGTGCCAGCCTGATGCCCGGGTCGCGTTCGAAAGGTTCCAACAGCCTGATCGCGCCGGAGCCGGGCACGTCACCCTCGTTCCACGCTCGCACGTCGGTCCTGTCACCCAGCACGACGAAGAGCCCACCGCCGGCGGCGACGTGACGTTCGAGCCACGTCACCGACGCCCGGTCCAGTCTGCCTACGTCGGCGAGCACGACGGCGGGGAACCTGCCCTCTTCCTGGGCGGTAAGCTCCGACACCGATACGACCGCGGGCCGGAACCTCTCGCCTTCACCGGTCGGGTCGAGCGCGCGGCCGATGTAGAACCCGTCGCCGGCCCCCTCTTCTCCGTCCGGTTCCACGATGAGGACTTCGGTGGGTCGCACGGGCGGGATGACGAAATAGCGACTGTCGTCCGACTCGAACGCGTCGGGCGGAAGCTCGACCCGCCCAGAGTGCCAAGCGCCCTCGTTCACCGAGACGGAGAACTGCACGCTCCCGCGCTCCCCGGGCGCCAGGTCCGCACCGGAGTGACCCACCTGAACGCCGTCGACGAAGAGGCGCACCGGTATCTCGGAGCGCCGCCTGCCGCCGTTCCTGATCTCCGCGGCCACCGAGTAGACACCGCCGCTCACGCCGTACCTGCGCTGCGTCGTGACCGACGCCACGCCCTGATTGCCGACGGGACCTTCCATCTCGAACAGGTACGCCACGGGAGGCTGGCCGGGGCCTTCCTCGCTCCGGGCCGTCACGGCATCGGAGGCGCGCCGTCCGCTCCATCCGGTCCGCTGCATGTCGCCGATGATGTACAGCTCCCGGTTCAGGTTCCGCGCGCCGCCGAGGCGCTCCAGCGCCATGTCGACGGCTCCGGCGTAGTCGGTGGATGCACTGGAGACGGATACGTCGGCCAAGGCGTCCGTCAGCGCCCCGCGGCTGAACGTGCCTCCGGCAAGAAGGGACGTGGGCGGCGTTCCGGCGGTGATAAGGAACGCCTGGTCGCCCTCCGCCAGGAGGTCGGACACGCCCAGCGCCACGCCGACCGCCTCGTCCGTGAGCGGGCCGGTCGCGCCCTCTCTGGACATGCTGGCGCTCTGGTCGAGGACTATGGCCACCGATGTCCTGGCATGACCGCGCCCGAGGATCGTGGGTCCCGACAGTGTCGGTCGGGCAAGGGCGAGTGCGACTGTGAGAATGATCAGGCTCCGGACTATGAGAAGCAGGATCTGCCGTATCTTCACGCGCCTGATCTGGCGGCGCTCCAGCTCGCGCAGGAAGCGGAGCGAGCTGAAGTCGACCGTCTCCGAGCGCCGCCTGCTCAGAAGATGAATGATGAGCGGCAGGAGCGCGGCCAGCGCACCGAACAGGAATGCCGCGTTGAGGAACGTGAAGTTCACTTGAAGGCTCCGTGCGTGTGCCGCGTGGGAGAGCTACGCTAACCCAGGCGCTTCCGCTTCTCGAGGTAGGAGAAGAGCGCCCGGTCGTACGGCGTAGACGTCAATACGGGCACGTAGTCGATCCTGCTCTCGGCACACTCGCGCCTCAGCATCGCCATCCAGTCCTGCACCGCGGCCCGGTAGTCCCGCCTTATTGAGAAGGGCTCGGTCGTCATCTTCTCCCCGCTCTCCATGTCCCGGAACGTGGCGTCCACGTCGAAGTCGAACTCCGCCTCGCGCGGATCGAGCACGTGGAAGACGACCACCTCGTGTCTCATGTGTCGGAAGTGCTTGAGCCCGGGAAGGACCGAGGCCGGGTCGTCAAGGAGATCGGATATCAGCATCACCAGTCCACGCCTCCGCATGCGACGGGCGAGGTCGTGCAGGACCAGGCCTATGTCGGTGGATGAGGACGGGGCCGCCTCGTCGAGCTTGGAGAGCAGCGCGTGGAGGTGCTTCGGATTCGAGCGCGGTGGCAGAAACTCGCGCACGGCTTCGTCAAACACGAGCAGACCTACCGAGTCCTGCTGCTTGAGCATGAGATAGACGATGGCTGCCGCAAGGTAGCGACCGTACTCGAGTTTCGACACGCCACCCGACGAGTAGGCCATCGACGCGCTGGCGTCGAGAAGGAGATACCCACGGAGGTTCGTCTCCTCCTCGTACTCCTTGACGTAGAAGCGGTCGGTCTTGCCGTAGACCTTCCAGTCGATGTGCTTCAGGGGGTCGCCGGGCATGTACTGGCGGTGCTCCGCGAACTCGACACTGAAGCCCTTGTACGGGCTCTTGTGCATTCCGGTCACGAAGCCCTCCACGACGAGGCGCGCGCGGAGCTCCATCGTCGCGAGCTTCGAGACGACCGTCGGGTCGAGGAAGCGTCTGTAGGATTCGTCGGGCACGCTGTCTCCTGCTTGCTTGGGACTGGCGACCTTCCCCTCCGGCTCAGACATGCCGCGCGCGGCTGCGCGTCTTACGCTCGGCTATACCGCTTCCTCGACCAGGCGCGCGACGACGTCAGCGGCGGAGATCCCGTC
>CAZLTC010000057.1:0-15392 GCA_964562405.1 uncultured bacterium | reverse complement strand
CATCTTCGCGGGTGAGATCGTCTACTGGGATGACGCCGCGGTCGCCGGGCTCAACGAGGGGCTCAGGCTCCCGCACCAGGCGATCACCGTCGTGTACAGGGCCGAGGGCTCGGGCACGACCTGGATCTTCACGAACTACCTGGACAAGGTGTCGCAGACGTGGCACGAGAAGATCGGCACCGGAAAGACCGTGGCGTGGCCCACCGGCGTCGGTGCGAAGGGTAACCCCGGCGTGGCCGCCTACGTGCAGCGTGTCGACGGTTCGATCGGCTACGTCGAGTATGCGTACGCCGTCCAGAACGAGCTTCCCCACGTGAGACTCAAGAACGCGGCCGGCATGTTCGTCCAGCCTACGATCGAGTCCTTCCAGGCCGCCGCCGCCAACGCCGACTGGGCCGGCGCCGAGCGCTACTACATGGTGCTGACCGACCAGCCCGGCGAGGAGAGCTGGCCGATAGTGGGGGCCACGTTCATCCTCGTGCACAAGGAGCAGAAGAGCGCTGAGACGGCGAAGGTGATGCTCAAGTTCTTCGACTGGTGCTACAAGCACGGCGGCGACATGGCCACTTCGAAGGACTACGTCCCGATCCCGGATAACGTGGTCGCGATGGTCCAGGAGTCGTGGAGGCAGGAGATCAAGGCGAGCGGGCAGCCGGTCTGGTAGCTGTGGCGCACGGAGCCTGCGGGGGGGCACCGCGGGCGCGGATTCGGAACGCGGTTCGGACGTACCGGAGGTTAGCGTTGAGGACGCACGTGCGCGATCGGGCGGATCTGGCGTTCAAGACGGTGACGGCGCTCTGCGCCGTCACCGTCATCGTGCTCATGGCCGGAATCTTCTCGGAGCTGCTCAGGAACTCGCTGCTGTCCATCAGGACGTTCGGGCTGGGGTTTATCACATCCGACGCCTGGAACCCGGGCGCGTCGGAGTTCGGCGCGCTCAGCAGCATGTACGGGACGCTCGTCTCCACGGGCATCGCGATGCTCATCGCGGTTCCGCTCGGGCTGGTGATAGCCGTGTTCCTCGTCGAGGTGGCACACCCAAAGGTGAGCCGCCTCGTCGGGGGGGCCGTCGAGCTGCTCGCCGCCATACCGAGCATCATCTACGGGATGTGGGGCCTGTTCGTGCTCGCGGCCGTCATGCAGCGATACGTGCAGCCGGCTCTTGGCGAGACTCTGGGGTTCCTTCCGCTCTTCAAGGGCCCGCCGATGGGCATCGGCATGCTCACCGCCGGGATAGTCCTGGCGATCATGGTGCTCCCGTTCATAACGGCTGTCACGAGGGACGTGCTCATGATGGTGCCTCCGGTGCTCAAGGAGTCGTCGCACGGCATCGGCTCGACGATGTGGGAGTCCGTCAGAAGCGTCAGCCTGCGCTATGGGCGGCGCGGGATCATCGGAGCCGTCTTCCTCGGTTTCGGGCGGGCCCTTGGCGAGACGATGGCCGTGACGTTCGTCATCGGCAACAGTCACAGGATATCGGCCTCCCTCTTCGCGGCGGGCAACACGATCGCGTCGGGCCTTGCCAACGAGTTCAACGAGGCGTCCGAGCCTCTCTACCTGAGTTCGCTCGTCGAACTCGCGCTCGTTCTGTTCGCGATTACGCTTGTCTTCCAGACAGTGGCTCATCTCTGGGTGGGAAGGCTGCAGCAGATGGAGACCGGGCAGCGATGAACGAGACCGAGCAGGCCTCCGGCCCGGGCGGCGTAACCACATCGATCGGAGCGCCACCGGAATGAGGTCGAGAGGAGTCAGAGGCAGGCAGTTCGCCGACCGCGCAGTCCGCCTGGTGATGGTGCCGGCGGCGGTCTCCGGTATAGCTGTCCTCGTCTGGATACTGTGGGAGGTCATGTCCCGAGGCGCCGGCGCGCTCAACTGGAGCTTCTTCACGCAGCTTCCGTCCCCGCCCGGAGTCGAGGGTGGGGGGCTCGCCAACGCCATACTGGGAACGCTCTTCATGACGGTGGCGGCGACGGCCATCGGGGCTCCCGTGGGACTTCTCGCGGGCGTGTTCTTGTCGGAGTTCGGTCCGAGGAGCCGCATAGCGACGGCCGTGCGCTTCACCTCGAACCTGCTCATGGGGACGCCGTCGATCATAATCGGCGTCTTCGTCTACGCGCTCATAGTGCTTCGGGTCGGTCACTTCTCGGGCTGGGCCGGCGCGGTGGCGCTCTCGGTGCTCATCCTGCCCGTCGTCCTGCGGACGACGGAAGACATGCTCAGCCTCGTGCCGGACGAGCTTCGTGAGTCGGGCCTGGCGCTGGGCGCGCCGCGATGGAAGGTCACGCTGTCGGTCGTCTTCCGCGCCGCGAAGACGGGGCTCGTGACCGGCGTGCTCCTGGCCGTGGCGAGGGTGAGTGGCGAGACCGCGCCGCTCCTCTTCACCGCTCTCAATAGCTTCTACTGGCCCGAGTCCCCGGGCGAGCCGACGGCCAACCTCACGGTCACCATCTTCAACTACGCGATGTCGCCCTACGCGGACTGGCAGCAGAAGGCGTGGGGCGCTTCATTCCTCATCACTGTCGGAGTGCTGTTGGTCGCGGTCTTCGCCCGGCTGTCGCTGCAAAGGAGGACTAGACCCTCGTGATCGACACCAAGTCAAGCATCGCCAGGCGGGACGAGGCGGCCATGAGCGCCCTGCTGCCTTCCGCAGAACGCAAGGCGATCGGCGACAGGTTCTCGAAGCCGAAGCCAGCCACCAAGGTCTCAGTCAGGAACCTGAACTTCCACTACGGGCAGAACCAGGCGCTCTTCGACAACAACATCGACATCCCGGAGTTCCGCGTCACGGCCGTCATCGGACCGTCGGGATGCGGGAAGTCCACTCACATACGCGTCTACAACCGCATCTACGAGCTGTACCGGGACCACAGGGCCGATGGCGAGGTGTGGCTCGACGGAAGGAACGTCCTCTCTCCGGAGACCAACCTCCTCGAACTGCGCAAGCGCGTCGGGATGATCTTTCAGAGACCGACCCCGTTCCCGATGACGATCTTCGAGAACATCGCCTACGGCATCAGGTTGCACTACCACGCGAGCCGCAGCGAGGTGGCCGGCAGGGTGGAGGACGCCCTCAAACGCTCGGCGCTGTGGGACGAGGTGGCCGAGAAGCTGAGCGAGCCGGCGAGTGCACTCTCCGGCGGGCAGCAGCAGCGGCTCTGCATCGCCAGGGCGATAGCGGTCGAGCCCGAGCTGATACTGATGGACGAGCCGTGCTCCGCCATCGACCCGGTGGCCACGAATAAAATAGAGGACCTGATCGAGGTACTGAAGGACAACTACACTGTCGTCCTCGTGACCCATAACATGCAGCAGGCCGCACGCGTCTCGGATTACACGGCCTTCTTCTATAAGGGCTACATCGTCGAGTTCGGTCCCACAGAGGAGATCTTCCAGAACCCGCGCGAGAAGCGGACGCAGGACTACATCACGGGGCGGTTCGGTTAGCCGGGATGCCGCCGGCGGCTCACGGCCGGCTCTACAGGAGGCTTCAACATGTCACTGATCCTTCAGGGCGAGATCGAGAGGCTCCGCAAGCTCATCTCGATTCTGGCTACGCGCGTGGAGGAAGCCGTGCGCAAGGCGGCCGCATCGATCATCGAGGGCCGTCGGGAGCTGGCAGTGTCCGTCATGGACATGGACCAGGAGATAGACGACATGGAGGTGGAGGTGGAGGAGGAGTGCCTGAAGATCCTGGCACTGCACCAACCCGTGGCGCAGGACCTACGGTACATCATCACCGTGCTCAAGATGAACAACGACCTCGAGCGCATCGGAGACCTCGCCAAGAACTGCGCACAGCAGAGCGTTCACGTGGCGGGCGAGAGGAACCTGATCATCCCGTACGACCTCAATGGGATGGCCGCCAAGGTGCAGTCGATGCTCAGGAATAGCCTGGACGCGCTGGTGCAGAGCGATTCGATGCTCGCGAGGACGGTGCTCGACGCGGATGACGAGGTCGATGCGATCGACGCGCAGATGTATCCTGACGTTCAGGCGGCCATCCGCGAGCATCCCGAGCAGATGCAGTGCCTCATACGCCTCCTCAAGGTAGCCCAGAACCTCGAGCGCATCGGTGACCATGCGACAAACATTGCCGAGGACGTCATCTACATGATCGAGGGGAAGATCGTCAGGCACAGACGAAAATAGCCCTCCCGCTGCGGCAGCCCTTTGCGTGCGTGTTGCGCAGATGTTAGAATGGTATCAAGGAACACGACGCAACCGCTCCCGGGGGATACCATGCATCGCAACCGCGTCTCGGCGCTCGCGGCGCTCGCGATAGGCCTCGCCGCGTTCGTCATAGCCACCGCACCGGCGCTCGCCGCGCCCATCCACACGTCCTATCTCTGGCACATGCACCAGCCCATCTACTGGCCCGACGAGTCCACGTGGACGCCGGGCGAGTACGAGAAGGCGTACGAGACGATTCAACTGGGGCACTCCGAGAACGACCTGACGGAGATCTTCGGCAAGGACGACCGTATCGGCGACTACCAGTGGTACCCGCGTGACGCCATCTCCTCGATACTCGACATCCCCGACGCGGGCGCGCAGGTGAGCTTCGCCGGCAGCCTCATCGAGAACGTGTCGAGTCTCGGTTCGAACGGATGGAACGGCGGCGTCTATGCGTCCGACTGGTACGGCGACTACCGGGAGGCGAGAGGCTGGACGACGTCGGGCGGCAGGACGCGGTGTGACCTCGTGCTCGTCGGTCACCACCACGGCATCAATCCTCTCATGGACGAGAACGCCTTCCGCAAGGAGATCCAGATCCAGAAGGCGGCGTATCCCGGCGCGTGGGGAGACACCAACTACTCGCTCGGGTTCTTCCCGGCCGAGACGTGCTTCTCCGAGCGGCTCATCCCGGTGCTGGTCGACGAGGGAGTCGAGTGGACGATCGTCCCCGACCTGCACATCGCCCGCGCGTGCGCCGACTACCCCTACAATGCCAATCAGGACAACTGCGATCCGCCCAACCTCGCCGACCAGCTGAATCCGGCGCAGGGCTACTACTACGCGCAGTACATACCGCGTGGCGTGACCGTCAAGGTGCCGCCGCCCTACGGGTTCAGGCCGCACCACGCGAGGTACGTCGACCCATCGACTGGCGCCGAGTCGAAGATCGTCGTGGTTCCGGCCGCGAACGCGATGTCGTGGAACGAGGGGTACGGCACGTTCGGGACGGGTGAGATCGATGCCATTGCCTCATACAACGACCCTTCGAATCCGATGCTCATCCTCCTGGCGCACGACGGGGACAACGCGTGGTCGGGCGGGTACTCCTACTGGTACGAGAACGTCACACAGTTCTGCCACTCGGCCGTCTCGCAGGGCTACGAGCCGACGATGATCTCCGAGTTCCTGGCCGACCACCCGGTGAGCCCGTCCGATGTCGTGCACGTCGAGGACGGCGGCTGGGTGAACGCCGACGGCGACTTCGGGAGCCCGCAGTACATCAACTGGAACTGGCCGCTCTTCGACGCGTCCGGCAGCTTCGACATACCGGGCGGTTGGGCCGAGGACGAGCGGAACTGGGCCGTGCTGACGGCCGCGCAGAACAGGGTCGAGACCGCCGAGGCCATCGGAGGACCGGCAGACCCCGTCAAGATACAGAAGCCGTCGCTGGGGGCAGACGCTGTCGAGAGGGCGTGGCACTTTCTGCTCGCGGGCTACGAGAGCGGCTACATGTACTACGGCACGGTCCTCGACATGGAGATCAAGGCGACTCTCGCGTGCAACAACGCCGTCGACTACGCCGATCCTGTGATAACAGGGGGGGCGGACATCGTGGCCCCGACCGTGTGGCTTCCGCAGCGTCTGCCATGGAACCCGGGCGGGTACGGCGGCGGCTCGCTCTGGGGCTACCCCGGCGGCGTCGGCGCCACCATGAGCCAGGACTTCTACGTCTGGACGTTCGCCTACGACGTGTCGGGGCTCTCCAGGGTCGACCTCAAGTATCGAATCGACGACAACGGCGTCAACGACATGGCGACCGACGTGAACGAGACGTATGCCGGCGGCACGGGCGTCGGCGCCTGGCAGACAGTCGCGATGACGTATCGCGACTTCCCCGCCGGCAACGTGCACAACGATCCGAGCATCGACTTCAGCGTGATGCCCGATTATGTCGCGGACGAGTACTACGCCCACCTGACAGGGTTTGAGGACGTTCTGCTCGACTACTACGTGGAGGCCGAGGACTCCCTTGGGCACGTCAAGCGGTCTCCGATTCAGCACGTCTGGGTCGGAAGCGGGGGAGGCGCCCCGGCCGACACCTGCGTCTGGTGGGATCCCGTCGAGCCCGAGGCCGGCGCCGCGGTGACCGTCTACTACGACCTCGACTGCCGCGGAGTGCTCTCGTCCTCGACGGACCCCGTCCGCATCCACATCGGCCACAGCGACTGGCAGGACGTGCTGTCGCCCGACCCGGCGATGACGTGGGATGCGACGGAGGAGGCATGGCGCTACACGTACTCGATCCCGTCGTCGGCCACCTCGGTCGACTTCGTCTTCAACGACGGGGCGGGGAGCTGGGACAACAACGGCGGTGCCGACTGGTACCTGGCCGTCACGGGCGGGACGCCCTGGGACGGCTACGATATGGACGGCTCGCTCGACGCGTCCTCTCAACTGGCGGCGGCGGGGAGCGGCATCGACCTATACTGGGACTTCGACGGCACGTGGCTCTACCTGGCCACAGACGGGGCCGGTGCGGCCAGCGACCACTACATCCTCGTAGACCGAGACCCCTCGGGCTCCCGAAGCGCGCCGTGGGCGAAGTCTGGCACCGTTGCCGGCTGGGAGTACTTCCTCGCGGAGGAGGGATCGAACGGCTGGAGCGGCTGGTTCGACGGCTCGGAAAGCGTCTACACGTCGGCCAGCGCGGTCAAGGCAGCGGGAACGTATCTGGAAGGCGCACTCGACCTGGAGGCGCTGTTCGGGAGCGTCCCCGACTCGATACTCGTGTGCGCCGCCGCCTACGCGACGTCCGACGGAGGCGCGCTGACCGGTCAGGCCCCGGCAGGCGATGGCAGCGGCAGCATAGAGGCCGACGAGTACGCCGTGCTTCACCTGACGACGACCGGCGTCGACGACCAAGGCCAGGTCGGCCCGGCGCTCGCGCTGAGCCCTGCGCGGCCCAACCCGTTCGGTCAGAGCGCCTCAGTGGCGCTCGAGCTCCCGACGTCGTCGAAGGTCACGCTCGGCGTGTACGATGCCAGGGGCAGGCTTGTTCGGGTTCTGGAGGAAGGAGCGCTTCCGGCGGGCCGGCACGAGTTCACCTGGAACGGTCGGGATTCCGAGGGCCGCGAGCTTCCGTCGGGGATCTACTTCATCAGGGTCGAGACCCGGTCGGGCAGCGCGACGCGCAAGGCGGTGCTTCTCAGGTAGGTGCTCCGCGGGCGCAGGGCGGTCTCTCAGCGCTCCGTGGACGCGCGGTCGCCGGTGCCACCTCGGCGGACTCCGGCGCTATGGCGTCGCTCGCTGCCGTTCCAGCATGAGCAGCCACAACCCAAGAGACTGCCTCGCCGTGCCGTCCCCAGCGTAGAGTCCCGTGTCTCTCCAGGTGCGTAGCGTCGCCGCGTTGGGCTCATACTGGAAGTAGTCCTCCCACAGCTCGTCATAGTCCCGCGAGAAGAACCACGTAACGAAGAGCGCGTCGAGGTAGTCGCAGTCGTCAAACAGGCGCTGCACATAGGAGAGCTGCGTCTGCTCGTCGGCGTAGATGTTCAACCAGTACGGCGCGCCGATCGGTTCCGCCGGCCAGCCCGTCTCGGCCACGGCGAAGGGCTTCTCGGGAGCGAGGTCCGCGAGGGCGCTCCAGTAGTCGGAGCGAAGCAGCTCCGGATCCTCGAGTCCGCTCGTGAACGGGTAGCCGCTCACGGCGATCACATCCGTGTAGGGGAGTACGTCCTCTATGGCCTCCGCCTGTTCCGATGCCGAGTTGTGGAAGGCGTCGGCCTGGAACGTCAGGAAGATGGGAAGCCCGGGATGTGCGCCCTTGAGGTAGGTGTAGACCTGGGCGGCCAACGTCACGAAGTCGTCCCACTTGCCCGGCGCCAGCCATCGAAGCGAGTTGACCTCTATGCCGTAGGCGAAGTAGTCCGGGCTCAACTCCTCGATCATGCGGTCGCAGTGGTTCCTGTAGGCGTCGATCACGTCAGAGTCGTTGAACCTGTAGCTATCCCACGGCGGGGCGAGCGGTTCGTTGGGCTCATCGCCCCTGCGAAGGGCCAGCCCGTCCCTGGTGCCCGATATGGGCGTCACCGCGACGTACGTGATGTGTCCCGCCGGAACCGCTCCCGCCGAGTAGTCGATGTCGTTCTGGAAGCTCTGAGGATACGCTGTTCCGTCGAGCGCCTCCTGCCAGGGTACACCCCCGTCGTAGTGCAGGGCCGCCATGTCACCGTCCGTCGCGATGACCGTCCACGTGTTGATGTAAGCTTGTTCGGTCATGGCGTACGGGAACGGCGTGAACCCCAGCGCGTAGGTGCGGTACGAAATGCCTCCCGGACCGGTGAGAGAGCTGCAGGAGAGCAGCAGCGGAAGGCAGGTCGCCAGCGCGGCGATGAGGACGCGTCCCGCACGCTTTCTGAGGGCCGGCGTGCCGCAGTGTGTGCGTGTGTGAGCGTGCATGGCGTCTCCACCGGTTCGGGTTCGCGGCGACGGAGTCTGCCGGCCGCCGCCCAAGCGACGAGGCCGCCCTGTTTGGGGCGGCCTGCCGTTGAGCAACAACTGATCCCGTCCGTCTGCGCCGCGGAGGAGGGGGCGAGTCGGGTCCTGCACCCCGGCGGCCGGCGCCGCGGGGGCCCTTGAAGAAGCTCCACGGCGAGCCGGACGGGAAAGGGCTCTGCTAGTTGGTCCCGGTCGCCTCGCCGGTCTCTTCCTGCATCATGTCGCCGGATTCCATCTGGTGCGTGCTGTCGCCGGCACCTCCCATCATTCCTTCGTGACCTTCCATCGTGGTGCCGGTCTCCGTGGCCGTGCCGCCCGTATCCTGGGCCGGCGGCTGCTCCGCCTTCTGGCAGCCAACGGCCGCAATGAGACTCAGAATCAGCATTGCGAGCGCTATCACTGCTGTGGTACGCCTCATTTGCTCACCTCCCTTTTGCGCTTGTGACGGTTGTGCGCTGTTTCACGGCGAATCGTCCGTCAACCACGGTCCCATGTCAAGGATGTTCTGAGGGGCACAGGAAAGACTGCCTCGAGGCCGCGGCACTGGGCGAAACGGAGCCCCCAGGCGGCGGGGGCTCCGGAATCCCATAGGCTAGTCGTTCTTACCGTTGGCGTTCCCGAGCTGCGCGCGGATCTCGGCCATCTCGGCTCTCATGGCGGCCAGCTCTGCGTCGACACGGGCCTGGTTCGCCGCGATTGACTCGCTCTGCTCGAGGGCAACGTCTGCGTCGGTCATCGGGCTCCCGGTCTCCCGGGCCTGCGTCTCCGGGTCGATCACGTCGCCTGGGGGCGTGGAAGAGACCGTGCCGTAGGCCGACGGTATGAACACCAGGCTGAGTTTTCTGTGACCTACGCTCCAACCGCCCGTGACCTCGTCAGCGAGGAAGTAGATCGTGTTCGAGCCGTATGACACCTGAAAGATGCCCTGCACGGTTACGGCTTGGTACCACGATCCGGCTCCAGCTGCGTCGGGCGTGCGCACGTAGACTGAGCCGCCGGCGGGGAAAGAGGAGGAACTTGAGGACACGCCGAAGTCCGCGCCGTTGGTGGCGCCTCCGGAGCAGTAGGCCTCTGCCGTGGCGATGGCCAGAATGTACCCGCTCGATGGTGCGAAGATCGTCCGGTTGAGCAGGATGTCGTATCCGCCTGTGAGCGCGAAGGAGGAAGAGCTGTACGCGCTGGCGACGCCGGCTTCGTTCAATATCTCGGAGCTGCTAACCGCTCCAGCGGGCAGGGTCACCGAGCCGTCTCCCGTGTCGCCGGGCTGGATGGAGATGGTAGAGGCCGACCCGTCGATGACCACCTGACAGTCGCCGCTTGAGTGGTTCCCGTTCACGACGAAGCCCTCATCTTCGTTGCCGTCCCTCACGCACAGGAAGCCTGCTCCGCCTCCGTTGATGTCCGGCTCGATGTAGGCCGTCCTCCTTGCGGAGAGATCGTAGAGCTCGGCCGCGCCGCCACGGTCGCCGTAGATGCCGATGTAGCTGATTGGGTCGGCACTGCCCAATCCGTACACATTGAAGTACCCGTTGGTGAGCTCGTTTCCCAGTTCGAACACGCCGTCCGATGTGAACTTGCCGCGGTAGATGCCGCTCGTTACGAAGTTCAGGTCCGCGGCCTCATACTGGTACAGGTAGGCGTTTCCTGCTCCGTTGATGCCGATCTTGAACCCGTCGCCCGTGTTCGTCCCCGTCGTGGAGTTGGTGAACCGCGCGTACACGAGGCCGGTGCCATCGTGGATGTGGAGGTCCTCGTTCGGAGTCGTCGTCCCTATGCCGACCTCACCGGCGGCGTCGACGTACACCTGGTCAACGGGACTTCCGTCGGACGCGTCGAGCGAGTAGCCGTCGCCCAGACCCGAGATCTCCGAGTCGAGCGCGTAATCTGAGGCCTGCACGCCGCCCAGATAGTCGGAGTCGTGCGCGTGCAGGGAGTAGGCTGCCGATACGAGTTCGCGGCGTGGCGTCAGGATCTCGCTCTCGACCTCGATCTCGAGCCAGAGAGGCTGGTCGAAGTCCACCGCCGGCAGAGGCGTGGTCTCGCCGAGGATGACGGACACGACGCCGATCGAGTTGGTCGTCGCGTTGTGCGTCTCGGTCCACTGAAGCGACCCGCCCGAGGACGCGGTGTACAGCCTGAAGACGATCTGGACTGACGCGTTCGCGAGCGGCTGGTCGGAATCGTCGGTCAGCATCACCTGATAGTTCATCTTGGTCGGGACCTGAGCGCCGACAGTCGTGACCGACACGATCAGGGCCATCAGAGCGAGCAGCAGAATCACACCAGTCGTTCTCACAAGATACCTCCGTCTTGATTCGCCGCGAGTCGCGACCCCGGTCTTCAGCGGGCTGATGCGAACGAGCGCCGGTTCTACCGGCGCTCGTTCCGAAGGCGGTCGTCACGACAAAGAAAGCCTGAGCATCACCTATCTCAGGAGCATCATCTTCTGCTTCTCGGATCTGTCGTCAACGATGAGGCGCGCGAAGTAGACTCCCGCGGCCACAGGCGCGCCCGAGTCATCCCTGCCGTCCCAGTTGCGCTCGTAGCGGCCCCTCTCGAGAGGCTCGTCTATGAGACGGCGGACGATCTGCCCTCTCACGTTGTAGATCGTCAGATCGACCGCGCTCACGTGGTTGGGGATGTCGAACCTGACGCGGGTCAGGTCTGCGAACGGGTTCGGACTGGCGGGGTAGAGGTGGAGGACCAGCTTCCCGTCGGTCCTGACCATCGCGGGCGAGCCCGCCACCACGTCCTCGGTCACTCCATCGCCCAAGAGCGTACGGAGCTCGTACCAGAACGTCGTCTGCGGCCAGACCGTCGCGTCCTCGTACGTGCCGTTTGCGGCGAGTTCCAGAGGTTCGTCGTTGATGCGGACGAACGGTCCTTCCTCCGACGTCGAGCGGTAGACATTCAGCTCGAGGATGCCGCTCAGGGAGCCCACCGTCCAGCGCAGCATCGCGGTTCCGTCCTCCGTGAGGCTGCCGTAGAACGAGCCCTCGACGGGGACGTTGATATTCGGGAGCCCCAGCCAGAACCCGTCGTACGCTCTCGTTCCGCCTGCGCCCTCGGCCAGAGGGCCTATCGGTCCCTGGGCGACGGTGTCGTGCGCCCTGTAATTGGCCGATGCTGCCGGCGCACCGCCTCCGCTGACGACCTCTGCGCCGCGCTTGTAGGCGGCCGCCGGCAACGCGATGGCGACCACTGCAAGGGCCATCAGTGTCAGCAGGAGCCACCGGTTGGCGCCTCTTCTCAGTTTCATCTCGGTCACCTCCGTGCTTCAGGTTTCAGGGTGCCGGATCGGGCGGGAGAACGGGGGTATTCCTGTTCCCCCGCCGCGCCGGTCTCACCTGAGGCTAACGGCTGTTGGAATGCTCTATCTTGGCGCGGAGTTCCGCGATCCGGGCCTCCATCTGTGCAAGCTCTCGTTCTACCCGCGCTCCGTCCATTGCCTCGGCGTCGGCTACCCGCGACGCCACGGTCGATGCGTCGGAAACGGCATCGGGGTCGCTCGCCGCAGCGGGCGGCATGGCGGCATACTCGGGCACCGAGCCGTAGGCCGTCGGGAAGTAGATCACGTTGATCGTCGTGTCGTAGATGTACCAGGCTCCCCATCCGCTTGCGGTCAGATAGTAGGTATACGTTCCAGCGGCATCGATGGGGAAGACCGCGGCCGGCGCGAATGCGAACTTGTAGGCTCCGGCGTTCAGTTCAGTCGGCAGCTGGATCTCCTCGTCGAGCCCCTCAGCGAGCATCGTGCTATCGGGGGAGACGCCGAACAGGAACCTCGCGATCTCTGTCGTGTCGTGAGTGCAGTTGGCCTGTCCCGTGGCCATCACGAACGCGTATCCGGGTCCGGGAGCGACGATCGACTGTGAGACAACGGGCTGGTACACGTGGGTCATGGCCAGATTGTCTCCGGTGTAGTAGCAGGCGACCCCGGGCTCATCGAGCAGCTCGGCGCTGTTCACTGCGTCGTTGGGAAGCTCCACCGAATCGTCCCCGGTATCGCCGAGGTCGAACTGGACCGACGACCCGGCTCCGTCGATGTAGATCACCATGCTGCCGTCTGCCTCATCGTTGCCGTCCACGACGAGCCCGCCGTCCGGCGAGTCGACGTACATGAAGCCCGCGTCCCCGTCGATGTCCGGCTCGAGCTGCGTGTGCGCGGCCCTGGTCTCAGGTGTGTAGAGCTCGAGTGCGCCGCCCGTGTCTTCGTACTTGTAGATGGTGGCCAGCTCACTGGTGGACCCGCCATCGAGGACCCTGAGCGCGCCATCGTAGATGGTGCCGGGCCCGCCGAGTCTGAGCGCGCCATCGGGCGTGAACCTGGCGTTCAGGTAGGGACCACCAGCACCGATGCTGACGCCCCCACCTGGGTTCATCAGGACTGCGTCCGTGTCGGCGGCGGCCGCGACCACGAAGCTCGTGCTGTCCCTGAGCGTCATTCCCCTTGCGACGAGCTGCAGGTAGGACGCGTTGTCCCCGACCAGAGCGAGCACGGTCTCGTCGGCCGCGCTCCGGACCCTCACGTTGCCCACGCTGTCGACGTAGACGGCCTGGGTCGGGTCGCCGTCGTCGGCGTCGAGATAGTAGCTGGCCCCACCGCCGCCGTCGTCCGTTCCGTCAGCGAAGCCCGCGGGAACGCTCTTGAGCCTCGTCCAGTCGACGAGGTTCGTCGTGTCGTTGATCGTCCCGGGCGTCGAGAGGTCTACCTTGAGTGCGTAGGCGTCGGCGAACAGCGAGAGCGAGTCCCCCAGAACGTATTCCATCGCGGCGTGGCCGCCCAGGCTGTCCGCGTCGCCCGCCGCGATCGCGTAAGCCGCCGTGTCGGCGTAGGCGCACGTGTCGCACGGCGGGGCCGCGAGTGCGTAGCCGGCCGTATCCGCGTAGCCCGCCGTGTAGGCGTACTGCGCGGTGTCAGCCGGACCGCCTATGAGAGCGTACGTGGCGGTCTCGGCATGAAGCGCATAGGGCACGGCCACAAGCTCTCTCCTGGGCATCAGTATGTCGCCCTCTATCTCAATCTCGAGCCAGAGAGGCCGGTTGAAGCTGATGTTCAGGGGGTTCGTGGTGCCGAGGATGACCGACGCGACGCCCACCGAATTCGTCGTGATGTTCTGAGCCTCCGCCCAGAGCGATGGGCCGCCGGTCGCCACGTCGTAGATGCGGAACATGGCGCCGAGCGTCTGGTCGGCGAGCGGCTGATCCGCGTCGTCGGTGAGCATGACCTGGTAGTTCATCTTCAGTGGGATCTGTGGCGCTTGGGCCGTGGCCGACATGGAGAGGACGAGAAGAGCCACGACGGTCAAAGCCGCTGCTCCTACAATAGTACTGGTCTTCATTTCTTCCTCCGGTCTCGTGACGACGTGTAGGTGGGTACTGGAGCTCTCGGTCTGCGCCTGGTCCGCCCCTCTGGAGCGGATGAGCGGGTACTGCGGGGCGGGCCTGTGCTGCCGCGGCGCGGCGCTTGCGGCACTGCGGTCTGGGAGGGTTCTCCCCAGAACATTACGATACGATTTCACCTCCCTCGTGAGCAGTTCCGGTCTTCATGCCCAGCTGTTGTGCAGAATAATCGCGCTCACCATAGGACCCGGCCCACCGGCGTGTCAATGGGAATCCATGGCCGCCGGGATGCCAGGCGCCGGCGTCTCGAACCCATCCGGACAGCTCACGGGAGCCGCGATTCATCGGTCGCGACGCGCTTCACCGGTTGGGGTGCGGCCCCACGTGTTGTATCATATGGGATCGTGTCATGTTCTGTTCGAGACGGTCACATCTTGTTCGAGGCTGACGAGGCATCCATCCCGGAGTCAGACGCGGCAGGAGGGCATGTGGGATTCAAAGAGAGGCTCGAGTCCGTCCTGGGGACGCATTCGAACGTCAGGCGCAACACGTCCAGGGCCGAGATGATCCGCGAAGCGCTCAAGCACCGAGAGGGGGTGCCGGCGGCCTGCGGGGCGATGGCGACGTGGACGCCGCCGGAATCTAGCGGCCGAAGCCCGAAGGACACCTACATCGTGCGCGATTCCCGGAGTGAGGGCACGATAGACTGGACGAGCGCCAACAACATCCCCATGGCGCCCGACACGTTCGACATGCTTCTGGAGGACGCGCTGGCGACGCTCGCGGCGTCTGAGCGCATCTACGTGACGGACCGGGTCGTCGGAGCAAATCCGGCCTACGCGCTCCCTGTCCACACCGTGGCCGACTGGGCGCTGTCCGCGCTCTTCACCGACAACGTCTTCCGTCCGTGGTCGGATGAGACGGCGGCGAGAACGTGCTTCCAGGACCGCCACTTCACACTCCTGGCGCTTCCGTACCACAAGCTCGACCCGTCGCGGTACGAGGGCAGGCTGAGGACAGATCCCAGGCTCGGTCAGACGTCGACCATGGCGGTCGCGATGGACTTCGATCGTGGTCTCGGCGTGGTCTACGGGTCCGCGTACGGCGGGAGCATCAAGAAGATGATCTTCACCGTGATGAACTACATCCTGCCGGGAGAGGGGATACTCCCTCTCCACTGCAGCGCCAACGAGGGCGCCAGGGGTGACAGCGCGCTCCTGCTCGGTCTGTCGGGCACGGGCAAGACGACGCTCTCGGCCGACCCGTCGCGTGCGCTCCTGGGCGACGACGAGCACGGCTGGAACGACGACGGGATTGCCAATTTCGAGAACGGATGCTATGCGAAGCTCATCGACCTCGATCCCGACAAGGAACCT
>CAZLTC010000056.1:0-15582 GCA_964562405.1 uncultured bacterium | reverse complement strand
CAGGGAGTTGCGGCCCGGATAGGCGACCAGCAGCACGGGACCGTCCGTCCCGCGGGGACCGGTTGCGGTGCCGCCGGGCCGAATGGAGCGACGCGGCGAGTCCGAACCCCGGCTCGCCCGCCAGGCGTCCACGAGTTCCAGAATGCGCCGCTCGGTCCCGCCGGTCACGACGAAGACGAGAGCCTGACCTTCGGGCGGAAGTGCGCGCGGAGACAGCAGCGATGCGCCCACGCGGTCAAACGTGGGCGCGTACTCGCCGAGCACGGACGTCAGTTCGTCGGGACGAAGGAAGTCGGACGCGACTGACACAACATGGCGTGGATGGCTCATTCTACCGGTACAGCGCCTTAATGCTGCCCCACGTCGACGCTTCTACGGGTGCCACGCATGGAGCGTCGCAGTCGTCGTAGACGTAACCGACTTCCTCGCTCCAAGCGTTCACGCCGCTCAGCGCCGACGAGGCAGCGCAGACACCACCACTGTAAGCGTAGACATCGCAGAAGTAGGGATCCTCGAACAGATTATCGCCGGCGTAGGGCGGCAGCGTGTCGCCGCCCTCGTTCCCGTAGACCATGCAGTGGTCTATCGTACCGCTCGAACCGCCGTAGATGGCGCCTCCCTGCGTGCTGAAGGCCACGATGCAGTTGGTGATGTTGGGCGTGGAGCCGTCGAACCTGACGGCCGAGTTGCCGGACAGGTCGGCGTTCAGAATGACGTTCACGCGATCGAAGGTCGGAGTGCCGCTGTAGCACCTGATGGCGCCTCCGGACACGGTCGCCACGTTGCCCCAGAAACTCGATAGATCGACAAGCGGGCTGTTGTAAGAGGTCGAGAGGGCGCCGCCGTAGTCGGCCGTGCAGTCCCTGATCACGCAGTACCTGAGCAGGGCGTCGGAGTTGAGGAACTTGACGCCGCCACCAAAGACGCCGTCGCAGTTCTCCACGGTGACATACTCGATGATGGGCGACGCGCCGCTCTGACAGAGAATGCCGCCTCCCCCATCCTCAGCGAAGTCGCGCGCGACGCCGTTCCTGATCGTAAGGGCCGTGAGGATAGTGCTATAGTCAACTCCCGCGCCAGAGAATGCGAAGCCCCAGCCCTGTCCCTCGCAGTCGACGACGACGTTCGCCGTCCCGACTATCTTGAGGTTCTTCGAGTTGACGCTGATGAGCCGGTTGTCCGGCCCCGAGTATGTGCCCGACGCTATGTAGATCGTGTCGCCTTCCGACGCAGCCTGCACCGCCGGCTTGATGGCCGTGAAGTCGGCCCCGCCCGCCACGTTGACGTGATACTGGGTTCCGAGCGCCGGCGCGGCGAGTGTTGCCAGCACCGCGACTGCTGCTGCGATCGCGCGAAGCTCTCTCATGAGCACGCCTCCTCCGTGAGACGCCGCGTCACTCTTGCGCGGCATGCCTGAACGCTCTCCTTACACGGCATCACTCGTGCGCGGCGGCCGCCTGTATGCCCTCCGCGAGCTGCCCCGCCAGCTCCGAATCGAGCGGCCGCAGCCTCTCCAACGCCTCACGCGCGCATCCGATGTCGCCGGACGCCAGGCAGACGCTCGCCAGCGTGTACCAGAGGCGCGGCGAGTCGGGCGCAGCCTCCGTGCCCTCTCGAAGCGTCGCGAGCCCGTCCTCGAGCTTCCCTGTCATGGCCAGCGATAGCCCGAGGTTCATGTAGGCCTCGGGGTAACCAGGGTCCAGCTCGAGCGCGCGGCGCGCCTCCTCTATCGACCGGAAGTAGCGCCGCTGCTCCCTGTATATGGCCGCCAGGTTGTTATGCGCCCTCGCGTGATCTGGCGCGATCTTGATTTCAGCAAGGAACTGCTGCTCGGCGAGCGAGTACTTGCCCGTGTTCACGTAGGCCACGCCGAGGTAGTAGTGGTAGTCTGGCTCCTCCGGAGCGAGCGCGACGGCCATCTTGTGAGCCTCGACGGCCTCGTCGTAGCGGCCGGTCAGCTCGCACATGCTTCCGACCAGGGACCAGAGCCGCGCGTTCCCCGGGTCGCCGCGCGCCGCCTGCTTGTAGGCGGCGTAGGCGTCATCCAGCCGTCCCGCGGCCGCGTAGGCGTCGCCCAGATGGGCCAGCAGCTCAGGATCCGACAGGCCCAGCTCCGCGGCTCGCTCATATGAACTCGTGGCGAGGTCGACGTCGCCAAGGTAGAACGCCGCCGTGCCGCGGTTGGCAAGCGCCATTGCGTCGTCCGGCTCGAGCTTGAGCGCTTCGTCAAACTCCGCGAGCGCTTCCTCGTACCTTTCCTGCGCGAGGAGCGCCGCCCCGAGATTGGCGCGCGCCACCGCGTTGTCAGGGTCGAGTTCGATGGCTTTCCTCGACTCCGCCTCGGCGTCCGCGTACATCCCGAGGTCCAGGTATGACACGCTGACGTTGTGATGGACCCAGGGGTCGTTCGGGTCCACCCTCATGTAGTCCTGGAAGATGGCGAGGGCCTCCTCGTATCTCCCCGAGTTCCTGTAGACCTCCGCGAGATCGGAGTAGACCCCCGAGTAGAGCGGCGCGAGCCTCACGGCCTTCCTGCATGCGGCAACCGCATCGTCGATGCGCCCGAGCCGCCTGTAGCTCTCGCCCAGGACCTCGAGCGGTGTGTACGAGAGAGTGTCCTCCCTGGAGGCACGGAGCGAGTATACGAGAGCCACGCTGTCCTCACGGGCGCCGCCTTCAGCGAGATACGAGTAGGCGAGCACGATGTCCGCAGCGGGAGCCGACGTGTCGGCCCGTGCGGCCTCGCGCAGCTGGGAGACCAGGCCGGGGTAGCCCTCTGCCATCCCGTAGATCTCGATCAGCGCGGCCACCACCGTCGGGTCGTGCGGTGCCTCGCGGACGGCCTCCTCCCACGACGCCAGCGCGTCATCGTAGCGCGCCGCGCGCAGATACGCGTAGCCCATCCAGTACGACAGGGGCGGACCGCCGGCGAAAAGAGATGCACGCGACGAGAGGAGTTCGGACGCTCGGTCATCGTGTCCCAGCTGCACCAGGTAGCGCGCCGCGTACCACGTGGCGAGACGCTCCTGTGGAATCAGCTCGAGCGCCCTGTCGATCTCGCCGGCGGCTCTCTCCTCGTCGCCCAGAAGCTGGGAGTAGACCTGGGCGCACACGAGGTGTGTGAGAAAGCTCGTGGTGTCGGCGCGCGACACGCCCTCGATCAGGTTCGCCGTGGCGAGCTTGCCCTCGAACCTGAGCATCGTGACCGCGAGCATGCCTGACACGAGCGGGTTTCCTGGCTCCTCCTCGTGCCACTGCATCAGTCGCTCGTGCGCCTGCTCCGGATGACCCGCCGCCACATCCATTGAGCCCTCGACCATCGCAAGCCAGTCGGACCTGCAGCCGCGCCCTGACGCCCGTTCCGACCACCTTCCGGCGCCCCGCAGGTCCATCTCGGCCTGGCGCGTCATCGCTATGAGCGTGAGCACCGTGCAGTTGTCCGGCGCAAGCTCGAACGCGCGCCCAAGGTGGTACTCAACGCGGGGCGTGCGTGACGGCGCCGCCTGCTGGAGGAGTGCCAGCCAGGCATGGCCCTCGGCGCAGTCAGGCTCGCGCAGCACGAGCGCGTCGGCCGCCGCCATCGCCTCACCTATGCGACCGGCCTTGAAGGCAGCGTCGATGCGCTGCACTGCGGCGGCCGCCTCCGCAGAACAGGCCGCCGCCACGTCCGCGGCAGGCGCGAGCGTACACGCGGCTAGGAGCAGCGCGGCGCAGACCATGCGCGCCGGCAGCAGCCAGCTCGCCCCGTCCGGGCTTTCCGCGCGCCCGCCAGCCGAGCATGACCGGGACGCGTTCCGAGCGATCACCTGTACATCCCCTTCAGTCTGCCCCAGGTCACAGGCTCGACGGGTGTGTCGCAGCCCTGTCCGAGCGAGCCGATGTTGACCGCGCAGCCGTTGCCCTCCGGCAGGCAGGGAGAGTCGTGGTCGAGCGCGTAGTCGCCGCTCTCGATGCCACACAGGTGCGGGTCCTGAGAGATGTTCCCGTTGACGCCCGTCTGATCGCCGACGACGGTGTCGTAGTTGCCGCTCAGATTGCCGTAGACGTCGCAGCAGGACATCGTCGGCGCGTTGGAGACTTCGTCCGCGGCCACGCCGTACCCGTTCTCGGAGTATGCGATGAGGCAGTTGGTCAGTGTGCCCGTCCCCGCCTGGCAGTAGACACCCCCACCCAACGTCGCTGCCCGGTTCTCTACGATCGTGCAGGACGTGACGCTGCCGGACTGGAGCCAGATGCCCCCGCCGTAGGCGTCGTCTGTCTCGTTCCTGGCGATGGTCGAGAGCGATATCGCCGGGCTGCCCGCCCCGGCCCAACGGACGCCGGCGGCGCGCCCCGCAGTGTTGCTCAGGACGTCGCACAGATGCATGAGGGCGTAGCCGTTGAACTGGCCGTAGAATCCGCCGCCGGTGTCTGCTTCGTTGTCGATGATGTCGCACCGCTGGTAAGAGCCGGTAGCTTCGTACACGGCAATGCCTCCTCCGATGTGCGCGCTGTTGCCCGAGAAGATGCACCACGCTACCGCCGGGGCTCCATCGTCGCTCACGTACAGGCCGCCGCCCCTGCTGCTGCCGCCGTCCGCCACACATTGGACAGCCGCCGAGTGCAGGATCTGCGGCGACGCTCCCTCGACCCAGATTCCGGCGCCGTTGCCTACCACGTACCCGTTCATGATCCCCACGCCGGAGAGGGTCGCGGACCCGCTTCCTGTCGACGTGAAGTGAAACGCGCGGTGCTCGGCGCGGGCGCTTCCCTGGCAGTCGATGAAGCACTGTGCCGCCACACCGCTCTGTGATTCGATGGTGAGGCTGACGGCGGGAACAACGATGTCCCGGTTCCCGTCGCCCGTGAATGTGCCGTCGGTCAGGTAGATGAAGTCGCCATCACCGGCGGCGTCGACGGCCGCCTGGATGGTCGGGAAGTCCCCGAGCCCGTCCGGGCTCACCGTGTACGAGTCACCCAAGGCCGGAGCCGCACTGGCGACAAGGACGGCCGCGGTGGCCATCACACTCGAGACCATATCGAGACGCACGATGTCCTCCTCTCTGTGCAAAAGCCGCCATCGAGCGGGCGGCCTTCCCAGCGTTCGCTCCCCGTCATGCTAAGTCACTATCCCCCCACCGTCACTCTGTTTCTGCCCATGCGTTTGCTCTGCTTGAGCATCCCGTCGACGACGGAGAGGATCTCCTCCTCGCTGTCGCCCCACCTGGCCACCGAGGCGCCGATCGAGACTGAGGTCTGCACACGTTCTCCGCTTTCGAGCGGGAGCACCGACGTGCTCACGAGCGACTGAAAACGGTGAGCGACCTTGGCCAGTTCCTTCCTGTCCACGCCCAGCATGATCCCGAGGAACCGCCCGCTGTCCCAACGGCCGACCAGGTCGAACGGGCGGCTGTTGTAGAGGAGCGTCTGCGCGACCATCCTCATAACGTCATCGCCGACCTCACGCCCGTGCTGCCTGTTGATCTCGCCCAGGTGGTCGATGTCCATCAGGATGACACCGAACACGCGACCGAATCGCTCCATTTCAGCCACCCGCGTCTCTAGTTCACGCTCGAGACAGGACTTGCTGGGCAGCCCCGTCAGTTCGTCGAGCATCGAAAGCCGCTCGAGCTCGAGCAGGCGCTCGGCCTTGACGACGGACGCGGAGTTGTCGGAGAACACCTCTACTGCCCCCTCGACGTCGCCTCCGTCACCAAGAACCGGTGAGATCCTCACGAGGACGGGAACGCGGTGACCCTTCTTGTGGTGGAGGAAGACGCCCACCTCACGGCGGCGGCCGTCCCTAAGCGTCCTGGCGAGCGGGCAGTCACCCTTGCAGAGATTGTGGCCCTCGGCATCGACGTGCTCCAGGATGTCGTCCTGACAGTGGCTGCCGACCACATCCTTCGCCTTGTAGCCCGAGATCTTCTCGGCGGCCTTGTTCCAGTGGACGATCTGCCTGTCCTTGTCCACCACGTACGCGCCGTCGTAGAGGCTCTCGAAGACGTTCCTGAAGAGCTGGTCGCACTTCATCCCGCCTCGCCCCCTCTCCTCTTGACCACCCGGCCCGTATTGTACATCCTTCTCGGCGCGGCATCAATGAGCGAACCAGTTAAAGTTGAGGTATCGCAAGCTGGCAAGAGGCTCGATGACCACTCGACATGAGACCTCGCGCGGGCATATGATGTGCGGCATCATCGAGTTCACGCGGTGACCTGAGGAGCACGGTTCGGCCATTCGGCGCTCTGCCGAGACATGATCCGCAGCAGCGCGTCCGTTCGACCGAACAAGACCGTGCTCGCCCTTGCAGTGAGGAAGCAGTTGCCCGCCGGGAGCGGCTACGCCGGCCACAGGAGGCAGACCCATGAGCGTTCGTTGCCTTGCCACCAGGCTCATTCCCGCGGCCGTAGCCGCGGTCATCGTCTACGGCTTCGCAGGCTCGGCGCCGGCCGCCGCGCCCACACTCAGCGACGCGTCGGCGTCCGGTACGGCGGCGCGCGACGTCGAGCCGACCGTGTGGTTCCAGGGATACCTCGCGGACGCGTCCACGAGCGAACCGATCGACGCAGTCTACGACGTCTACGCATCCATCTACTCCGATGAGGCCGGAGGCTCGCTCATCTGGGGCCCGGAGCTTCACAGCGACGTGCCGGTCGTCGATGGGTGGTTCAACATCGAGCTCGGCACTGTCACGCCGCCTCTCCCCGACTTCGCAACCCCGGGCTACTACCTCGAACTCGAGATCAACGGTGAGCTGCTCGTCCCCAGGTCGAAGCTCGCGAGCGTGCCATCGGCGCTCCTGTCCTCGGAGACCATCCACCCGGACGCGGACTGGGCCATCGATGGGAGCGACATCTACCATGAGTCAGGCCACGTGGGCGTCGGCACGGCCACGCCCGGGACCGAACTCGACGTCGATGGCACGGTGAGGACGACCGGCTTCCAGCTCACGACCAGTCCTTCCGCGGGGAGCGTGCTGACCTCTGACGCGTCGGGGATAGGCACGTGGCAGACCCCTCCCGGTGGCATAGGCGGCGGCGGAACCGCGGGCTACCTGACGAAGTTCAACGCTGCCTCCACTATCGGGAACTCGGCCGCGTATGAGAGCGAGGGGCGCATCGCGATAGGAACCGCGACGACGACCGGTGGGAAGCTCACGGTCGAGAACGCGGGGCTCCTCCCGACGCTCGCTCTCAGGAACACTGCCTCGCAGAACGGCCAGACGATGCTCTACATGCAGAAGACGGAGCCGCTACAGAGCAGCGACGACGTGCTCAGCCTGTGGATCCCGAGCACATCGACGAGCGGAACGTTCATCCGCTGCGGCAGAGAAGACGAGTACGGGTTCTCGACGGCGTTCTGGGTCATGGACGATGGAGAGATCATGGCCAATGGCGGGGCGGACATAGAGGACTACGAGGATGCGAAGGCGCTCTACGTAGCTTCGTACGCTGACAACCCTGAAGCCAGGGGCATCGAGGCCCACTGCTCCAACCTGAACGCCAGCAACGGCGTCGCCGTCTACGGCGACTGCACGCCGTCGGACTACCACGGCTCCGGCGGGCTCTTCGAGGGCGGGTACATCGGCGCGAAAGGTATGGTAGTGGCCACCGGCAGTCACTCGTACTACGGCGTGCAGGGCAGGGCCGAGCAAGGAACCGGAACCTGCTACGGCGTGGTGGGCAGCGCGAGCGGCGACGGCACGAACTACGGAGTATACGGGGAAGGCTACGGCGGCGCGAACAATTGGGCCGGTTACTTCTCTGGGAGCGTGCGCGTCACGGGCACCATCGTGAACCCGGCCGCCATGCTCGAGATCGACGACCCGTCAGATCCGGCCGGGAGCTACCTGAGGCATCCGTACGTTGCCAGTTCTGAGATGAAGACCGTATATGACGGCACTGTCGTCCTCGACTCAGAGGGTCAGGCGTGGGTCGAGATGCCGGACTGGTGCGAGGCGTTGAACGGCGACTTCCGCTACCAGCTGACGCCGATCGGCGCACCGGGCCCCAACCTCTACATCGCCGACGAGCTTTCGGGCAGACGTTTCCGGATCGCCGGAGGCGAGCCCGGAATGAGGGTCTGCTGGATGCTGACGGGAGTGCGCCGCGATCCGAGCGCCTCCTCACGGTCCTCGGACGTCCGTGTCCCGAAGGCCGGCGATGACGTCGGCCGCTTCCTGGACCCGGCCGCCTATGGGGCGCCGTCGTCGGAGGGCATCGGCGCAATCCGCGACGAGAAGTTCAGGCGCTAGCGGGACCGCGCCGCGCGTGGCATGTGCGCGCGTTGTGTGGTATGCTTGTATCGTCGCACGACAATCCGCATGGAGAGATCCACAAGAGAGACTCGACGCCGAGACGCGCGATGCGCGGCGTCGCCCGGCCCGCGAACTGCGCCCGGTGACGCGGCCACGCACGTCGGGAAGGCCGCCGGGACTACGACCCAGGGAGGACGCGACCGTGAAACGACATCTATTGACTCTCCTGGCCGTGGCCGCACTCGCGGCTCAGGCAGGTGCGACCACGCTGCTGGTGGACCAGTCGGGCTCCGGCGACCACACGACCATCGGCGCCGCGGTGGCCGCCGCGACGACCGGTGACACGGTCCTCGTAGCCGCGGGCACCTACCAGGGTGCCGGGAACACCAACATCGACCTCGGCGGCAAGAACCTGGTCATCAGGTCGCAGAGCGGCGCCGCGCAGACGATAATCGACTGCCAGCGCATCGGTCCGAACACCCGCGCGTTCTACCTGCACTCAGGCGAGGACACGACGTGCGTCATCGAGGACCTGACCGTCCTTCGAGGCTACGCGATCAGCGGAGCCGCCATCTGGTGCTCGGGCGCGTCTCCCAAGATCGTCTCGTGCAGGTTCGACAGCTGCGGCGTCGCGTACGGCACGGTGAGACTCGACAACTCCAACGCCCGCATCGTCGACTGCGCATTCAGGCAGTGCTCGGTCTTCGTCATGGGCGGCGCGATCTTCGCCGCCAACTCCTCCCCCGTGATCCGGAGCACGACCATCGACTCGTGCTCGTCCGGCTTCCTCGGAGGCGGGTTCTTCCACTACGAGGGCGGCTCCTCGACACTGACCGACGTCACCATAACGGGCTGCACGGCCGGAGACGGTGGCGCCGGCGCCTTCATCCAGGACGCGCCTCCTACGCTGAACCGTGTGCACTTCGTCGAGAACGTTGCTGACACTACTCACGGCGGAGGCATGTACATCAACTGCGACGGGGTCCTCAACGAGTGCACGTTCACCGGCAACTACGCGGGTCAGGAGGGCGGCGGCGTCTACTGCTGGGGAGCGTATCTCGACATCAACGATTGCTCGTTCTCCACGAACGACGCGTCGGCCGGCGGCGGGTTGTACGGGGAGGACGCCATCCTCGACGTCGACGGCGGCTCGTTCTACGACAACCTCTCCGGCATGGGCGGGGGCCTGTGCGCCCAGGGCGGCTTCATGACCGTGACCGACGCGGCGTTCGATATGAACACCGCAGCACTCTACGGGGGCGGTCTTGCATCGCTCGACGTCGACGCGACGATCGATCACTGCACGATGATCGGCAACAACGCATGGTCAGGCGCCGGGATCTACTGTGACGGTCCGTCCGACCCTGAGATCGACCACTGCACCCTCTCCGGCAACACGGCCGACGCTGGCGGCAACTGCGCGCTACTTTTCGAGGGCTGCGACCCGACGGTTGCGAACACGATCGTGGCCTTCACCGTCGGCGGAACGGGCATGGGGTGTGAATTCGGTGCGTCCCCAAACACGTCGCACTCGTGCTTCTACGCCAACGACGACGGAGACGGGCTCTGCGGAAGCTACACCGATAACATCTTCGACGATCCGCTCTTCTGCGACGGTCCCACGACGGACCTGGGCCTGCACGACGACTCGCCGTGCCTGCCCGCGGGGAACGCCTGGGGCGAGCAGATCGGCGCCGAGGGTACGGGGGGATGCGGATCGGCCTCTGGAGTCGCGCAGATCGGGCCGGCTCTCGCGCTCGCGCCTGCAAACCCCAACCCGACATCCACCGCGAGCCTGATCCAGTGGACGGCTCCTGCTCGGGCCGCCGTCGACGTATCGATATACGACGTGGCCGGCAGGCTCGTTCGCGAGGCGGAAGCCCCGACGGGCGCCGACGGGCACGGCTCGTTCGAGTGGGATGGACACGACACGGCGGGTCACCGCGTGTCATCCGGCGTGTACATGGTGAGAGTGGCGACGGGCGGGCACGAGGCCGGAGGCAGACTCGTCCTCCTCAGGTAGACAAGAGGGAAGTGCGATGATCCGCGGATTCAGCCGTATGCCGGCCATTGGCGCCGTCGCGGCGCTGCTGCTCCCTCTACCGGTAGGCGCTGCCACCTTCCATGTTCCGGCCGAGCGGTCGACCATACAGGCCGGCATCGACGCCGCCTCAGAGGGAGACACCGTCCTGGTCGCCCCCAACACCTACGCTGGACCCGGCAACCGCGACATCGACTTTGGCGGTGTGAACATCACGCTTCTCTCCGAGGGCGGCGCGGCCGCGACCGTCATCGACTGCGAGGGCGCTGGCCGCGCTTTCTACTTCCACACCTCGGAGGACACGACCTCGCGCATAGAGGGCTTCGCGGTACGCAACGGATCGGCCGACTACGGCGGAGCCGTGAGGTGCCAGGGCGCATCTCCGTGGTTCTACGATTGCACGTTCTCGTGGTGTCAGGCCTCGATGGGCGGCGGCGCGATCCACGCCAACAGCACGTCGGCCCCTCGAATCGAGGTCTGCATCTTGAACGACAACTCCGCGCGGTCCGGTGGGGCGGTCTACATGGATGGTTCGGCGGGGTCCTTCGGCAACTGCCAGATCAGCGGGAACAACGCCTCGATGTTCGGAGGCGCGGTCTACCTGAGCGGCATCGCCGAGACGTCCTTCGACTTCGTCGATTTCACGGGGAACACGGCGCCGGTGTACGGCGGAGCGGTCTACAGCGTCAACGCCGAGCCCGCGTTCACGTGGTGCACCTTCGTGGCGAACGAGGCGAACTACGGAGGAGGCGTCTACGCACAGAGCGACTACAACCCTCCGGAGTTCACTCGCTGCACATTTGCGGACAACGAGGGCGGCGGCATCTGCTCGAAGGACGCCTATCCCGTCGTCACGCGGTCAATACTCGCGTTCGACCGAACGCGAGCCGGCATTCTGTGCACCGGCCTCGGCGAACCGTCGGTCACGCACTCATTCGTGTACGGGAACGCCGGGGGCGACACCCTGTGTGGGACTCACAGCGAGAACGTCTTCGAGGACCCGCGTCTCTGCGCGGTCTTTGCCGGTGACGTCGGACTCTGCGACGATTCCCCGTGCATTGCGTCGCTCAACCCCTGGGGAGAGCACGTCGGCGCGATGCTGGCGGGCTGTCCCGACTGCGGGTCGGCAGTCGAAGCTACTTCATGGGGGCTTCTGAAGGGGATGTTTCGGGAGTGACCGTGAGGGCTGTCTCTGAGACCAGGCGCAGAGCGGCGCGGGCCAGCCGGAAGCGCTACTGCCTGCCGCGCGCTTCCTTGGCTTCCCTGAGCTTCCGCTCCGCCCTCATGAGCAGAGTGTCGGGCTTCTCGCCGCGACTCGGGAGCGCGATCGCCATTGTCACACACACGCTGACCGGCGTGGTACCCCACGGAAGCTCAGACTTCTCGAGCAGCCCCTTGAACCTATCGGCAGACGCCTTGATGCCTGCCTCGTCCACGTGGGCGACGAGCGCAATGAAGGCATCGTCCTCCCAGCGCCCCACGAGGTCGAACGGCCGCGTGTTCAGGATGAGCGTCCGAGCGAGCATCTTCAGGATGTCGTCGCCGGCCTCTCGCCCGTACTTCTCATTGAGCCCAGCGAAGTGATCGACGTCCATCAGTATCAGACCGAAGAACTGACCGTACCGCTCCAGCTCGGCAAGACGACTTGTGACTCCCTCCTCGATGTGTCGGCGGTTAGCCAGACGCGTGAGCGTGTCCAGGCGCGCGAGCGACTCGAGTTCGCTCATGTGCTTGCGGACCTCGTCCCCGATCGAAACGTCGGAGAAGATCTCAGCGGCTCCGACAATGTGGCCGTCCTCGTCTCGGAACGGGAACATCCGCGCCTGCACCGGCACCATGTGCCCTTCCCTGTGCCGGATGAACACCTCGGCCCGCCTGACCTCGTCCGTGGGGTCGGTCTCCAGCAGCGGGCAGTGGGTCAGGCAGTACGACTCGCCGTCCTCGTTGATGTGGATGACGCCCGAGTCCCTGCAGCTCATGCCCAGCATGTCCGAGCTTCGGTACCCGGTCAGGGTCTCAGCGCTCCCGTTCCAGAAGATGATGCGCCTGTCCGCATCGACGAGGCAGACCGCGTCGAAGAGATTGTCGAACACCTTGTATAGCTCGCGCTTCTCCATTCGCCCTCTCTGACACGCGCTGACCAAGACCACCACGTGACCGGAGTCGCCCGTGTGTGCGGCCCGCGGCGGGTGCCGACGGGGCGCTCGGTCAACCTCATGATATGCACAAAGCGTACCGCCGACTGCCCAAAAATCGCACAATCGTGCAGTGCGAGTCTAGTGATTGAACGGGGATTCAGTTGCCATCGCAGCGAATCGGATGGGTGCTCTCGAACACGCGGTGCCACAGGAAGGTCTTCTCGCCCTCACGCACGAGCACCCTGCCCAGGTAGACGTGGGGGCCGCTCTCGGGCACGAGCGTGAGCTCGTACTCCCCCGGCAGGGCTGGCACGCGGGCCATCCAGATCTCCGACGGGAGCGTGATCCAGCTGCGCGTGTCGGCCTGCTCCGTCTCGGCTACGGCAACGGGAATGACGTTCTCGACGAGGACGTCGGCCAGCCAGCGCCAGAATGACGTGCCCTCGTGCCTTTTCTCGCGCTTGTCGTTCGCCTCCTCCCGGTCGTGCTGGGCCTTGAGGACCGCGACCGTCTTGAGCGTCGCGCGGATGGCCGAGCGCGCCACGAGCGCCGGCATCCTCCTCTGAAGCGTCCAGCGGGCCAGCGCATCGATGTCCTGCACCGGCTCGGCCTCGACCGAGCGGGCCGCCGGGCCGAATCCTCCCTCGGAAACCCGTTCGACCGCCACGGCGAACGAGGAGCTTCTGCCCGGCACGCTCTCGAACGCGGGCACCGCTATCTTGACGACCGCGTCCAGCTCGAGCCAACCGCGGTCCCAGTAGTCCTCGGGCACGTGCCTTCGGACGATGGGGACCCTGAGCGCCTCCTCGCGCTTGTACGGCGCCCAGCCGCTCTCGATAAGCACGACAATCTCGGGGCGCGACCGCGTGTCGCCCGGAACGCGTCTGGGGCACTTGATGTCGTACTCTCCGACCAGGGCCCTCACTCGCGCCTCCCGACCCAGCTCATCACCGAGGCAGACATAGGAGCCTAGCAGCCCGGACGGTACCCCCATGCCGGCTCCGATGCCCGTCTCCCCCTCGTAGGCCTTGACCGCGAGTTCCATGTCGATGAAGGCGTCGTCACGCTTGCCCTGTGCCTCGTAGAGAAGGGCGGACAGGTATCTGATGAACCCGTCGTCTTGGTAGCGGTCGGTGCCCTCCTCGTACCGCGCGTCCAACTCCCGGAAGATCTCGTCCAGCCGGCGGCACTCGATGACCGCGCCCTCGAGGTCGCCGAGACCCAGGTAGTTGAGCGCCATGTAGTAGTGGATGTAGGCGCGCTCATAGTCCTCGCCCGCGTATGCCTTCGCGGCCTCGTTCAGCGTGTAGTCGGTCACGGTCTCCGAAACGCTCCAGGGTTCCAGCTCGCGCGCCGCCGCGTCGGCCAGCTCGAACTCGGCGTTGCTCTCCTTGAACAGGCCCTCGAGCTGCAACAGGTGACCGCGCTGCGCGTGGTAGAGGAAACGATCGTGGCCGGATCTCGCGACGTCGGTCTCGTCGAGCGCCGTCACGGCCTCAGCGAAACGACTCCTCGATGCCAGGTTCAGGGGCTCACACAGGACTCGCGCATGCTGCGAGCAACCCGGTAGGAGCGCGGCCAGGCAGAGCGCCGCCGCCAACACCGGTGCCGCGGCGCGCCTGACGGCGTGCCGCGGCGAACCTGTGAACGGTGGTCCCGTTCCGAGTGGGTTTGCGGGAGAGTCGCTCAACGCGCCGCGTCTCCTAGAATCGGGTCTTGGCGCCTTCGACCAGATGCTTCCTCCGCGCCTGGCCAATCCAGACCTTCTCCCAATTGCGGAGATCGTAGAGCGTCAGATCAACCTGATAGAAGACGATCGCCTTCTTGTCCGCTTGGTCCACGATGGATGAGATGGTGCCCATCATCATGAAGTCGGCGCCGAGCACGCCCTCCTCGACGGCGCCGGAGACGCCGCCGCCCTTGGCCATGCCCGATTGCCACTCGACCTCTTCCATGAGGGCCGCACGTACCTCTGGATCGGCCACGAACCTGACGGCGCCCGAGTTGATGAGGACACGCTCCGTCTCGTTCATGAACACGTCGACGTTGATGTGCTCGCTCGTGTTGTTCTCGATGTCGCCCACGACCAGACGGGGACGTGCGTCCTCATTCGTGGCACGGAACGAGTACATCCACGGCGCTGATAGCGCCTGAGGTATCAGCTCGTCGGCGACGGCTCGCGCGTCCGAGTCGTTCCAGCGCCCGCTGATGTAGCCCTCCGTCGTCGGATCCACGTTCTGGACCTTGGTCCCGCCGCAGCCCGCGATCGCTGCTGCGACCAGCAGAACCACCAAGACTCCCGCCAAGCGAAAGACCCTCTCACTAGACAGCATCCCGGCAACCTCCGTTCAGGTGGGAGACGCGCCGTCCGCCGCCGGGGCGGCACGGCCCGCCTGTCAGCTTCTGCCTGTGCGAGCGCCTACCGCGCGCTCGTGTGGTTGAGACTCCGAAACAGACCGGTTCATTCAGATGGAAGTGTACTACGGCCCGCCGCGGGCTAGTAGACCAAAGGCGAAGTCCGTTCGCGCCACTCGTGCTCGAGGATGCTCATCATCACGAAATCGTGGAACTCGTCGCCAACGAGGTATCCGTCCCGCTGCACACCCTCCCGCGCGAAGCCGAGGCTCTCCCAGAAGCGGAGCGCGGCCTCGTGGAAGCCGACCACGCCGACGGCCACACGGTGAAGCCCCATGCGGCCAAAAGCCAGGTCCAGAAGCAGGCTCCCGGCCTCGGTACCGTATCCCTTTCCCCGCGAATCCCTGTCGCCCAGGATGACGCTCATGTCGGTCGTTCGCCACTCGGGGAAGATGCGCAGGAGCCCGGCCTCGCCGACTACCGTGTCGCCTTCATTCTCCTGCACGACGAACCACCTGCGCGCCACGTCGGAGTCGGCCCTCCGGAACCACTCCAAGGCCTCACCTTCGCCCATTGGACCCGTCGCTCCGATCTGAACGCGCAGCTCCGGGTCCTCGAGCCACCCGCGGACGTGAGGGACGTCCTCGCGCTCGAACCGGCGAAGGGTGACCAGTTCTCCCACGATGAGATGCGGGCCCCACTCCGCCCTGCCGGCGCCTGTCACCATCAGTTTCCTTTCCCCAGATCCGTGCCACAATCCCCCGGGCTGCCGCGCGAGCGCAGACGAATCGTCACACCACGCAAGGAGGAGT
>CAZLTC010000055.1:5010-15596 GCA_964562405.1 uncultured bacterium | reverse complement strand
TGCTAGCCCGCACTCGCAGATGGAGCATCCGCAATGAGACAAGCGCAAGTCCGAGTGGTGATAGGTGGCCTTCTGATCGTGGCGGCTGCACTCGTCCCTCTGTGGCGCCTTCCCGAAAGTGCTGACGACGGAACTCACTACGAAGAGCTGACAATGACGCTTGGGCGCGCCGTGGTCAGCGCTGACACCACGGCGCCGGTCCCGCGCTTCATCCTTGATATCCCGACATCGATGCGAGCGGGCGGCTCAGCCGTCGTGCGCCTTGCCCTCCCTCTGGCCTGGGAAGACGTCGACGCTGACGTCGTCCAGCGGGCGACCATCCAACTGCAGTCCGCAGGCTTCGACATCGTCCCAGAGGCTGGGACGCGCGGTAGACTCGAAGCTGACCGATTGCTGTGGATATGGTCCATCCATCCACGAGGCGCCGGCGCACACGAGCTGCTCCTTCGGTTCGACGTCTTCCCCGAAGGCACGTTCCGCGGGGACGTGGACGACGTCATTGTGCCCACGTCGTCGAACGAACCTTGGGTGATCGACGCCCTCTCGAACCCGCAGAGAATCAAGCTCGTGGTCCGGTCAGATTCTGGCCTTCCACAACTGGGTCTGACGTGGCTTCAGATCGCTCTGGCCCTCTTGGGGGCTTTCGTAGCAGTCTCCGGCCTCGCGAGTCGTGCGGGCGCCGGCGGTGTCACAGCGGGCACCGGTCAGCGGAGACGGACCCGCAAGGAGACGGATGCGAGGAGGTGAGCCATGCGCTACTCCGACTATCCCCGAGTTGTGGTGGAGGACATCGCCCGCCTGAGGCGGCGTATCGAAGCGTCACAGCTGCCATGCAAGACCGTGGACAGCAACCTGATAGTGGCGACGTGGAACCTGCGCAGTTTCGGTTCCGTTCACCGCGAGTGGAGCGAGAACGATGATTCCCCCAAACGCAATCTGCGAGCGATGGCCTGCATAGCAGAGGTCGTGAAGCGGTTTGACGTGGTGGCGATCCAGGAGGTCAAGAGCGACACCACCGCGATCCGCATGCTCGCCGACGACTTCCTGGGCCCGGACTGGGGACTGACCATGAGCGACGTCTCAGGGGGTCCGAAGGGTAACTCGGAGAGACTCGCTGTCGTGTACGACAGGCGTCGAGTTCGCCCGTCCGGTCTCGCCGGTGAGATCGTCATCCCCGCGGGGGAGGCCGGTGACCCGGCCGGGCAATTCGATCGGACGCCGTACATCGTGGGATTCCAGGCCGGAAGTGAGCGCTTCTCTCTTCTCACTGCGCACATTAGATACGGATCGTCCGCCGAAGACCGAGTCCCAGAGTTGTCGGCGCTGGCCGCGTACACGGCAACCGAGTTGCGGAAGGGCGCCAAGGCGGAGAGCGAAGAGCACAACCTCATCGTGCTTGGCGACTTCAATATCGACGAACGCGGGAGCAATCCTCTGTTCCAGGCGTTCGCAGAGACGGGTCTTGTCGTTCCGGACGCGCTGCGCGATGTGAAGTCGACCAGCGGAAGCAAGCCCAAGTTCTACGATCAGATCGCGTGGTTCATGGGAGACCTCGATCTCGTGACGACGGATCGCGCCGGTGGGGTGGATTTCGCGGGAGCGGTGTTCCCCGAACTCACCGTGAGTCAGATGTCGTACCGGGTGTCCGATCACTTCCCGTTGTGGGTGGAGTTCCTTACTGACAGGAGTACCGAGCAGATGGCCAACATTCTGGGTGTTGATGCGGCCTCTCCGAATCCCCTGGGTGTTGTGCCGGATTGACGGGCAGGCGAGATTCGCAGGCGGCGACGAACGTCCCTGGGGCATGACTAACGTATGCACGCGCCGAGCCTGGCTCTCGCGCCGGCTGCACGCGCACCCACCGCGCCACCCTTCGCCAGCGGCGGACACTCGGGTGTCACCGAGCGCTGAAGTGGGCCGGAACCTGTGCATGTGGGACTCTCGGGGACTTGATCGGGAAGCGGAGGCACTTTGAAGAGGGTTCCACCCGCACTGGCTCTTCTGCTGATCGCCCCGGCTCTGGGAGAACTGGTGTCGGGTCATCAGACTCCTCTGGAGTTCCTCAATCCTCTGAACTTCATCATCCTCTCACTCCCATACGGCATCGGCGCGCTGGTCTGCCGAGAGCTGATGGTACGTTGGCACAAGGGGCGCTTATCGCTGCTGCTTCTTGGGATAGCGTTTGGCATATACGAAGAGGGCGTCGTCGTTAGGTCCCTGTTCAACCCGAACTGGTCAGAACTCGGGGCACTGGCGCGCTACGGCTACGTCGGAGGCGTCAACTGGACCTGGTCTGAGATGCTCGTGCACTTCCATGCCCTCATCAGCATCTTCGCCAGCGTCATGCTGGTCGAGATAATGTACCCCGCTCTGCGGCGGCGGAGCTGGGTGAGCAAGCGGGGGTTCATTGCCTGCGTTGCCGGGCTCATGGCGTGGGTTCCCCTGGGCTGGCTCATGACCTCCTACCGCCCGCCGGTGGCATGGTACGCTCTGGCCTGGGTGGCCGTGTTGGCATTGGGCTGGGCGGCCTACCGTCTTCCGGCGAGGCCGTTCGCGAGCAGCGGGCGCCGGTCCGCGCCCCCATTCGCCTTCCTGCTGCTGGGGTTCGTCAACATGTCCGTCGTCTTCCTCGCGGTGTTCCTGACGGCCGAGCAAGGCAGGCCGCCTCTGGCATTGACAGCGTCCCTCCTGCTGTTGTTCGATGCGTTGGCGCTGTGGCTCGCCCTGCGCTGGTCCGATTACGGGCATGCCTGGGATGATCGTCACCGACTCGCCCTGGTGGCCGGCTTCCTGGGGTTCTTCATCTGGTTCTCCGTCGACCACGATCTTGAGCAGTGGCGAGGCGCCAGCATTGTCGGCGTCCTGACGGTGGTCGGTCTCTTGCTGCTCGCACGCTCTGTGGTCAGGCGTCTCCGCTCCTCAGGACACGAGAGGGTGTTGACCTGACCCCCTCTCGTTGTCCAGACGAGAGTCTGCCTCTCGAACTGGACCAGTTCTAGGGAGTCAGGTCAGATGTCCGCGAGGGATGCTGGACACAGCCCCCCCGAATCGCCTTGAAAGCCTCTTCCGGCTTCTGATAAGCTTCAGGTCTACCGTCCAGACGCTCGAAAACCCGCAAGTTGCGAGGAAGACCAGGTTCCAGGCCGTCCGGCAAGACCGGTCGGCAGGCCTCAGGGCCCGAAAGGAGACACTGGATGAAGCTGGCCGACGCCCGCAAGCTCATGGAGAAGCACGGCATTCCCGGAACCGACGCGCGCGACCTGCCCACCAGCAAGAAGCGCTTCCCGGACGGAGCGTGGTACCGCATGGAGATCTCGGGCATCGAGCGCCCGAACGTGCTCGAGGCGGCGATCGACGAGATGAACAAGCGGGAGATCCCGCTCCACCGGATGATCTCGATGGTCATGGGCGCGACCTACCTGACGAGGCAGGAGTGGAAGGACTTCGCACAGATGGCGGCGGAGGCGAAGCTCGAGGTCATCGTGACGCCGGGTCCCAGGACCCCGTGGTACATCGGTCGCCAGGTGGCCACGCCTGAAGGCGCGCTGTCGGGTCTCAGGTTCCGCGGTTCGGACGCGCTGTCGCACGTCATCGACGAGATACTGACTCTGATCGACGTCGGGTTCCGCGGCTTCCTGGCCATCGACGAGGGCGAGCTGTGGCTCCTCAACGAGATGCGGAAGGCCGGCGACATCCCGGCGGACGTAACGTTCAAGGTGTCGGTCTACGCCGGCCACGGGAACGCGGCGGGCGCGAAGGTCCTTGAGAGTCTGGGAGCGGGGACGTTCAACCCCGTGGCGGACCTCACGCTCGACCAGTACGCCACCATCAGGCAGGTGTGCGACATCCCGCTCGACATGCACGTGCTTCTCACCGAGTCGTTCGGCGGGTTCACCCGGTTCTACGACGCTCCGGAGGTCGTTCGAACGCTCGCCCCGGTCTACTTCAAGATCGAGCCTGGCCCGGCCTGCGCGGCCACCGGCGCTGCGCTCTACAAGCCGTGGGTCAGCCCGGCCATGCTCGCCGACTGGGCGCGCGAGAAGGTGAAGTACGCTGCTATCATCCATGAGCTGGTGCAGGAGAACTTCCCAGAGGGCACGCTCTCTGAGATCGGCGCCAAGGGGCTGGCGATACCGAAGCCGTAGGCACCGCGCGCGGCGCGACCCACGACGTACGCGCCCGGCGCCGCGGGGACGGCAACGACTGGAGACTCACATGGCTGAAGATACGAAGAGGAAGAAGATCACGCTGGGCAAGCTCCGCGCGATGAAGCGCAAGGGCGAGCCCATCACGTGGCTCACGTGCTACGACTACCCGATGGCCCAGATAATGGATGCCTCCGGCATCGACATGATGCTGGTGGGCGATTCTGGCGCGATGACCGTGCTCGGCCATCCGACGACGCTGCCGCAGACGCTGGACGCGCAGCTCATGCTCACCAAGGCCGTTCTCCGCGGCACGAAGTACGCATTTGTGGTCGGGGACATGCCGTACATGACGTACGAGATGTCCAAGGAGAAGGCCATCGAGAACGCGGGGAAGTTCATCGCCATGGGCTGCGACGCCATCAAACTCGAGGGCGGCGCAAGGGTGGCGGACACCGTGGCTGCCATGGTCAAGGCGGGGCTGCCCGTAATGGGTCACATCGGGCTCACGCCCCAGTCGGCGCCGGCGCTCGGCGGCTATCGTGTCCAGGGCAAGACCGCCGATGCGGCGAAGAGGCTGGTCGAGGACGCGAAGGCGCTCGAGGACGCAGGCGTCTGGGGCATGCTCATCGAGTGCGTGCCGCCGGAGACGATGTCGCTCATCCATGAGGCGGTCGACGTCGTATGCATGAGCCTGGGCGCCGGTCCCGACGCCGACGGCCAGCTCGTCATCGTACACGACATGATCGGGTACTTCGCCGCGTTCAGGCCGAAGTTCGTTCGCAAGTACGTCGACCTGACAGAAGTCCTGGACGGCGCCTTCAAGCAGTACATCGCCGACGTGAAGTCGAAGGATTTCCCGAGGCCCGAGCACTGCTACGAGATGTCGAAGGAGGAGCTCGAGAAGCTCGGGATGGACGTGGGCGACTGACGCTGAGCGCGCGTGTGCGACTGACACGACATGCGCGAGGGCGACCGATACGACCTTCAATCTCGCGCGGGCGGGCAGCGGCCCGTCCGCGCGGCACGAGAGAGCGCGGCAGGGATGACCCGACAAGAGGTCTCAGGTTTCAGCAGACGGTTGGACGCGTTCCTGACTGCGAGGCCGACGCTCGAGAGGTTCCTCTCGGCAGTCGGCCTCGTTGTTGAGAATGCCGTCAAGGTGCCGCTCTTCAGGTGCCAGCGGTGCGGCGAGTGCGTGCTCTCGCACACCGCGTTCATATGCTCGCAGCGCTGCCCGAAGAGACTTCGAAACGGCGCATGCGGTGGAACGAGACCGGGCGGCTACTGCGAGGTCTATCCTGAGCGCCGCTGCATCTGGTACGCGATCTATCATCGCTCCAGGCTCCTGAGGCGCGTTCCGTTCCTTACGGAGAGGGTCGCGCCCCACGACTGGAGCCTGGAGCACACCTCGGCGTGGCTGAACGTGTTCCGAGGCCGGGAGGATTGGCCGGCGCTGCGCGTCGGGCCGCACGTCGAGGTCATGGACCTTGACGTCGCGAAGCGCGTCGAGCGCGAGACAGAGGATTGAGGTCGTATTGGATAGGACCCTCAAGAACGCCATCGAGAGCGGCCGCTTCATCGTGACCGGAGAGCTGGGCCCGCCGCTCGGCGCGTCGGGAGACGCCGTCCGGAAGAAGGCCAGGCATTTCCGGGGCGTTGTCGATGCGGTGAACACGACCGACAACCAGAGCGGCATCGTGCGGCTCTCGTCGATCGCGGCCGCGAGGATCCTCCTCGATGAAGGTATCGATCCAATAGTCCAGGCGACATGCCGCGACAGGAACCGCATTGCGCTCCAGAGCGACATCCTGGGCGCGGCGGCCCTCGGGGTCCGGAGTGTCCTCCTCCTGACAGGCGACCACATGGTCATGGGCAACCAGCCCGACGCCAGGCCCGTCTACGACATGGACTCGGTGCAGCTCATCGCGGTCGCCCGCGGCCTGACGCGGGGTCGCTTCATGAACGGCGACGAGGTGAAGAGCCCGCCGGACCTCCTCCTGGGCGGCGCGGCCAATCCCTTCGCGGAGCCAATGGGGCTCAGGATCGCCCGCATTGCGAAGAAGGTGGCAGCCGGCGCGGACTTCATCCAGACACAGGCCATCTTCGACACGGCGCGGTTCAAGCGGTGGATGGAGGGCGTGCGCGACCTGGGGCTGCACGAGAGGGTGAAGATACTCGCGGGCGTTCTTCCCACGCGCTCACACCGCGCTCTCGAGTACATGAGGGACCGCGTCGCCGGCATGATAGTCCCCGAACCGCTGGTGCGCCGGCTCAGGGACGCCGCGGACCCCGCTGAAGAGGGCGTGCGCGTCGCCTGCGAACTCATCGCGGAGGTCCGCGAGATCGAGGGCGTGGCGGGCGTGCACCTCATGCCCGTGATGTGGGAGAGCGTGACGCCCAGGATCGTCGAGGAGGCCGGACTGGGTCTGGCGGCGCGGGCGCACGAGGGGTAAGCGGAGGGCCGCATGAACGCATCGGAACTGCGCGAGTTCGCCGAGGGGCGCGTCCTCGTCTTCGAAGGCGGCATGGGTACGATGCTCCAGTCGGCCGTGCCCGGCCACCTTTCACCCGAGCTTCTCAACGCCGAGCACCCGGACGCCGTGGCGTCGGTCCACAAGGCGTACGCCGCGCTCGCGGACGTCATCTGCACCAACACCTTCGGCGGCAGTCCCATCAAACTCGAGGCAGTCGGGCTCGAGGGCCGGACCGCCGAGCTGAACACACTCGCCGCTCGCCTTGCCCGCGGGGCAGCGGGCCCGCGCACCCTGGTGGCCGGCGACATTGGACCCACGGGGAAGATGGTCGAGCCGCTGGGTGATCTCTCGTTCGAAGACGCCTACGCTTCCTTCAGGGAGCAGGCCGAGGCTCTGGCCGGGGGCGGCGTCGACTTCATCCTGATAGAGACGATGTCCGACTTGAGGGAGGCCAAGGCGGCGCTCCTCGCGGCGCGCGAGGGCACCGGCCTTCCCGTGATGATCACGATGACGTTCGATGAGACCTTCGCCACGCCGACCGGGACGGACCCGGCCACGGCCGCGAACGTGCTCGCATCAATGGGCGCGTTCGCCGTGGGAGCGAACTGCTCGACAGGCCCCACGCATATGGTCGAGGTCATCGGTCGGATGGCGCAGACGGTGTCCGCGCCGATCCTCGCGCAGCCGAACGCGGGGCTCCCTGAGCTTGTCGACGGGAAGACCGTCTTCCGGGTGGGCCCGGGCGAGTTCGCCGATGGGGTCGAGAGGCTGGTGACGGTGGGCGCGTCGATGGTCGGCGGGTGCTGCGGCACGACGCCCGCGCACATCGAGGCGCTCAAGGAGCGGCTGCGCGGCGCGCGTCCGGTCAAGCGCGACGTGCCCCGAGCGCTCAGGATCTCCAGCAGGACGCGGACCGTGGAGATCGGTCGCGGGTTCCCGTTCGCCGTCGTGGGGGAGAGGATCAACCCCACGAACAGGGAGGACCTCTCGAACGAGATCCTGGACGGCCGTACGTCGCTCATCCTGCGCGACGGCCACGCGCAGGAGCACGCGGGCGCGCACGTTCTCGACGTCAACGTCGGCGTTCCGGGCGTCGATGAGACCGTCGCCATGCGGCGCTCGGCGCTGGCGCTCGAGAACTCGACCGCGGCGCCCCTTTCGATAGACTCGGTGAGCGCCGACGCCTTCGAGGCGACGCTCGGTGCGCTCGCCGGCAAGCCGCTACTGAACTCGGTGACCGCCGACCCCGCGAAGCTCGAGCGCGTCATGCCGCTCGCGGCGCGCTTCGGTGCGGGCCTCGTCTGCCTCGCGCTCGACGAGCACGGCATCAAGGCCGGCGCTGAGGAGCGCGTTTCGGTCATCCGCCGCATCGTCGAGAGCGCGGACAGGCATGGCGTTCCGCGCGAGCACCTCATCGTAGACTGCCTGACGCTCGCCGTGTCCGCCGAGCAGGAGAGGGTCCCGGAGACCCTGAAGGCCGTCGAGATCGTCGGCAGGGAGTTGGGGCTCCCGACGATACTGGGCGTGTCGAACGTGTCCCACGGCCTGCCGGACCGCGGAGTCCTCAACGCGAGCTTCCTCGCGATGGCCATGGAACGTGGGCTGGACGCGGCCATCATGAACCCGCTCGACGAGTCGATGATGGCTACCGTGAGGGCCTCCTCGGTGCTGACGCTCCGCGACAGGGACTCGGCGGGCTACATCCGCGACCACATGAAGCGGAGGAGGAAGAAGGGCGGGGGACCGCCCGAGCCGCCGGCCGACGAGTCCGTTGAGGGTCGCCTCCGCACTGCCGTTCTGGACGGCAACGTCTCTGACGTCGATTTCCTGCTGGACGAGGCTCTCGGCGCGGGACTCGAGGCGCGCGCGATCAACGACACCGTCCTCATACCGGCGCTCGAGGAGGTCGGAAGGCGGTTCGAGAAGAAGCAGTGCTTCCTGCCTCAGATGATGCTGGCCGCCGAGACGGTGGAGAAGGCCTTCTCACGGCTCAAGCCGCTCTTCCCTAAGTCGGAGGAAGCCCGCGCCCGCGGGACCGTGATCCTCGCGACCGTGGAGGGCGACGTCCACGACATCGGTAAGAACATCCTAGCGAGCATGCTCGAGAACCACGGCTACCGCGTGATCGACCTCGGGAAGAACGTTCCTGCGGCGGAGATTGTGGAGGCGGCGAAGAGCGAGTCTGCGGACGTCGTGGGCCTCTCGTCGCTCATGACGACCACGGTCACTCAAGTGCCCGTGGTCATACAAGCGCTCAGGAGCGCAGGGCTCTCATGCAGGGTGATGGTGGGTGGGGCCGTCGTTACCGAGCGCTTCGCGAAGTCCGTTGGCGCCGACGGCTACGCGAAGGACGCCGCGAGCGCCGTCGGAGTGCTCAGGAAGCTCGTCGGCGCGTGAACGATAAGCTCGTCGCTTCGTGAACGCCTACCTTACCGAGACCTCCAGGTCGTACTCGATGTACTCGTTCCACAGCATCGTATAGATGTAGTGCGTGCCTGTCTGGTAGGCGACGTAGGACGTGGCCACGGTTGGCGATGAGGACGTCGACCAGTTCGCGTCGTTCCCGTTGGGCTGTTGTATCATGACGCGCTTCGTGTCGTTGATGTTGCCTGCCGTGGCGGTCATTGTGACCGACAGCGTGTCCCCGGCCGTAAGGTCTATGGCGAAGTAGTCCTTGTCGTATAGGCACAGGTGGAGGTTGTTCATCGTGCCGGGTCCGATCGGCACGGCGTCGCTCCGGAAGTCGTTGTCTTCGTAAGCGTCGTCCCTGCACGGCTCGGCGGTCGTCAGCTCGAAGTCGTAGATCAGGTGTCCTTCATGGCCCTGGTGGGCGTACGTGTGGAAGTAGTAGGTCCCTGGCAGGAACGAGAAGTGGTACCAGCCCGCCGAGTCGCCCGTCGAAGGAGCCATGCCCGCGGCGTTGTACTCCTCTCCGTTCTCGTTGTCGAAGCCGAACACCCAGTCCATGTCCTCGATGGTCTTGAACCACCAGGAGACGTAGACCTTGGCGGTCTCCGCCAGCGTGAACTCGTAGAGGTCATCGTCAGCATCGCCCGCAAGCGAGAGAGTGTGGTACCGCTTGTCGAACTCGACTGGCGCCGCCGTCGCAGGCGACTCGTTCGGCTCGAAGTAGTCGTCCAGATGGTCGTTGTCGAGCGTGCCCGTTCGGAAGGTCGTCGTGTCCGGGTCGACCGCGTGACCGTCGGCGCTCTTCACGTCCGCGCTGACGATGAAGTCGTGCCAGACCTCGGCCGCGTACAGCGTGTCGGGGATGAAGCTCGCGGTGTAGGTGGCATCGTCATACTCGACAAAGCCTCTCGGCGCGCGCCCGGCGACCATGATGGTCGCATTGTCGACCGTCGTGGGGTCCATCGCCTCCGAGAAGGTGACGTCGATGCGCTGGATGAGGCCAACGTCTGTCGCGCCGTCCTGGAGGTTCACGCCGGAGACCGTGGGTCCCTGAGGTGTGTTGTCGCTGGGGCCGCTCGAGCTGCTGCAGGATACGACGGCAAGACAGGACGACAGAACGACCGCGAGAAGCGCCAGATTGGATCTCACCTGTTTCTCCTCCGGACGAGCTACAGAAGCCCCTTCACGAACCCACCGTCGACCTGGACCGTGACGCCGGTCACGTACTTGGCCGCGTCCGAAGCGAGAAACGCTACCATCCTGGCGATGTCCGCGGGCTCCGCGAACGAACCCAGCGGCACGGAAGAGTAGTACCCCTCCGATATCTCCTTCTCGCTCTTGTTCTCTCGCGCGGCGCGGGCTGAGATGAGCTCCTTCATGCGGTCGGTGGCCGTGAAGCCAGGACAGACCACGTTGACCCTGATGCCCTCCGGCCCCAGCTCGCTGGCGGCGGTCTTGGACAGGCCCACTACGCCCGCTCTGACCGCGTTCGAGAGGACGAGCCCCTTCAGGGGCTCCTTCACTGAGACTGATGCGAGGTTGACGATGCTGCCGC
>CAZLTC010000055.1:0-4910 GCA_964562405.1 uncultured bacterium | reverse complement strand
CGGTCTCGGCGGAGATCATGTCGCGAGCGGCCTCGAGCGCTTCGCGGCCGCGGGCGCAGATCACCAGATCCGCCCCGCCTCTAGAGACCTCGAGCGCGCACGCCCTGCCGATGCCCATTGAGGACGCGGTCACGAGGGCTCTTTTTCCCTTGAGGCCAAGATCCATTCTATCTCCTGACGGCCGCTACATGACCGGGAAGTCATTCTCCATCTCGTACGGCGTCACGATGCTGCGGTAGGCATTCCACACTGCCGTCTTGTTCCGGAGCAGCTTCTCGAACGTCTCCTCGCCGAGCGTGTCGCGTAGAAGCTTGCTACTGCGCGCTACCGCGATGGCCTCGGAGAGGTTGCCCGGAAGCACGTCGATGCCGCGCGCCTCTCGGCCCTCCGGAGTCATCGAGAAGATGTCCTCCTCGATGTGGTCCCGAAGTCCGAGTCCCTCCTCGATGCCATTGAGTCCGGCCGCGAGCATCACGGCGAACGTGAGGTATGGATTGCACGCCGGGTCGGGGGACCTGAACTCTATGCGCGTCGACATCTCGTGGCCCACTCTGTAGCGCGGGACGCGGATGAGTGTCGAACGGTTCATGCGGGCCCACGAAATATACACCGGCGCCTCGTAGCCGGGCACGAGCCGCTTGTATGAGTTGACCCACTGATTCGTAACGAGTGTTATCTCTCTTGCGTGCTGCAGCAGGCCCTCGACGTACGATTTCGCTGTCGCAGAGAGGTGGGACTCGTCACTCGCATCGAAGAAGACGTTGTGACCGTTCTGGATCAGAGACTGGTGGAGGTGCATGCCGCTCCCATTCTCGCCGTAGATGGGCTTCGGCATGAACGTCGCGTAGACGCCCTCGCGCTGCGCGGTCTCCTTGATGATGAGCTTCGAGAGCATGACGCGGTCGGCCACCGACATCGCGTCGCCGTACCGGAGATCAATCTCGTGCTGGCTCGGAGCGACCTCGTGATGCGAACACTCCACCGGTATGCCCAGCGAGTCCAGTGCGAGGATGGTCCTCTTGCGGAGCGCCTCGCCCAGATCGGGAGGCGTGAGGTCGAAGTAGCCAGCCTTGTCCAACGGGCGTGGGTCCTCATCTCCAGTGAAGTAGAAGTACTCGAGTTCTGGCCCCACCGTGAACGTCCAGCCTCTTTGCTCCGCGCGCGCCAGGGTACGGCGAAGCGTGGAGCGCGGGTCTCCCGCGTAGGGCTTGCCGTCGGGCTCGAGGATGTCGCAGAACATGAGGGCTTCTTCGCCGCCCTCGGTCCACGGGAGGATCTTGAAGGTGGAGGGGTCGGGCATGGCGATCATGTCGCTCTCGTGGATCCTGGTGAATCCCTCGATTGACGACCCGTCGAACCCCTTTCCGTTCGACAGCGATTCCTCGAGCTCGTCGCTGGTGATCGTCACGCACTTCGGGAATCCGACGATGTCGGTGAAAAGAAGCCGGATGAAGCGGATGCCTCGCTCCTGGACCTTTGCGAGAACGTCGTCTCGACTCATCTGAATCTCCTCAGAGGTAGGTGGCTACTGTGGGCTGAACAGCCGAGATGTTACGCCGTGGGGGCGGTGCGTTCAAGCGCAATCGAGCCGGGGACGGTCGGGGTGGAGGGAGTCCGCCGCCTCCCATTCCGGCCACTTGTCCGGCAGGGCTCTCCAGTGTACCATGTTCCCGGCAGCCGGGGTCGATCCACGGTCGTGCGATCGGTCGAGGCTCCGGCGTCCAAGCTCTCCTCTGTCTCAGCGCGGAAGGGGCCGACCACACATGCTTCTAACACTCATGAGTGCCGTGTCAGTCCTCGCCGGATTCCCGGGGATCGCCTCCGGCGACATCATCTTCCCGTCCCGCCAGGTCGCGGCCGGGACGGCCTACATCACCGTGCCGATCGGCATCTTGCTCCTGGTGCTCGCGCGGGTCTTCTGGCGAGGTCAGCAGTTGACCCTCGTGGCTGGCTACAAGAAGTACGGGGTCGCCGAGCCGCAGCGCATGGGTCGCTACGTCGGGACGCTCATAGGAGCGCTCGGCGTGTTCCAGCTCGTCTTCCCGTTCATGGTGCGGGTCTGGGGGCAGGGCGCGTTCATCGCGTTCGTGTTCGTGGTTGTCGGGATAGGTGTCGCCATCCTGATCGGCGGCGCGCACTTCGAGCGGGGCTAGAGGCAGGAGCGTCCCGGCGGCCGCTAGCGGTCCGCCAGCCTGTCGCCGTACTGCGCCTCGTAGTACTTCCTGAACTCCCCGGACTTGATCGGTTCCCACCAGTCCCTGTTGCCGGCGTACCACGCGACGGTCTCGCGGAGCGCGCTTTCCGCATCATACGCGGACTTCCATCCGAGTGAGCGCAGCTTACCCGAATCGATGGCGTAGCGGAAGTCGTGGCCCTCACGGTCCCGCACGTGGGTGATGAGGCTCTCGGGCTTGCCCAACTCCTCCAGGATGAGGCGGGCCATGTCGATGTTCTTCATGTGATTGCCGGCGCCGATGTTGTAGGTCTCGCCCGGCTCGCCGCGCTCGATGATGAGGTCGAGCGCCGTGCAGTGGTCGAGGACGTGCATATAGTCGCGCTCCTGATCACCGCTCCCATAGAGCGGAAGGGGCTTGTCCTCGATGGCGTTCGTCGTGAAGAGAGGGACGACCTTTTCCGGATACTGGTTCGGGCCGATGTTGTTGGCGGCGCGAGTGACGATGACCGGATATCCATAGGTCGTGAAGTACGAGCGTGCCAGCATCTCGCCGCCTGCTTTGCTTGCTGAGTACGGGTTGCGCGGGTTCAGAGGGGCGTTCTCGTCGAACGGTTCGCCGGTGGCCGGACCGTACACCTCGTCGGTGCTGATCTGTACGAACCTCCCTACGCCGTGAGTCCTGGCACCCTCGAGCAGTACGTGCACACCGAAGATGTCGGTTCTGAGAAACCCCGACGGGTTGCCTATCGAGCGGTCCACGTGCGTCTCGGCCGCGAAGTTCACGACGACGTCCATCTCGGCCAAGGCGCCGCCGACGGCCTCCGGGTCGCAGATGTCGCCGTGCACGAACGTGTACCTTGCGTCGTTGTCGACATCCCTGAGGTTCTCGAGGTTGCCCGCGTATGTGAGCTTGTCGAGGTTGACGATCTCGCAGTCCGCGTGCTCGGACAGGTAGTACCGTATGAAGTTGCTGCCTATGAAGCCCGCTCCGCCCGTGACGAGTATTCGCACTATGCCGCTCCCGTGTGTCGGCCCGTTCCGGATGCCGCCGCAATGAGTGCATTCTAAGCCGTGAGGCCGGTGTCTGCCAGACCAAAGACGCACGGCAGCGCGCCCAGGCCGTGGAGGCGCCCCGGTGACGAGACGCCGTCGCGTCTGAGGGCGGCGCTGAGGCTTGAACCCGGCCTCCAGACCGTGTAGAATAATGGGTCGAGCCAGCCCGAGACGCCAGTCACTTATCCCCCAAGGAGAGCGGCATGAAGCCGGTTTTCAAGAACTGCCAGGTTCACGACTTCAGGGACGACGCCCTCAGGAAGCAGATGGAGACCACCATAGCCAAGGTGGAGTCGGAAGCCGGCCGCGAGTATGACCTCATCATCAACGGCGAGAGGGTCAAGGGCGACGGCGCTCTCAAGACGATGAATCCGTCCAACCCGGAGCAGGTGCTGGGCATATTCCAGAAGGGCACACCCGCGCTCGCCGAGAAAGCCATTCAGGCGGCGGACACGGCGTTCGAGCAGTGGAGCCTCGTCTCCGCTGCCGATCGGGCGGACTACATCTTCCGCGCGGCCGGGGTGATGAGACGCCGCAGGCTGGAGCTGGGAGCCACGATGGTCCTCGAGGTGGGGAAGAGCTGGGTCGAGGCGGACGCGGATGTCTGCGAGGCCATCGACTTCCTGGAGTTCTACGCGCGCGAGGCGCTGCGTTACTCACAGCCCCAGGAGTTGACTCCACGCGATGACGAGCAGAACTCGTACTTCTACATCCCGCTCGGCGTGGGAGTCGTCATACCGCCGTGGAACTTCCCGTTGGCGATCCTGGTTGGCATGACCACCGCCGCGATCGTCTCAGGCAACACCGTCGTTCTCAAGCCCTCAAGCGACTCACCTCTGACGGGTCACAAGTTCATGGAGATCCTGGAAGAGGTGAAACTCCCGGCTGGCGTGTGCAACTTCTTCGTTGGGAGCGGCGGCGTGGTCGGCGGGACGCTCGTGGAGCATCCGAGGACGCGTTTTATCTCGTTCACTGGATCGCGCGAGGTCGGACTCCAGATCGTCGAGGGCGCGGCGCGTACCTCGCCCGGACAGATCTGGATCAAGCGTGTCGTGGCGGAGATGGGCGGCAAGGACGCCATCGTCGTTGACTGCGAGGCGGACCTCGACGCGGCGGCCAAGGGCGTGGCGGTGGCGGCGTTCGGCTTCCAGGGCCAGAAGTGCTCGGCGTGCTCGCGCGCGATCGTCGACGCGACCGTCTACGAGGAGTTCATCGAGAAGCTCGTGGCCGAGACTGCGAAGATCAAGATCGGGCCCGCCAAGGAACAAGGAAACTGGATGGGGCCCGTCGTCAACAAGAAGGCGCGCGAGTCGATACTCAAGTACATCGAGGTTGGCCAGAAAGAGGGCGGAAGACTCGTCCACGGCGGCAGGGCCATCGAGATGGGCGGCGGGTACTTCGTGGAGCCGACCATCATAGCCGACGTGAGATCGCGCGATACGATAGGTCAGGAGGAGATCTTCGGTCCGGTCTGCGCCGTCATCAAGGCTCAGGACTACGACGACGCGCTTCGCATAGCTAACGACACCGAGTACGGTCTCACGGGCTCGGTGTACTCCGAAAACCGCGAGAAGCTCGACCGCGCGCGTATCGAGTTCCACGTCGGCAATCTCTACCTGAACCGGAAGTGCACGGGCGCTTTCGTCGACGTGCACCCGTTCGGTGGATTCAACATGTCGGG